>JACQJQ010000200.1 GCA_016204945.1 Elusimicrobiota bacterium
ATGCGGCCGAGGTACATGACGGCGATGCGGGTGCATAAATGACGGACCACCGAGAAGTCGTGGGAGATGAAAAGATAGGCCAGCTTCCGCTCTCGTTGGAGATCCTTCAGCAGATTGAGGATTTGAGCCTGGATCGAGACGTCGAGCGCCGAGACCGGCTCGTCCGCGACGATCAATTTCGGGTCGAGCGCGAGCGCGCGCGCGATGCCGACCCGCTGCCGCTGGCCGCCGGAGAACTCGTGCGGATGCCGCGGTAGATAGGATTTCGCGATGCCGCAATCATCAAGAAGCTTGGCGAGCTTTCGGGCGCGCTCGGCGCGGTTCTCGTGCATGCCGTGGATGACCCAGGGCTCGGTGATGATGTCCTCGACGGTCATGCGCGGGTTGAGGCTCGAGTAGGGGTCCTGGAAGATGACCTGCATCTCGCGGCGCATCTTCTTGAGGGCCGCGCCGTTCATCCTGGAAACATCCGCGCCGTCGAACAAGACGGAGCCGCCGGTGGCTTTTTCGAGCGCGAGCACGAGCTTGCCGAGGGTCGTCTTGCCGCAGCCGGACTCGCCCACGACGGCGAAGCTTTCCTGAGGCATGACGCCGAAGGAGACGCCGTCCACGGCCTTGACCGCGGTTTTTTCGCCGAACAGGCCCTTGCGGACGTCGAAGTGTTTCTTGAGGTTCTTGACCTCGAGGAGAGGCGAGCCGCTCATTTGCTTCTTCCGGCTTGTTCGTGGCGGTGCGAGCTTCCCGTGGTCTCGCCCTCGCTTTCCCAGCAGTTGGACATGCGTCCCCCCGCGAGATGGAACTGGGGCGGATCATCGGTCTTGCAGCGCGGCCGCGCGCAGCCGCAGCGCGGCTCGAACGGGCAGCCGACAAAGCCGCCGCTCAAGTCCGGCGGCTGGCCGGAGATGGCCTCGAGGCGCTCCTTGCGCTCGTAGATGGAAGGAACCGAGTTGAGCAGGCCCTTGGTGTAGGGATGCTTCGGGCTCTTGAAGAGCGCGCCGATCGGCGCGCTTTCCACCGGACGGCCGGCGTACATGACGACGACGTCGTCGGCCATCTCGGCCACGACGCCGATGTTGTGCGTGATGAGCACGATCGCCATATGGTACTCGCGCTGGAGGTCCTTCATCAGTTCGAGGATCTGGGCCTGGATCGTGACGTCGAGGGCGGTCGTCGGCTCGTCGGCGATCAGGACGTCGGGCTCGCAGGAGAGCGCGATGGCGATCATCGCGCGTTGGCGCATGCCGCCGGAGAATTGGTGCGGGTAGTCATGGACGCGTTCTTCAGGATGCGGAATGCCGACCTTTTTGAGGAGGTCCACGGCCTTGGTCCACGCTTTTGCCCGGGAGAGGCCCTGATGCAGGACGACGGCCTCGGCGATCTGCTCCCCGATCCGGAGGACGGGATTGAGGCTCGTCATCGGCTCCTGGAAGATCATCGCGATGCGGTTGCCGCGGATCTCCCGCATCTCCTCGCGGCCCATCTTGAGGAGATCGCGGCCTTGGAACAGTATTTCGCCGCCGACGACTTTCGCGGGCGGCTCCGGGAGCAGGCGTAGGATGGAGAGCGCGTGCACGCTCTTGCCGGATCCCGATTCTCCGACCACGGCGAGCGTCTTGCCGGGGTGGAGATCGTACGCGACCCCGTCGACCGCCTTGACGGTCCGCTCGCGCGTGATGAAGTGCGTCCGCAGGCCGCGGACGGAGAGAACGGGCTCGCTCACCTAGATGGAGGTCGTCACGAGGCTCTCGGTGGAGAGCACGCCCGGTGCGGCGCGTATGTCGCGCACGACGACGTTCGAAAGCGTGCCGACGTCCTCGGTCTCGATGTCGAGCACGAGGTCCCAGCGTCCGAACACGGCGGTGACGTGTGAAACGCCCTTGATCTCTTTGATGCGCGACAAAGCGACCTTCTCCTTGCCCGCCATCAAACGCACCAACACCAGTCCGGTCACCATTTCGCGCCCTCCTGATATGAACGAGCGGTCGTCGTGGTCCGGAGTATATCAAAAAACGCCGGAAACGCATGCGATTCGGTAGAATCTTCGCCCATGCGTTTTTCCCGGTCCGCGCGCCGCGGAGTCGCCCTTTTTCTGTCCGTCGCCGCCGCGTACGCGGTTGTTTTCGTCTCTTGGAGTTGGCGGACGAGGTCCCGCGGCCTCAAGCTCTCCGCCTCGAAGCCCGCGTACCTGCACTACGACATCGTCGAGCTGACCCTCGCCTCCGGCGATCCGTCGCTGGACGAGGGCTTCGCCGCCGCGCCGCCGCGATTGGCCGTCACGCGCGGGACCGAGACCGTGACGACGATCGCGGGCATCCGCGAGATGAAGGCCGTTCGCGTCGCGCCGGGGCTATGGGCCGCGAAGTGGCCGGTGCCGTGGAACGCGCCCGCGGGCGATTACCGCCCCGTTCTGCTGGGCCGTCCCGATCTCGGCGAGCGTCTGGCGGTTTTCCCCTTCAAGATAGGGCGGCGCAGGCCGAAGCCGATGCCCAAGGGCCTTGTCGTGGCCACGCTCGAGAGCGCGGCGCCGCTGGCCTCGATGACGGTCAAGGGGCCGGATGGGAGCATGACGGACTGGCGCGGCCTGCTCGATTGGGCGCAATACGTCGGGGCCGACGCCTTCTGGATGCTGGGCGGACAGACGCCGGGCCTGGGCAAGAACGAGATTTGGATGAGCGCCAATCTGAAACTGATCCCGAAGGTCGCCGAGGAGTGCCGCCGGCGCGGGCTCCGGTTCGGGGTCTACGCGATGTTCTCTCTGACGATGTCGAAACGGGAAGTGCCGGGCTACGAGTACGCTCTTGAGATCAAAGACGGCAAGTCCATCGTCACCCGCGCGATCTCGATTCGCGACCATAATCGGCTCTCCGACGTCGCCGCGTTCTTGAAGCCGTACGCCGAGGACCCGAACGTGGACTGGGTCGGGCTCGATTACATCCGCAACGCGCTCGGGGGCTACGAGCTCGTGGACGACTTCGTCGCCGAGATGCCCGGAGTCGTCGTCCCCCCCGAGTGGCCGAGGCTGTCGCGCGAGGAGCGCATGACCTGGCTGGCGCGCAAGAAGATCATGCGCCGCGACATGGAGTTCGTCGAGGCCTGGGAGTGGTGGCGCGCGCGCCGCGTCGCGCTCGTCGTCAAGGAGATCAAGGCGCGGCTCGTCGGCAAGCCCCTGTGGACGTTCGCCTTGACCTGGGAGAAGGGCTGGCATCACGGCCAGGACCCGGTCATGATGAGCGACGCGGGCGCGGACGTCGTCGCCCTTATGTTCTACGAGGCCGACAAGGCGCAGTACGCGGAGATGATGAAAAGCTGGCGCGAGTATGTGAAGATCAATGACGTCCAGCTCCTACCCGGAAATATCTTCGACTGGGGCCTGCACCAAAAAGACGAGGCGGGCCCGGGCGAGTTCGGCCGCCGTTTGAAGGCCGCCGTTTCCGGCGTCTACGCCGACGGCCCCGCTCGCGGCGTTTTTTATCACGATATGGCCCGGCTGTTATGGGGTCGGCTTGGAACTTGGGGCACGCGCGGCTGGGCCGATGAAGCCGGCAGGATTTCTCAACTCGTCAAATCCCAATCGAACCCCGAGGGAACTCGATGAAAACTTTGCTGATGCTGTTTGCCTTATCGTCGGCGTTCGCCGCGCCCGCTTTGAAGTGCGTGCCGCAGACCGTTCCCTCCGCCAAGAAAACCTCGCTGACCTTCCCCGACGGCAAGACAATCAAAATCGACGTCGTCGACACGCCCGCGACGCGCGAGATCGGGCTCATGTGCGTGAGAAAAATGCGAAAGGACTACGGCATGCTCTTCGTGTTCCCCCGGGACATGTTCCTGAGCTTTTGGATGAAGAATACGCTCGTGCCGCTCGATATCCTTTGGATCGGCGCGGACAAGAAAATCACCGTCATTCGCGAGCGCTTGAGGCCCTCGGCCGTCGGCGCGCCGGACGACGAGGTCGCGAGGGCGGGCGGCAAGGGGCAGTACGTGCTCGAACTGGCCGCAGGCGAGGCCTCGCGGCGCGGGCTCAAGGCCGGCGATCGGCTCAAGTTCGAGGCCGCGATCCCGGAGAAGTAGGGAGCGGTTTTCCGGAAACAGCTCAGTTCTTCTGAGACCGCGACGGCGGCAGGCGCAGCAGCTCGATCTCGGGGTGCTTTTCCGAGAGGTACTGCAAAGACCAGGGCGTCGGAAACAGGATCATCTCGTTGCCCTCCTCGTCCTTGACGCGCGCCGACTGCATCGGCAGGGCCGCGGCGTCGACGGCCCACGGCTTCGTGTTCGGCCCGACCCAGCGCGCGATCGTCCACGCCATGGGCTCCAGGCGCGACTCGACGCCGTACTCGGACAGAAGGCGGAACTGCGCCACCTCGAATTGGAGCGGGCCGACCGCGGCGAGCAAGGTGGCCTTCGCGTCGCCCGCGTCGCGCGGGACCAGCGCGCGCACGACGCCCTCGCGCAGGAGCTGCTCGAGGCCCTTGGCGAACGGCTTGTACTTCGCGGGGTTGGGATTGCTGATGCGCGCGAAGCACTCCGGGGCGAAGCGCGGTATCTCGTCGTAAACGATTTTCGGGTCCTCGCCCAGGGTGTCGCCGATGCCGAAGTCGGAATAGCCGACGAGGCCGATGACGTCCCCGGCGTAGGCCTCCTCGATGATCTCCCGGTCGCGGCCGAAGATCTTGTGCGCGTTGGCCAAGCGGTAGGATTTTCCCGTGCGCGAGTGCGTCACGGACAGGTCGCGCGTGAATCGGCCCGAGCAGATCCGCACGAACGCCACGCGGTCGCGGTGCTTCGGGTCCATGTTGCCCTGGATCTTGAAGACGAAGCCCGAGAACGAGGCGCGCGCGGGCTCGATGGGCCCGGCCGTCGAGGCGCGCGCGGCCGGCGGCGGAGCCTCGGCGACGAGCGCCTTGAGCAGGAGCTCGACGCCGAAGTTGTTGACGGCCGAGCCGAAGAAGACGGGCGTCGTTCCCCCCTTTAGCGCGTCGGCGCGATCGAAGGTCGCCCCCGCGGCCTCAAGCAGGTCGATCTGCTCGACGAAATGGTGGTAGGAGTCGGCGTCGAGCGCGGCCTTGACCGCCGGGTCGTCGATGCCGGCGACGCGCACCGGCGCTTTGTAGGCGCCGCGCGCCGCGCGCTCGAACATGTGCGCTTCTTTGGTCGTGCGGTCGTACACCCCTTTAAATCGTTGTCCCACGCCCATGGGCCAGTTGACCGGGAAAGCATGGAGCTGAAGCGTGTTCTCGATCTCATCGACGAGTTCCAAAAGGTCTTTCGTCTCGCGGTCGAGCTTGTTCATGAACGTCAATATGGGAATCCCGCGCAAGCGGCAAACCTCGAAGAGTTTCAACGTCTGCGGTTCGATTCCCTTGCCGGCGTCGATGACCATGACGGCGGCGTCGACGGCGGTCAGCACGCGGTAGGTGTCCTCGGAGAAATCCTTGTGGCCCGGGGTGTCGAGCAGGTTGATGCGCGCGCCCTCGTAGTCGAACTGGAGCACGGTCGAGCTCACCGATATGCCGCGCTTGCGCTCGAGCTCCATCCAGTCGGAGGCGGACGCGCTCTGATTCTTGCGCGCGGTGACGGAGCCGGCGAGCTGAAGGGCTCCGCCGTAAAGCAGGAGCTTTTCGGTCAACGTCGTCTTGCCCGCGTCGGGATGCGAGATGATCGCGAAGGTGCGGCGGCGGGCGACTTCGGTCTGGATGTCGGCCATGGGACTCGGCGCTTACGCGTCGAAGCGGTAGCCGAAGCCGCGGACGGCGACGATCTTGTCGGCGACCGCTCCGAGCTTGGTGCGCAGGTGGGAGAGCGTCACGTCGATGACCTTCGTCGTCAGGTCGATGCCCGAATCGTAGCCCCAGACGTGCTGCAGCAGGAAGTCGCGCGTCAGCACGCGGCCCTTGCGGTGCACGAGGAACCAGAGCAGGTCGAACTCCTTCGCGGAAAGCGCAATCTCCTTGCCGCCGACGTGGACCTTGCGCGAGGCGCGGTCGAGCCTTATGCCGCCGGCCTCGACCGAGGTCGGCTCCTCGCCCTTGCCGGCGCGGCGCAGGATCGCCGCGACGCGCGCGACGAGCTCCTCGGTGTTGAAGGGCTTGGCGACGTAGTCGTCCGCCCCGACGCGCAGGCCGGCGACCTTGTCGGCGACGTCTTTTTTAGCGGTCAGGATGATCACCGGGAGCGCGGCGAGCTTCTCGCTGCCCCGGATCTCGGCCAGAATGTCGGCGCCGTCGCCGTCGGGAAGGGTGCGGTCGAGAAGCAGGAGCTCGGGCGGCTGCTTCTGCAGGCGCGCCCGCGCCTTCGCCAGAGTGTCGACGGTCTGGGCCTCGTAGCCCTCCGCCCGGAGCACCTCGAGGATAAGATCGGCCGTGGCGGCCTGGTCCTCGACGACGAGAATCTGCGCCTTGATCATCCCCGTGAGTATAGCAAAAGCCTAGAGAGGGATATTCCCGCGGCTCTCGTGCGCTCCGGGCGCCCTCTTGTCCTTGAGAAAGCGCAGGGCGCGCACGATCTTGTAGCGCATCTGCGAGGGCTCGATGACTTCGTCGATCGAGCCCGTCGACGCCGTCTGATAAGGGGAGGCGAACTGGGCCGCGTATTCCGCCGTCAGCTTCACGCGCAGGGCGGCCCTGTCGGCGTCGGTCTTGCAGGCCGCGAGCTCGCGCGAGTAGAGGATCTCGATGGCGCCCGCGGGGCCCATGACCGCGATCTCGGCGCAGGGCAGGGCGAAGTTGAAGTCCCCCTTGAGGTGCTTCGAGCTCATCGCGATGTAGGCGCCGCCGTACGCCTTTCTCAGGATGACGGTGATCTTGGGGACCGTCGCCTCGGCGTAGGCGAACAGGATCTTCGCGCCGTGGCGGATGATGCCGCCGTGCTCCTGCTGGAGGCCGGGCCAGTAGCCGGGCACGTCCACCAAGGTCAGGACGGGGATGTTGAAGGCGTTCAGGAAGCGGATGAAGCGCGCGGCCTTGTCGGACGCGTTGATGTCGAGCGCGCCCGCGACGTGGGCCGGGTTGTTGGCGATCACGCCCGTGACCTCGCCGCCCATGCGGCAGAAGCCGGTGACCATGTTCTTCGCGTAGCCGGCCTGGACCTCGAAAAACTTGTGCTCATCGGCGATCTGCCAGATGATGTGATGGACGCGGTAGGACTTGCGCGGATCCAGGTCGCACATCTTTTCAAGGAGCGGAACCTGCCGGCGTATCGGATCGGGGTTGGCGACGCGGGGCGCCTTTTCCCATCGGTTTTGGGGCAGGTAGCTCAGCAGCTCGCGCACCTGGCGGAAGCAGTCGGGCTCGGATTTCGCGACGAAGTGGCAGACGCCGGACTTGGCGGTGTGGGCGTCCGCCCCGCCGAGCACGTCGAAGGAGACCTCCTCGCCCGTCGCGGCCTTCACGACGTCGGGGCCCGTCACGAACATCTGCGAGATGCCCTCGACCATGAAGATGTAGTCGGTCAGCGCGGGCGAGTACACGGCGCCGCCGGCGCACGGGCCGAGAATCACGGAGATCTGCGGGATCACGCCCGAGCACTTGACGTTGCGCTGAAAGATCTCGGCGTAGCCGTCGAGCGAATCCACGCCCTCTTGGATGCGGGCTCCGCCCGAGTCGAGGAGGCCGACGACCGGGACCCTGTTCTCATAGGCCAGGTCCATGATCTTCGCTATTTTCTTGGCATGCGCGAGGCCGAGCGAGCCGCCGAGCACGGTGAAGTCCTGGGCGTAAACGCACACTTCCTTGCCGTTGATTTGACCGAAGCCCGTGATCACCCCGTCGCCGGGGATGTCCTTGTCCTGGAGGCCGAAAGCCGCGGCGCGCGTGGAGACGAGGAGGTCCAGCTCCTGGAACGTGCCTTCGTCGAGAAGATAATGGATGCGTTCGCGGGCGGTGAATTTGCCTCGGGCCTTTTGGGCCGACACGCGGTCGGCTCCCCCGCCCGCGGACGCCTTTTCGACGGCCTGGCGCAGTTTGACGACGCTCGCGGCGGCGGGCCGAGGCGTTTTGCGGATCGTGGGCTTCACGGCTTCTTCGTCCATCTAGTCCCCCGTGTAGGCGACGGCGATGCGCGCGCCGTCCGCGCCGTCGTAGTCGAGCCGCACCCGCGGCGAGCCGAGGGCCGCCCACGCTTTCGCGGGCGCGCCCGTCAGCGCCACGCCGCCGGCTTCAGGCCGGACGGCGCGCGCGTCCGCGTCGAGGCCGAGCCCCAGCATCTTCAAGGTCGCTTCCTTTCCCGTCCACAGCCGGGCCTGTCCCTCCGGATCCGACGGCCCGGCCGGGAGCTCGCCCGGCGACGCGACGAACGCGATCACCTCCGCGGGGCGAGACAGGATCGTCTCGATGTCCACGCCGACGCGGCGTCCGGGAGAGGCGACCGCGGCCGCCCCGCCCTGCGCGCAGTGCGAGATCGAGAAGGAAGGCTCGGGAGCCGGGGCGTCCTTCGGCAGGGCCAGACGCGGACGTCCGGCGTCGTCGTTGAACACGGCGAGCTCGGCCGGCTCGGCGTTCCAGCCGTATTCGCCCAGGAAGTGCGCGGCGAGCGCGCGCTTGGCCGCCAGGCGCCCCGCCGTCCGGTCGAGCCGGCGGCGCTCCGGCAGGGCCATGAGCTCGGACAGCTCCGCCGGGCTGAAGCGCGCGCGAAGCCAAGCCGGGTCGCCGAGGGCTCTCTCAGCCTCGAGGCGCGGGCAAAAAGCGAGACGATACGGCGGACGACCGCGGGTCACCGTGCCATTATACTCATTAGTCCGGTTGACTTTACCCCCCCGGACGGATACCATTCCCTATTGCCATGATGGGACTTTGGGCGGACGGCTGGTTCTACATTTCCTCGGCGGGGCTTCTCGTCAGCGGCATCCTCTTCTTCTTCCTCATCGGCCAGTATCGAGCCGCTTCCGAGGCGGCCGACGCCACCGACGGCGGACAGGGCGCGGAAAAAGAGGCGCCGCCTCCCGCGGCGATCCGGCCGGTGTACGTCCCGGATGAGGCGGCCCCGTCCGCCCGGATATCCTCGCATCCGCCCCAAGAGCCGGAGCCCGCGGGCGCGACGGGCGGCGTCAGCCCCGCCGTCGTCTATCTGCAGAACATAAAAGGCGAGCTGGCCGAGCTTCACCAGGAAATGCGCTCGCTCGCCAAGCGCGTCGACGCGGAGCTGGCCGCGGTTTCCACGCGCGACGAGGCTTTAGTCGAGCGTTTGGGCGAGTTGACCCGCGCGGTGGAGGACATGAAGGTCCCCGCCTCGCCGAAGGCCCGCAGCGCCGAGAGCGTTCCCGAGCCGGCGGCGCGGCAAGTCATCATCGAGGCTTCGACTCCGGCTCCAGTTCCGCAGGCGGCGCCGGAGCCGGCTCGCTCGCCCGATGAGACGATCAGCACGGAGCCGGGCGCTCTCATCGCCGCTCCGACCGCCAAGTCGGAGCAGGCTCCGGCGTCCGCGGAACCGCCGCCCGAGGAAAAGACGCGGCGGGGGCCGGTCTGGCCCGTCTAGCCCTCCTCGCGGTATTGGCCGTCGCCGCGCCGCCCGTCCGCGCCGGCCTCCTTCCCAACGGGGCTTTTTCCGAGCGCGCGGCGGGAACGACGGGCGCCGCCTTCTTGAAATCGCCCGGAGGGGCGCGGGCCTCGGCGATGGGCGGCGTTTCCGCCGCCGCCGGCCAGGGAGCCGAGGCCGTGTTCTTGAACCCGGCGTCCCTCTCCCGCGTTTCGGCCGAGGCTCCGAGCGAGGTCTCCTTGGGCTACGACGCCCTGCTCGAGTCCGCCTACTCCGGCTCCGCCGTCTACGCGCGTCCCCTCGGCGGAGAGGGCGCCCTCGCCGCCGGGCTGCTCTACGCGTCGCAGAGCGCGCAGACCAAGTATGACGCTCTCGGCGACGCGGCCGGAAAATTCGCTCCGACGGACCTCGCGCTCGGCGCCTGGTACGCGCGCCGCTTCCGCGACTCCATCGGGCTCGCGGGCGGTCTGAAGATCATCCGCTCGGCGCTCGATGATCAGAGCGGCACGACCGTCGCCGCGGACTTCGGCGTGGTCGCCAGGCACATCGCCGACATCGGCGAAGGTCCGTTCGACGTCGGCGTCGCGGTCCTGAACATCGGCCCCCCCCTCAAGCTGGGCAGCGTCGCCGACCCGCTGCCCGCCAGGTTTAGGGCCGGCGGCGTGTGGCACATGTCGCCGAACTTCGATGGCGGCTTCGACGTCAATCTGCCCGTCGACCAGGATCCCTACGCGGCGTTCGGCGTCGAGGCGCACGTTCCGGTCTTGAAAACGGACTCCGCCTCTCCCTGGGTCGTGAGCGTGCGCGGCGGCTACGACGCGAGCCGCACGCGCGACGTGGACGGCCTCACCGGCCTCTCGGCGGGCGCGGGCTTCGACTTCGCCTCGCTGCGCCTCGACTACGCGTGGATTCCTTTCGGCGACCTGGGCACCGTCAACCGCGTCACGATCGCCTTCCGCTTCTGACGCGGAGGATCGAGAGCATTTCGCGGTGGACGCGCTTGTTCGTGGCGAGCGTTCGTCTGCCCATCTCGCGCCAGTTCTTCCAGGGCTTGCCGTCGAAGTCGGTGACGCTTCCCCCCGCCTCCTGGATCAGCAGGAGGCCGGCGGCGACGTCCCATGGCTTCAGTTCGAATTCCCAGAAGCCGTCGGCGCGCCCCGCCGCGATCCAGGCCAGATCGAGAGCGGCCGAGCCCGAACGGCGGATATCGTGGCACTTCGTCATGAACGACTTGAAGCGCGCCAAGTAATAATCGGCGCGCTCGGCGCGATCGTAGGCGAAGCCGGTGATGAGCAGCGAGTCCTTGATTTTCCGCGTCTTCGAGACATGAATGGATTGTCCGTTGAGCGCCGCTCCGGAGCCTTTGCGGGCCAAAAACAATTCGCCGCGAAACGGATCGTAGACGCCCCCGAGGAAAGCCTCGCCGTGTTTCAGCGCCGCGATCGACACGCAGGCGGCCGGATAGCGATGAGCGTAATTCGTCGTGCCGTCGAGCGGGTCGATGATCCAGAGGTATTCCGCGCCCGTGAGCCTGGCCTCGTTTTCCTCCGCGATGTAATCGTCGTGCGGGAAAACGCGGCGAATCGCGTCGAGGATCGTCTTCTGGCTCGCGAGGTCGGCGATCGTCAGGAGATCGGCCCGGCGCTTTTGCCTGTAGGAAACCTTGCCGAAATGTCCGCGCAGGACGGCGCCGGCGCGCAGCAGCATGGACTTGAGGAGCGCGCGTCGAGTCATGGGCGGCCGCGCAGCGCCCGCGCGACGGCGCGGGCAAAAGATTCCGGGTCGGGGCGTTTCGCGATCGCGGCGGGCGGCACCCCCCTCGCGCGCAGGGCCGCGGCGGTGGTCGGGCCGATGGCGATCGCGGCGGCGCCGGACAGCTTCAGATCGGGGGCGCCGAGGACGGCGGCGGAGCCGGAGGCGAAACAGACGGCGTCGGCTCCAAGGGCGAGGGCGTGATGAAGCGTAAGAAGGCCTTTCTTGTCAGGAATGGTCCGGTATGCGGGAACCACGGTGACTCGGACGCCGGCGGCGCGCAAGGACTTCGGAAGCCGATCCAGGCCGCGCTCGGCGCGCGGGATAAGAACGCGCGAGCCGCGCGGGACGCGCAGCGCTCGAGCCAGACCCGCGGCGCGCGCGTCCTCGGGGATCACCGAACAACGCCAGCCGTGGGCGGCCACGGCGCCCGCCGTCGCGCGGCCGACGGCGGCGAGGATTCGAGGAGAGACCGGCTTTCTCTTGAGAACCTTTTTCATGCGTGAAAATAAAAAATCAACGGAGTTGGCGCTTGTAAAGGCGACGGCGTCGTAATGATGAAGGTTCTTGAGAGCGGCATCCAGGGATCGCCATGAGCGCGGGCGGACGATGCGGATCAGAGGCGCATAGATGACGCGGGCCCCGCGGCGGGCGAGCGCGGCGGCGACGGCGCCTGATTTCGCGCGGGGACGCGTCACGACAACGGAGCGGCCGGAGAGGGAGAGCGCGCGCACGCCCCGATTATATATCCTTAAGGCCGTGCTCGAGCGCCTCAGCGTCGAATCTTGCGGCTTCACGGCGCGGGCGGCGACGCGGGCCGCCGGCGCGGCCTTCGTCGCCGCCGCCCTGGCGATCGGCCTCCTGCTCGCGCGGGCGACGGGCGTTACCTATGACGAGCCTCCGTACCTCGGCTTCGCGTGGGCCTATCTTCATGGCGGCCCGAAGCATGCCGTGCGCGAGTACCCGCCCGTCCTCTCGTACTTGCGCGGCGCCGCGCTGGCGGCGGCCGGAGCCGGCG
>JACQJQ010000194.1 GCA_016204945.1 Elusimicrobiota bacterium
GCGCTCAAGCACCCGACGTGGAAGATGGGCAGGAAGATCACGATCGACTGCGCCACGCTCATGAACAAGGGCTTCGAGCTCATCGAGATCATGAACCTCTTCGGTCTGCGCCGCGATCAGGTGGAGATAGTGATCCATCCCCAGTCGATTTTCCATTCCGGAGTCGAGTTTTCCGACGGCTCGGTGCTGGCTCAGATGGGCGTGCCCGACATGAAGCTCCCGATCCAATACGGCATGACCTATCCCGACAGAGGCGGCCGCGTCGTCGAGCCGCTCGACCTCGTCAAGGCGGGCGCGCTCGAGTTCCTCGCCCCGGATTTTTCCCGTTTCCCCTGCCTGGCGCTCGCCCGCGAAGCCGCCCAGAAGGGCGGCGGCATGCCGGCGGCGCTCAGCGCCGCCGACGAGGTCGCCGTGTCCGCGTTCCTCGCGGGCCGCATCAAGTTCACCGACATACCGCGCGTCATTGAGAAGACCATGGCGGCGTACGCCCCGAGCGGGGGCCTGCCGAGCTTTCAAGAAGTCGTCGAAGTCGATGCCTGGGCGCGAGTCAAGGCGGAGGAACACTGCAAATGAACGCCGCCCTGTCCGTCCTGCACGCCGTCGGGGCCAACGCCTTCGCGCTCGGCCTCGTGATCGTCCTGCACGAGTTCGGCCACTTCTTCGCCTGCCGGCGCCTGGGCGTGCGCGTCGAGAAGTTCGCCTTCGGCTTCGGTCCGGAATTGCTCGGCGTCACCGATCGCTCCGGCACGCGCTTTTCCCTGTGCGCGATCCCCTTCGGGGGCTTCGTCAAGCCCGCAGGCGAAGATCCTTCCGCCCGCGACGCGGTTCAGCCCAAGAGCGACGAGTACTTCGGCCAGGCTTGGAACCGGCGCCTGCTCATCGTGTACGCGGGGCCGGCGATGAACTACCTGCTCGCGTTCGTTCTCTACACCGGCCTCATTTGGGGGAAGGGCATGCCCGAGGCGGTGAAGGAGCCGGTCATCGGCAATCTGATGACCGGCTTCCCGGCCGACAAGGCCGGCATCGAGGTGGGAGACAGGATCGCGGCCTTCGACGGGCGCGCGCTGAGCGGCTGGGAGGATCTCGCGAGCTCGATTCACCGTTCGGCGGAGAAAGAGGTGTCGCTGTCCGTCGTGCGCGGCGGAAAAAATCTGGAGATCAAAGTCGTTCCAAGGAAGGACGACTCGGGCGAGCGCGGCGTGATCGGCATCCTGCCCAAGGCCGAGTACAAGGCCGTCGGCCCGCTGACGGCGGGCGGCGAGGCCTTGAGATTGTGCTGGGCGCAGAGCAAGCAGACGGTGACGGCCATCGCGGGCAAGCTCTGGAAGCGCGAGCGCCCGGACCTGGCCGGCCCGGTCGGCATCATCCAAATGGTCTCGCGCGCCTCGCGCGCGAGCTGGGAGGAATTCGTCTTCCTCATCGGCCTCATATCGGTGGCGATCGGCTTCTTCAACTTGCTTCCCCTGCCCCTGCTCGACGGCGGCCACGCCATGTTCTACTGGTGGGAGGGCCTGCGCGGCCGCCGCGCCTCGAACGCGGTCATGGAGAAGGCCAACACCATCGGCATCGCCTTCATCATGTCCCTTGTCGTCTTCGCGACCTACAACGACGTCCTGCGCATCCGCGCCGAACGGGCCATGAAGACCGCCGCGGCCAAATGAAGCTCTCCAAATATCTTCTTCCCACCCTGCGCGAGGCGCCGGCGGACGCGGACAACGCGTCGGCTCGGCTCATGCAGCGCGCCGGCATGATCCGCAAGGTGGCCTCGGGCATTTACGACTGGCTGCCGCTGGGCTTGCGCGTGCTGCGCAAGGTGGAGAAGGTCGTGCGCTCGGAGATGGACGGTATCGGCGGGCTGGAGGTTTCCCTGCCGGTCATCCAGCCCCGGGGCTTGTGGGAAGAGACGGGCCGCTGGCCCGTGTACGGCAAGGAGCTTCTGCGCCTCAAGGACCGCAAAGACGCCGAGTTCTGCTTCGCGCCGACGGCGGAGGAGGTCATCACCGATCTCGTGCGCAGGGAAGTGCGCTCCTGGCGCCAGCTGCCGACCATGCTGTACCAGATCGGGCTCAAGTTCCGCGACGAGATCCGCCCCCGCTTCGGCGTCATGCGCGCGCGGGAATTCCTGATGAAGGACGCCTACTCCTTCCACGCCGACGAGGCGGACGCGGCCGCCTACTACAAGACGGCCTATGAGGCCTACAAGCGCGTGTTCCAGCGCTGCGGCCTCAGGTTCAAGTCCGTCGAGGCCCAGTCCGGCGCCATCGGCGGCGCGTACTCGCACGAGTTCATGGTGCTCGCGGAAACCGGGGAGGAAACGATCGTATCGTGCACGAAATGCGACTACGGCGCGAACATAGAGCGCGCGGAGATAAAAGACGCGTTCACGGCTCCGGACGCGGCGAAGTTCAAGCCGATCTCCGAGTTTGACACCCGAGGCAAGACCTCGGTGGCGGACGTGGCCGCGCTGGTCTCCCGGCCGCCGAGCGACTTCCTGAAGACCCAGCTCTATATGATCGACGGCAAGACGCCGGTGATCGCGCTGATGCGCGGCGACCATGAACTGCACGAGGCGAAGCTGGCCGCGGCCGCGGGGGCGCCGAATCTGTACCGCGCCAACGAGGCGCAATACCGGCAGGTCATGGGCTGCCGGGTCGGCTTCGGCGGGCCGCAGGGCCATGAGGGCGTCGCGATCTACTGTGATTATTCAGCGCGCGCCGTGCTCAACGGCATCACGGGCGCCAATAAGGACGATCTGCACGTTTCCAATTTCAACATCGCCCGGGACCTGCCCGGCGTCAAGGGCTTCTTCGACTTGCGCACCGCGACGCTCGAGGACGCCTGCCCGCGGTGCGGGGCAAGGACCGAATTCTTCAAGGGCATCGAAGTCGGACACACGTTCATGCTGGGGAGTAAGTACTCGTCGGCGATGAAGGCCGAATATCTGGATAAAAGCCAGAAGCCCCGGACCATGGTCATGGGCTGCTACGGCATCGGCGTGTCCCGCGTCGTCGCCGCCGCCATCGAGCAGGGCCACGACAAGGATGGGATCGTCTGGCCTTCCGCGATCGCCCCCTTCCACGTCGCCGTCGTCGTGCTCGACGAGAGCGACGACGCGCGCGTGCGTCCGGCCGCGGACGGCATCGTGAAGGCGCTTGAGTCCAGGGGCATCGAGGTCCTCGAGGACGACCGCGACGGCAAGCCGGGCGTGAAGTTCAAGGACATCGACCTGATCGGCATCCCCCACCGCCTCGTCGTCTCCAAACGCACGCTCGAGGCCGGGGAAGTCGAGTACAAGAAGCGCGGGAGCGCCGAGCCGGAGCGCTGGAAGCTCGACGCGGCCGCGGCGCGCATGACGGCCGCTCTGGCCTGGCCGGCCTGACCGCGCCGGCGAAGCAATTGACAGGAGGCCGGCGGCCTTGCTACAATGACGCCGTTCGCCTCCCGCCGTATTCGGGGGGCGCGCTTTCTTACGGAGTGGCTGCCGGCTGAGCCACTTTTTTTATTGATAAAACCATGGACGCCAAAGACATCGAAGCCCTACTGATCCCCCTCATCGAGCAGGAGGGCGGAGAGCTCGTGGACCTGCAGTGGCGCCGCGAGGGCCACCAATGGGTGCTGCGCCTGTTCCTCGATAAGCCGGGCGGCATCTCGCTCGACGACTGCGCTTATTTTTCGGATCGGGTGGGCGCCGCGCTCGACGAGGGCGATAAGATCCCGCGCGCGTACGTGCTGGAGGTCTCTTCGCCCGGCCTCGACCGCGTGATCAAGAAGGATAAGGATTTCGAGCGCTTTTCGGGCAAGCCCGTGAAGCTGCGCCTGAGGCTGCCGGAGAACGGCCAGCGCCGCTTCTCGGGCGTTCTCAAGGGGCTCTGCGAAGGCAGGGTCTCGGTGCAGGTGGGCATGGATCTCAAGACGTTCGCCCGCGAGGGGATCGAGGAGCTGCGGCTCGACGATTCGGCCGCGGTTGATTTCGGGGAGGGCTGAAGCGATGAGCAAATCCGAACTGATGGCGGCGTTGGAGCAGATCGCGCGGGAGAAGAACATCCCCGTCGACGAGATTTTATCCATGATCGAGGGCGCGGTCGTGTCGTCCCTGCGCAAGCATGTGGGCAAGAACGCGGATATCCGCGCGACCATCGACCGCCAGAGCGGCGTCTTCTCCGCCGTCGTCGCGAAGAAGGTCGTCGAGACGGTGGTCGATCCCGAACTGGAGCTGTCCGCGGCCGACGCGCAGAAGATCAAGAAGGGCGCGAAGGTGGGCGACGAACTGGTCTACCCCGCTCCCGCCGCCGATTTCGCCCGCATCGCCGCGCAGACCGCCAAGCAGGTCCTGACCCAGCGCGTGCGCGAGGTCGAGCGCGACAAGCTCTACGAGGAGTTCAAACCGAAGGAGGGAGAGGTCGTTGCGGGCTCCGTGCACCGCTTCGTCGAGCGCAGCATCATCGTGGATCTCGGCAAGACCGAGGGCGTGCTGCCCCCCCGCGAGCAGATCCGCCGAGAGCGCTACAACATCGGCTCCAACGTCCGCGCGGTCATCCTGCGCGTGGACAAGTCCCAGCGCGGGCCCGCCGTCGTGCTCTCCCGCGCGGCGGACCTGTTTCTCCAGCGCCTGATGGAACAAGAAGTCCCGGAGATCGCGGACAAGACCGTCGAGATCGTGCGCATCGTGCGCGATCCCGGCTTCCGCGCGAAGGTGATCGTGAAGTCCAACGACCCGCGCGTGGACGCGATCGGCTCCTGCGTCGGGCTGCGGGGCTCGCGCATCCGCTCGATCATGAACGAGGTCGCGGGCGAGCGCATCGACCTGATCGCGCACGCGGAGGGCGTCGAGGAATCCCTCGCCGCGGCGCTGGCGCCCGCCAAGGTCTCCTCGGTCCAGGTCATGGACCCCGAGAACCGGATCGCCGAGGTGCTCGTCGCCGAGGAGCAGCTGGCGCTGGCGATCGGCAAGGACGGCCAGAACGTTCGCCTAGCGCAGAAGCTCACCGGCTGGACGCTCGAGGTCAAGGCCGAGCCCGCCAAGCCGGCCGCGGGGCCGGGCGGCGCGGACGCGTCTTTGGCCACGCTCGAGGGCGTGGGCCCGAAGACCCTCGAGACTTTGGTCAAGGCCGGCATCACGGACGCCGGGAAGCTGGCGGAGAGCACGGTCGAGAGCCTGACCGCCTTGTCCGGCATTGGTGAGAAGACGGCCGCCAAGATCATCGCCAACGCGAAGGCCGCGGGCAAGCCCGGGACCTAGCTCCGCGCCAAAATGCTATAATGCGCTCGTGATGGAGAAGAAGACCTCGAAAAAGGCCCCGGCCGCGAAGAAGTCCGCGGCGAAGAAGCCGGCGGCCAAGGCCGCGGCGCCGAAAGCGAAAGCCGCCGCGAAGAAGCCCGCCGTCAAGGGCGTGGCCGCCGAGGTTCGCGCGACGCAGGAAGAAGGCTCGATCGCCCCCCCCTCCGCCAACCTCGTTTCGGCGTTCGCGATGTTCAAGAAGCGCAAGGTCTCCGCCGCCGGTCCGACGGTGACGCGCCTCGCCGCCGGCGCCGCGCTTCCGAAGCCGCCGGCCCCGAAGCCCGCGGTCGCGCCCGCGGCCGCGCCCGCGCC
>JACQJQ010000207.1 GCA_016204945.1 Elusimicrobiota bacterium
AACAAAGGGCGCCGCTGCGCTTCACGGCGCCGCTGCGCTTAAAATCCGTCACCGCCCGGAGCCTGTTAGGGCGACTTGGCCTTGATCGACCGCGCCTGCGACTCCTCGATGAGGCGCTTGTATTCGCCGGCGGCGGACGGGTCGGCGTTGACCGAGCTCGCGGTCTTGAAGTCCGCCGCGGCGTTGCCGAACTTTCCGGAGGCGGTCCACGCCGAGGCGCGGTTGCGGTAATAGCGGTCGACGAGCGGATTCAGGGCGATCGCGCGCGAGAAGCTTTCCAGCGCGTCGTCTTCGCGCTTGAGCGCGAGGCTGGCGAGGCCGACGCCGTTGAGGGCGTTGGAGTCGAGCGGATCCGCTTTCGACGCGAGCGCGTAGCACTCGAGCGCCTTCGCGTAATCCTTGAGGAAATAGCGGGCGTTGCCGGCCCGCAGGAGCGCCTCGGGATGCTCCGGGGAGGCCTGGAGGGCTTTGTCGAGCTCGCCCAGGGCGGCCTGATGGCTGCGGCGCATCGTCAGGACGATCGCGAGCTGAACGCGCGCGTTCGCGTCGCCCGGCGCGCGCTCGAGGGCGCGCGTCAAATCCTGCTGGGCGGCCTCGAGCGAGTCCTGCGCGGCGAGCGCCATCGCGCGGCCCGCGTAGGCGTCGACGGCGGAGCCGTCGATTTCCAGGGCCTTCGTGTACTCGAGAACGGCCTTATCGAACTGCTCGGAGTTGTGGAACGAGTCGCCCCGCAGGATGTAGGCGTACGGATCGCCGCCGTCCGCCCGCAGGGTCTCCTCCAGCCCGGCGATCGCGGACGTGAAATCGCCGCCCTCGGGATGCCCCGCCGAGAAGCCGATGAACGGGCTGCGGACGTAGGGGTCCAGGCCGACGGCCCGCAGATAGGCGCGGTGGGCCTCCTGGTAGTTGCGCATGGCGGCGAGGGCGATGGACTTGGCGAGCAGGCCCTCGGCGCGCCGCGCGCCGAGGGCCCAGGCGGCGTCGATGTCCTCGACCGCGAGTTGATGCCGCTTCAGGGCGAGGCGCGCGAGCGCGCGCTGAAGGTAGGCGGGGCCATGCTTCGGGCCGAGCTCGACGGCGCGCTCGCAGGCTTTCAGCGCGCCGCGCGCGTTTCCGGAGAGACGCAGGGCTTGTCCGAGCGCGCTCCAGGCCTCCTTCGAGCCGGGATCGAGGTCGAGCGCCTTTTTAAAATCCGCCTTCGCCGCCGCGAGATCGTTGAGCGCGCCGTAGGCGAGGCCGCGGTGCAGGTACGCGGGCGCGAGCCGCTCGTCGAGCTGGAGGGCCTGGCTCAGGTCGCGCACGGCCTGCTCGTGATCGCCCGCGCGCAGGCGGATGAAGCCGAGCGCGTCGTAGACCGAGGCGTCGTTCGGGGCCTTGCGAAGCGCTTCCGCGACGTCGCTCATGGCGCCCGCGTGGTCACCGAGCTGGAACTTGGCGTCGGCGCGCCGCTCGAGGATGCGGGCCGCCGGGCCCTTGAGCGCTAGCGCCGTGTTGAAGGAGCCTATCGCCTTGAGGTAGCGGCGGCCGCTCAGGTGCAGGGAGCCTAAATTATAATGGTGGGCGGATTCGAGCGGAGCGAGTTCGACGGCCTTTATGACGTCTCCAAGCGCCTGCTCGGGCTCCATGAGCGCGTTGGCGTACAGGGCGCCGCGCCCGTTGTAGGCCTGCGCGTATCGCGGATCGGCGGCGATCGCCGCGGTGAAATCCTGGAGCGCCAAGGCCGGCTTATCCGCGAGGGCGTGGAAGTCCGCGCGCGCGGTCAGAACGGCGGGATCGGCGGGCGCGAGCTCGACGGCGCGGTCGAGATCCAGTTTCGCCTCTTGATCCCGGCCCAGGCGCGCGAGCAGGGCGCCGCGTTGCGAGAGGGCCGACGCGTTCTCGGGCTCGATCTCGAGGGCGGCGCGCAGATCGGCGAGGGCGGGCTTGAGGTCGTTGTTGGAGGCGCGCGCGCGGGCGAGGCGGAGCAGAGCCGGCACGCCGGAACCGAGTTCGCGCGCCCGCTCGTAGGCCGCGGCGGCGTCCTTCCAGAGCTGAACGGACAGGTAGCGGTCGCCGATCGAAATCGCGGCTTCCGGCGTCAGCTTCGGCGAGGTCATCGCGCTGTCGAAGTCGGCGAGGGCCTGCTCGCGGCGGCCGAGGCGCCAGTGCAGCTCGCCGCGGTTGTAGTGGGGCGCGTAGTCCTGGGCGTCGGCGCGGACGGCGGCTTCGAAATCCTTCAGGGCTCCGGGCTCGTCGCCCTGGCGCAGTTTGAGCGCGGCCAGGCCCAGGCGGGCGTACGCGCATTCGGGATCGAGCGCGAGCGCGCGGCCGTACGCCTTCGCCGCGCGCTGGAGGTCGCCCTGCCGCGCCAGGGCCGAGCCGACGAGCGCGAAGGCGAGCGTGAAATTTTTATTGGCCCGCAGGGCCTCGGTCAGATCGGCCACGGCCCGCGCGTCGTCGTCCATGTCGTAGCGGGAGAGGGCGCGCGCGTACAGCCACAGCGGCGTTTTCGGCGCGCGCGCGAGCGCGGCGTCGACGTCCGCGATCGCCTTCGGCGCATTCCCCATCGCGCGCCACACCCGGGAGCGGGCGTACAGCGCGGCGGAGCCGTCCCCGCCGGCTTTCAGCGCGGCGTTGAAGCTTTCGAGCGCGGGCTCAGGTTGGCCGAGAAGAAGATGCGCCCCGCCCTGCGCGACGAGCTCATCCTCCGAGAGGGCGCCGGAACCGAGCAGTTCGAGCGCGCGCTCGGCGTCCGCCCGCTGTCGGGCCAGGTCGCCGGCCGCGTGCCACAGGCGCGCCCGCAGCTCGTAGGCGACCCCGTTTCCGTCATCCGCGGCGAGCGCCGCGCTGATCGAGCGCATCGCCTCCTTGAACTCCCCGCGCCGGTAAAACGCCTCGGCCTCGCTCGCCGAACGCCGCGCGGCGCCGTCGTCCGCGGCCCGCAGAGGCGGCGCGAACAGGGCGAGAGCCGCCGCGGCCGTTGCGATCAGACGGGAAGTCTTCAATACCGAAAGGGTATCGGGGGCGTGTTACAGATAAAAGTCCCGGACCCAGCGGTGCTTGGCGACCTCCGCGAGCTCGGCCGCGCCGAAGTAATTCCCGTCGCAGGCGCGCGCGTTGAAGGTCACGTGCGACACGCGGCGCATGCCCGGGATGACGGTCGAGACCGCGTCGAAGCTCAGCCCGTACTTGAGCGCGGCCGCCGCGAGCGTCTCCGCCTTGGGCCCGATGACCGCGCGCGCGAGTTGGTCGGCTCGCCGGCACGTTTCCGGCAGGCGTTCTCCCCCGAAGTAGTGGGAGCGGAAGTCCTCGGGCGCGAAGCGGGTGTCCGGCGTCAAGGTTCCGGTCAGGCCGCCCTCGTCGAACGGGCAGCGCACGATCACCCCGACGTCCGCCGAGCGGCACAAGGGCATGAGGACGTCCGCCGCGCGCTGATCGAACATGTTGAACAGGACCTGCACGACGCCGACGAGGCCGGTCTTCACGAGCGCGACGGCGGACTCGGGGTCGTCGTTGTTGATCGAGACCCCCCAGTTGCGGACCTTGCCCTCCGTTTTGAGGCGGGCCATCTCGGCCGCGAGCGCCGGCCAAAGCGGGTCCTTGAGCCAGGAATCGTGCCACACGTGGAACTGGTAGAGATCGAGGGCGTCGAGCGCGAGGTTCCTGAGGGAGCGCTCGACGCTGAGGCGCACCCAGTCCGGCGGGAACACGAGCGCCAGCTTCGCGCGCGGATGGCCGGGCCACTCCATGTTCTTGGGCGGCACCTTCGTCGAGACGACGGCGCGGCGGCCGGCTTCCTTGAACAGGCGCGCGATCAGGCGTTCGGAGTGGCCGTGCCCGTAGGCGTAGGCCGTGTCGAAGTAGTTGATGCCCGCGTCGAGGGCGGCGTGCAGGGCGGCCATGGACTCGTGGTCGTCCGTGGGGCCCCACATGGACTTGCCGATGCCCCAGCCACCGAAACCGATCTCGGAGACCGCCAGTCCCGTCTTCCCCAAAGTTCGCTGCGGCAGCTTAAACAACGCCTCGTTCGCCTTCATTCCCGGTAATCTAGCAAATCGCCCTTATGGGTTCGGCGCTTCTCATCGAGAGACCTTGACCTGGAGGCCGACGCGGCCGAGGACGTCGGCGACGGCCTCGCAGCGCTCGCGCGCTCCGCGGTAGACCACGGCGGAGCCCTTCGAGTGGACCTCCCAGGAGAAGGCGCGCGCCTGCGCCAGGCTGCAGCGAACGGCCTTGATCAGCGCGCCCTCCACCTGCTCGAAGGTGTGGCAGTCGCAGTTGAAGAGGATCACGCGCCAGCCCGAGTCGAGGCCGGCGTCGACGGGCTTCTCGATGCCGCGAGCCTGCGCCGAACTCCCGCGCGCGGCGACCGGCATTTCAGCGCCGGACGGCGACGGCCATGCCCTCGCCGGTCGGGATCATGGCGCAGGAGGAGAACAGGGCCTCGTCGGCGAGCAGCTTCAGCGCGGCGCGCATGGGCGCGACCTTGGGGGCATCGTCATGATCGGACGGCAGGTCGTCGCGGTGGAGATTGCCAAAAAGATAGGCGTTGTCGCAGATCACCAAGCCGCCGGAGCGCACGTTCTCGGCCGCCCAGCGAGCGTAGCCCTCGTACCCGGCCTTGTCGGCGTCGATGAACGCCAGGTCGAAAGGCCCCAAGGCGGATAGGCGGGGCAGCACGTCCATCCCGGCGCCGACGTGAAGGGTCGTTTTCGCCGTCAAGCCCGCGCGCGCGATGTTTTTCTCGGCGACCTGGGCGTGCTTCGGGTCGTACTCGATCGTGTGCAGCATCCCCCCCTCCGGGAGAGCGCGGGCAAGCCAGCACGCCGAGTAGCCGGCGAGCGTGCCGATCTCGACGATCGTGCGCGCGCCGCAAGCCGACGCGAGGAAGTGAAGCAGGCGCCCCTCATCGGGGCCGACGCTGATGGGCGGCAGGCCTTTCGACGGGGTGGATTCCCGGATGTCGCGCAGGACGTCGTCCTCGCGCGCGATCGTCCGGGTCACGAAATCGAGAAGGGGCTCGGCGCGGTAGCCGGAATCGGAGGCGGCGTGATGGGCGGCGGGGTTCACAGTCCGATCCACTGCAGGATTTTCCATTTCTCGATCGCCTCGATCTCGTCGCCGACGCGGCGCAGGCGGAAGCGGCGCCGCAGGGCCCGCGCGTCGCGGCGCAGCGCGTCGCGTTCGGGCGCCAGCAGGCCCACGCGCTCCTGCTTGGCGAGGTAATCGGCGAACGCCAGGGCGTCGGCCACGACGCCGGCCTCCCCCCGCGGGCGGCAGCGCTGGGCATGGGCCAGGAAAAGCGTCCGGTAGCGCGTGCCGAGCAGCCGCACGGTCTGCGGCAGATAGCGCGCGGTCTTCCAAAGGCGCTCGATCGAGGCGGCGGTGGAGGCAATCTCCATCGAGGCCAGTCTAGCATTTAGACGGGAACCGGGCGAAATGCTACAAAGTCGCCATGGATCTCGCCGCGCTGTTCGGCCCGGAGGGCGCGTTGGCGCGCGCGCGCCCGGGTTGGGAGCCTCGTCCCCCTCAGGAGGCCATGGCCGGGGCGGTTTGGCGCTCCCTGGAAAACGGGAGCGACCTCGTCGTCGAGGCCGGCACCGGCGTCGGCAAAAGCCTCGCCTACCTCCTGCCCGCGGCTTTATGGGCCGCGGCTGGGGAGCGCCGCGTGATCGTCTCGACCCATACGCGGGCGCTCCAGGAACAGCTTCTCAATCATGAGCTTCCGACCGCGGCGCGCGCGATGGAGGCGCTGGGCCTTCCCCTGCGCTACGCGATGCTGATGGGCGCCGATAATTATCTTTGCGTCCAGCGCTTGGCGCGGCTGCGCGCCCGCCCCGACGCGGTCTCGGACGCGGGCGCGGACATGCTGGGCAGGCTGGAGGAGTGGACGCGGCGCGCGCAGTCGGGCCACCGCTCGGCGCTGCCGGAGCTCGTGCCGCAGAATCTGTGGGATCGTCTGGCGCGCGACACCGACCTGTGCATGGGGCCGGGCGGCCCGTATTGGGAGCGATGCTTGTGGCGCCGCGACCGGGAGCGCGCCGACCGCGCGCACATCCTCGTGGTCAACCACGCCCTGCTTCTCTCCGGCGCGCGCCTGCCGCCGGCGGACGCGATGATCCTCGATGAGGCGCACAATCTGGAGGACGCCGCGGTCTCGCGCTACGGCGTGTCGGCGGGAGCGGGCCGAGCGCTGTCGCTGGCCGAGGAGGTCCGCGCGGCGGCCAAGGCGCATGCCGGCGAGGCGCTCGCCGCCCTCGCCGACGAGATGGCCGCGGCCGTGGGCGGATTCATCGAGGGCCTCGCCAGGGACAACGGCCTGACGGAGCCCGATGAGGAAAACCAAGGCAGGCTGCTGGAGAGCGCGCCCGATGCGCCGCCCCCAGCCCTGGCGGCGCTCGATAAGGCCCTGGCCGAGGCCGCGGCGGCGGCCGAGGGGCGTCCCGAGGAGCCCGAGATGCGGCTGCTCCACGCGCGCCTGTCCCAGTACGGGCAGGACCTCATGGCCGTGCTCAAGCCCGAGGCGTCGGCGACCGCGCGCTGGGTGGCGTGGCCGCGCGCCGGCCCGGAGCTGCGCTCCGCCCCCCTGGACGTCGGCAGGCGCCTGGCCGAGGGGCTGTTCTCCCGCGGCATACCCTCGATATTGACGTCCGCGACCTTGGCCACCGGCGACGGCCTCAAGGATTTTAAATCGCGCGTCGGTCTGCCCGAGGCGCGCGAGCTCGTCCTCGATTCGCCCTACGACTACTCCGCGCAGGCCGCCTCTGGGCGATGGAGGGCATTCCGGACCCGAAGGACGAGGAGGCCCACGCCGCGGCCGTGACGGCCGCGTGCGCGGATATCGTCGCGCGCGTTCCCGGAGGGGTCTTCCTCTTGTTTTCGAGCTGGAAGCTTTTGCGGAAAGTGCACGGCCTGCTGCGCAAGAAGCTGCCGGATCGTCCGGTCTGGGCGCAGGGCGCGTCGGGTCATGACGCGCTCGTGCGCGAGTTCGAGGCCGCCGGGGACGCCGTGCTCCTCGGCGTCGACACGTTCTGGCAGGGGATCGACGTGCCCGGGGACGCCCTGTCCTGCGTCGTGATGGTCAAGCTTCCGTTTCCCAACGTCTCTTCCGCGCTGGAGGAGGCGCGCCGGCGCTGGCTTGAGGAGAACGGGCGCGAGTACTTCAAGGACTGGTCCCTGCCGCGCGCCGTCATGAAGTTCCGGCAGGGCTTCGGGCGGCTGATCCGGAGCTCGACCGACCGGGGCGCGGTGGTCTGCCTCGACTCGCGCGTGCTCAAAAAGGGCTACGGCAAGACGTTTCTGCGGTCGCTGCCGTCCTGCCGGAAGCTCGAGGGCCTCGACGCGCTCGAGAAATTCTTTCATCCGATCAAATGAGGCTTCTTCCGGCGGCCGCCGCGTTCCTCTTCCTCGCCGCCCCCGGGCGCGCGGCCTTCGTCCGTTCGGTCATGGACCGTGTGGACACGGAGCCGCTCTTCGACTCCGAGTACTTTCTCGACTTGCGCAGCTTCGCGCCGCCGCGCGCCTGGGACGACGCCTGGGCGGCGTCCTACGGCGGTTTCCGGGTCAACGGAGCCAGCCTCGATTGCTGCGACCTGTACCTGGACCAAAACCTGCTCTTCACGAGGCGGCTGACCCCGGGGCTCGAGTTTCGCTTTCGCTTCGCCGAGCTTTCCGACAAGGACCGCCAGGAGTCGCACCACTGGCTGGAGCTGGAGCAGGACCTGGGGGGCGGCTGGTCGGCCGAGCTTTTCGGCGAGCCGGCCTACCGCAAGGAGGACGCGGACATCGGTTTCGGCCTGCGCCTGCGGCGCGGCGGCTGGGAGGCGCGCGCGCGGCGCGCGGCCGTCGACTTCAACTTCAACGGGCGCGGCAGCACCACCCAGCGCTACTCGCTCAAGCCCTGGACCGACGAATTTCTCCTGCGCGCCCCGGCCGGCGCCTGGGAGCTGCGCCTGGGCGCCGAGTTCGACGAGGCGACACGGCGGGAAATCCCGGATGAGGGTCGCTCTTTCTTCTACCGCCGCGAGCGGGCCTGGACCTCGTTGGGCGCGGAGGAGGGCTGGGCCCCCCGCGTGCGCTATTCCTTCGAATCGCAGGTCAAGGCGAACACCGTGGCTCCGGGCGCAACGGGGACGTCCGAGGAGGCGCGGCGCCGGGTCCACGAGGTCTCCGCGTCGGCGCGCATCCGCCCGAACGCGGACGACGAGTTCGAGCCGGGCGCCGCCTGGATGATCCGCGCC
>JACQJQ010000195.1 GCA_016204945.1 Elusimicrobiota bacterium
CCTCCCTCCCGCCCAACTCATGAGTTTCGAAGCCTTCGGCCTGCATCCCGCCGTCGCCGCCGCCCTCAAGGCGCGCGGCTACGCGGCCCCCACGCCGATCCAGACGCGGGCGATCCCGAAAGTCCTCGAGGGCCGCGACGTTCTGGGTCTCGCCCAGACGGGCACCGGAAAGACGGCCGCGTTCGCGCTGCCCATTCTCCACCGCCTGAGCGCGGGCCCGCGCGGGCTCGTCCGCGCCCTCGTGGTGGCGCCCACCCGCGAGCTCGCCGAGCAGATCCGGGAAAGCTTCTCCGAGCTCGGCCGCGGCACCGGCCTGCGCGCCGCCACGGTCTACGGCGGCGTGAGCATGCATCAGCAGATCCAGGCCCTGCACGGGCGCTGCGAGATCGTCGTGGCTTGCCCCGGACGCCTCATCGACCACATGCGGCAGGGGCATTTCGATCCCAAGGGCGTCGAGGTCCTGGTCCTCGACGAGGCCGACCAGATGTTCGACATGGGCTTTCTCCCCTCGATTCGGGCGATTCTCGCCCGATTACCTAAGATGCGCCAGACGCTCCTGTTCTCGGCCACGATGCCCGACGCGCTGCGCGGCCTCGCGCACGAATGCCTGAACGATCCCGTCACGATCCAGGTCGACCATGAGGCGGCGCTCACCACCGTCACGCACGCGCTGTACCCGGTCGCCGAGCACCTCAAGACGCCGCTGCTGCTGGCGCTGCTCAAGAAGATCGACAGCGAGTCCGTGCTCGTCTTCACGCGCACGAAGCACCGCGCCAAGCGCATCGCCGACAAGGTCAAGGAGGCCGGCCACTCCTCGACGTCCTTGCAGGGCAACCTGTCCCAGAACAGGCGCAAGCAGGCACTCGACGCGTTTCGCGCGGGGAAAGTGCACGTCCTCGTGGCGACCGACATCGCCGCGCGCGGCATCGACGTTTCGCAGATCTCCCACGTCATCAACTACGACGTCACCGACACGCCCGAGGCCTACGTCCACCGCATCGGCCGCACCGGCCGGGCCGCGAGGACCGGCGACGCCTACACTTTCGTCACCGCGCAGGACGACGGCATGATCCGCACGATCGAGCGCAAGCTCGGCAAAAGCATCGAGCGCCGCTCTCTCGAGGGCTTCGACTACCGCCAGGCCCACGCCGCGGCGCACGGCCGGCATCACGCCGGCCCGCCTCCCGCCCGCGGCCCGTCGCGCCCGACGCCCGGACAGCCGGGGCGCCCTTATTGGCGCCGGCGCCGCCGCCCCCGCTGAGGGTCCTGCTATAATGGGCGCATGAAGGACCGCCCCGTTCTCGTTTTCGACGGCGACTGCGGCTTCTGCCGGCTCTGGATCGAACGCTGGCGCGGCGCCACCGGGGATGCGGTCGAGTACGCGCCCTACCAGACCGCCGCCGCGCGCCGCCCCCAAATCCCGCGCGAGGATTTCGCCCGGGAGGTTCATCTCTTCGAGGCCGCGCGAACGAGCCGCGGCGCGGAGGCCGTCCTGCGCTGCCTCGCCTACGCTCCGGGCCTGTCCGGGCTGCCCCGTTTGTACGCCGCGCCGGGAGCGGCCCCCGTTCTGGAGGCGGCCTACCGCTTCGTCGCCGAGCGCCGCCCGTTCTTCTCGCGGCTGACCCGGCTCCTGTGGGGCGAAACGACCGCGCCCGCGCCGATTTTCCTCACGACCCGCCTGGTCCTGGCCGGCGTCGGGCTCTGCTATCTGCTCGCCTTCGCGTCCCTCGCCGCGCAGGTGCGCGGCCTCGTCGGCGCGGACGGGATCATGCCGGCCGCCGCCCTGCTCGCCTCCGCCAAGGCCCAGCTCGGGGCCGAACGCTTCTGGCTGCTGCCGACGGCCGCCTGGCTCTCGGTCTCCGACGCCGCGCTGCTGTCCTACTGCTGGCTCGGCGCCCTGGCCTCGCTCGGCCTCATCCTCGGCGCCGCCGCCGGCCCCTGCGCCCTGCTCTGCTGGGCGCTGTACCTGTCCCTGTCCGCGATCGGCTCGGACTTCATGAACTTCCAATGGGACGCCCTGCTCTTGGAAACGGGCCTTCTCGCCTGTCTTCTCGCCCCTTGGACCTGGACGGCGAGGAGCGCGTCCGCGCCCTCGCGCGGGGCGTTGTGGCTGCTGCGCCTGCTCCTCGTCAAGCTCATGCTGCAGTCGGGCCTCGTGAAGCTGGTCTCCGGAGACGCGGCCTGGCGCGATCTTACGGCCCTGACCTACCACTACTGGACGCAGCCTCTGCCCGCGCCGGCCGCGTGGTGGGCGCACCAGCTGCCGGCGTGGGTTCACAAATTGTCCTGTCTGATCATGTTCGCGATAGAGCTCGGCGCTCCGATCCTCCTGCTGTCGCCGCGCCGCGCCCGCGCCGCGGGCGCGATCATGATCGCGATTCTGATGATCCTGATCGCGGCTTCCGGAAACTACGGGATCTTCAACATGCTGACCGCCGTGCTTTGCCTTTCATGCCTGGACGATCGTTTTTTCCGCCGCGGCGAAACGGCGCCCGCCGCGGTCGCCGCCCCGAGGGCCAGGGCTTGGGGCGTCGGAGCCGTCGCGGCGCTCTCCCTGACGATCGGCCTCCTATGGACGCTCGCGATCCTCGGCGTCGCCCCCCCGGCCCCGGCCCGGGCCTTGATCGCCGCCGTCTCGCCCCTGCGCTCGTTCAACCGCTACGGCCTGTTCGCCGTCATGACGCGCGCGCGCGACGAGATCGCCATCGAGGTCTCGGCCGACGGCCGCGACTGGCGGGAATGGCCTTTCCTCTATAAGCCGGGAGACCCGCGCCGCGCCCCGCCCGTGGTCGCGCCCCACATGCCGCGTCTCGACTGGCAGATGTGGTTCGCGGCGCTGGGCGAGCCGAAACACAGCCCCTGGTTCGGAAACCTGATGTTCCGCGTGCTCGAGGGCGGCCCCGCGACGGCGAGCCTGCTCGGACCGCATCCGCTCGGCGCAAGCAAGCCGCTGTACGCGCGCGCCGTCCTCTACGCGACCGCGTTCGCTCCGCCCGAGCGGCGGCGCGCGGACGGCTCCTGGTGGACGCGCGAGCGCAAAGGCTTGTTCTTTCCCGTCGTGTCGCTGAAACGTTAGCGCGCGTATTTGCTCCGACTCGGCATATTTCGGAGAATCCGTTCATGACCATCTTCCTCGCTCTTCTTCTTGCCGCGCCGCTGCGCGCCGGCGACTCCTCCCCGGCTTTGGTCTTCATCTCGGGCGGCAAGGAGGCCCTGCGCCTGACCGCCGAGGACCTGGCCAAGCGGCCGGGCGCGCGGACCGTCGAGGTGCGGGACCCGTTCTACAAAAGCCTCAAGCGCTACAAGGCCGTTGCGCTCAAGGACCTTCTGACGGCCGCGTATGGCGGGGCGTGGAGCGAGAACGCGCTCAGCGAGGTGTTCTTCGACGCCCTCGACGGCTACCGCTCGCACGTCAAGGTCTCCGTGCTCATGAACGACGGCGGCATGCTCGCCTTTGCCGACGCGGACGCGCCCGATTGGCGGCCGATGCCCCAAGGCGCCCTTCCCGGGCCTTTCTACCTCGTATGGACCGGCCCCGAACAGACCAAAGAAAAGGGCTTCCCCTGGCCCTGGCAGCTCGCCAGGGTGAAGATGGCCGTCCTGGAGGACGAATACCCGCGGGCGCTCCCGCACGGCGCCGCGCCCGACTCGGCCGCCGGTCGCGGCTGGACGACCTTCAAACGCTCATGCCTCTCCTGCCACTCCATGAACGGCGACGGAGGCACGGTCGGCCCCGACCTGAACGCGCCCCGCGGCATCACCCGCTACCAGGACAAACGCTTTCTCAAGCCCTTCATCCGCAAGGCCTCCTCCTACCGCCGCACCAAGATGCCCGACTTCGAAGACCTCGGCCCCGCCGAGCTGAATGAACTGATGGCCTACTTCGACCACATGTCCGACATTTCCGGAACGAAGTAGGCCTGACACCGTTGACCCGTTTGCTAATATGGATTCATGAGCGTCGGGAAGAATGAGCCGCGGCGGGACGGGCCCGCGAAGCTGACCGGGCGCGCGCTGTACCTCGACGACCTCGACATCCCCGGCTGCTGGCACGGCGCGACGGTCCGCTCCTCCGTGCCGCACGGCCGGATCAAGTCGATCGGCTTCGAGCCCGGCTTTCCTTGGGACGAGTGCGTCGTCGTCACGGCCCAGGATATCCCCGGCAAGAACGTCGTCGCCTTGATCGAGCCCGACCAGCCGCTGCTCGCCGACGGGATCGTGCGCCACCGCGAGGAGGCCGTCGTCCTCGTCGCGCACGCGGACCGCGCGACGGCCTACGAGGCCGCCAAGCGCGTCAAGATCGAGTACGAGCCCCTTCCCCCCGTTTTCGACATGGAACGCTCGGACAAGACGTTCAAGTCGTTCTTGATCCAGCGCGGAGACCTCGACGCCGGCTTCGCGGCCGCCGACGTCGTCGTCGAGGGCGAGTACCGCACCCCCTCGCAGGAGCAGGCCTACATCGAGAACAACGCGGTCGCGGCCTACGAGGAGAACGGCGTCCTGATCGTGACCGGCTCCCTCCAGTGCCCCTACTACGTGCTCAAGGCGCTGAAGCATATCTTCAACCGGGACGAGAGCGGGATCCGCGTCGTCCAGACCGTCACGGGGGGCGGCTTCGGCGGCAAGGAGGAATACCCCTCGATGATCGCCGGCCACGCGGCCCTGCTCGCGCTCAAGGCGGGCCGCCCGGTCAAGATCGTCTACGACCGCCACGAGGACATGGCCGCGACGACCAAGCGCCACCCCTCCATCGTGCGCCACCGCACGGGACTGACCAAGGACGGCAGGCTGGTCGCGCAGGACATCGAGGTCGTCATGGACGGAGGCGCGTACGCGACGCTCTCGGCCGTCGTGCTCTCGCGCGGCACTCTGCATGCGGCCGGCGCCTACGAGTGCCCGAACGTGCGCGTGCGCTCGAAGGTCGTCATGACGCATACTCCGCCCAACGGCGCCTTCCGCGGCTTCGGCGCGCCGCAGACGCTGTTCGCCGTCGAGCTCCATTGGGAAAAAATCGCCGCCGCTCTGGGAATCGATTCGCTGACGCTGCGCCGGCGGAATATCTTCAAGCTCGGCTCGACCACGGCGACGGGACAGCGTCTTTTGGAGTCCGTCGGCGCCTCGGAATGCCTCGAAAAGACGGTCAAGCGCTCGAAATACGCCTCCAAGCGCAGGGAATACGACCGCTGGAACAAGAACAAGGCGAACCCGAGCTGGAGAGGCATCGGCTTGGCCGTTTGCCACCACGGCGCCGGCTTCACCGGTTCGGGCGAGGTCTACCTCGCGTCCCGCGCGGGCGTGGCCTTGACCCGCAACGGGGAATTGATCGTCCTGGCGGCCTCCACCGAGATCGGCCAGGGCACGAACACGATGTTCGCCCAGGTCGCGGCCGACGCGCTGGGCGCGCCCGCGGCCTGGTTTTCCGTCGAGACGCCGGACACGCACAAGGTCCCCGACTCGGGCCCCACCGTCGCCTCGCGCACGTGCATGGTCGTCGGCGGGCTCGTGAGCCGGGCGGCGAGAGAGCTCAAGCGGGCGTTCCAGACCGAGTACGGGCGCGTGCCGAAAACCGCGGCCGACCTCAAGAAAGCCGCCGCCGCGCTCTGCGCGGGCGCGCCCGCCCGCCGCTTCGAAGTCCAGTATGAAAAGCCGCCGGAGGTGGCCTGGGACGACGCGGCCTACCGCGGCGACGCCTACGGCGTCTACTCCTACGCGGCGATCACCGTGGACCTCGAAATCGACAAGCTCACCTACGAGACGCGCGTGCGCCGGGTCACGACCGCCCAGGACATCGGCAAGGCGATCAACCCCCTGCTCGCCGAGGGCCAGATCATCGGCGGCTCGACGCAGGGCCTCGGTTGGGCGCTCCTGGAAGAGCCGATCTTCAAGGACGGCGTCATGGTCAACTCCCAGCTCACGAACTACGTGATCCCCACGAGCCTCGACGCCCCGCCGTTCGACGTGATCCTCGTCGAAAAGCCCTACTCGCGCGGGCCGTTCGGCGCCAAGGGCGTGGGCGAGCTGCCGATGGACGTCCCCGGCCCGGCCGTCGCGGCCGCGGTCCTGCACGCGACCGGCCGGCTGATCCCGACCTTGCCTCACACGCCGGAACGCATCGCCGAGGCCCTGAAATGATCATGCTCACCGTCAACGGCAGGAAGAGATCGTTCGACGGCGCGCCTTTCAAGCGCCTCATCGACGCGCTGCGCGAGGACTTCAAGCTCACCGGCACGAAGGAAGGCTGCGGGGAGGGCGAGTGCGGGGCCTGCACCGTCCTGCTCGACGACGAGCCGGTCAACTCCTGCCTCATCGCGATCTGCCAGGTCGAGGGGCGCGCGGTCGAGACGGTCGAGTCCCTGGGCGCGCCCGAGAAGCTCTCGCGTCTGCAGGCCGGGTTCCTCGCCTGCGGCGGCGCGCAATGCGGCATCTGCACGCCGGGCATGCTGATGACCGCGCACGCGCATCTCAAGTCAGGCGGCAAGGCCGACGACCGCTCGGTGCGCGCGGCGATCTCCGGCAACCTGTGCCGCTGCACCGGCTACCAGGACATCGTGAAGTCCGTGATCGCCGCGGCCAAGGGGAGGCGGAAATGAGGGGCGACGCGCGCTCCATGACCGTGCTGTCGCCGCGCTCGGCCGCCGAGGCCGTGAAGGCCTACGCCAAGGCCCCGAGCGCGCTCCCGCTCGCCGGCGGCACCGACCTCATGGTCTCCTGGAACCTGGGCCTGCTCAACGGCCGCGCCGTGCTCGACCTGTCGAAAGTCGCGCAATGGCGCGGAATACGGGTCGTCGGCGACGGCGCCGACCTGGGCAGCCTGGTCACGCACGCGCAGATCCAGGCGCATCCCGCCGTCAGAAAGCATTTTCCCCTCCTCGCGGCCGCGTGCGCGACCGTGGGCGCCGCGCAGATCCAGAACCGCGGCACGATCGGAGGCAACATCGCCAACGCCTCTCCGGCCGGCGACACCTTCCC
>JACQJQ010000196.1 GCA_016204945.1 Elusimicrobiota bacterium
CGCGCGAGCAGGTGCCCGGGAAAGAGGACGAGCTGGAGCACGAGCGGCATCAGGGCCGCGCCGACGAAGCCGGCCGCGAGCAGCTTGAGCTCGTCGGCGGCGACGAGCCAGGCGGCGGTCGGCAAGGTCAGCCAGGAGGAAAGATAGAGGGCGACGCGGCCGCGCTCGGCCGCGCGCCGCCACTCGGGGGGCACGCGCAGGGATGAGAGAGGAAGGGCGGGAATGCTCATTTGGTGTGGAGCCTCTTGGGGTCGAGCTTGGTCCGCAGCAAGTCGATCTCTTTTCGAGACGGCGGAGCGACTTCGGACAGGCGCGGGGCTTTCTTGAGGGCCCAGCCGACGTTGTCCTGCACCTGCTCGAAGGTCACGCCGGGGTAAAGCGCCGTCAAAGTCATCTCGCCGGTGTCGTCGGGCTCCAGGACGCACATGTTGGTGATGATCTTCTTGACGCGCCCGCCGTTGGAGGTGACGAAGTCCACCTTCTCGGGGAACGCGCGCTTGTCGAGCTTGGCCACGATGAGCACGCGCCGGGCGTGCTGGGCGATCTCGCAGGCGCCCCCGGAGCCGGGCAGCCGCACCTTGGGCGCGCCGTAGGGGCCCACGGCCGTCGTGTTGATGTTTCCGCGCTTGTCGACCTGCGCGCCCCCGAGGAATCCGATCTGGATCTTCCCGTTCTGCAGGAAGGACTGGAAGACGTCGGCCATCGGAGCGACCATCAGGGAGCCGGTGACCAGGGCGGGATCGCCGATCGAAGGCGGCACGCGGTCGGGGACGGCGCCGACGGCGCCCGACTCGTAGATCAAGGTCATGTTGGGCGCGTGCGTGGCGCGCGCGAGGTTGCAGGCCAGGTTGGGCAGGCCGATGCCCACGAAGACGACGTCGCCGTCGCCGATCTCGCGCGCGGCGAGCGCGCACATGAGCTCGTTGCGCGTGTAGTCGGTCGCGGTCTGCGCGGCGTCGATCATGGCGTCATTTTAGCGCTTTTAGTCCTGGCTGTGGCCGTCCCATCGGCAGTCGAGACCGCTTTTGGCCATCTCGATCTCGCGGCTGCGGCATTCGGCGCGCGACAGGCACTTCGGCTTGAGCTTGACGGCGCCGGAGCAGTGGCACCAGCCCCAGGGGCGCGGACACGCGTCCTTGCCGAAAACGGAGTCGGGCGAGGGGGGGGCCCTCTTTTTGCGGGACTTGGGCGGCTTGGCGAGGACGCGCAGCAGGCGGCGGGCGGCGTCGCGCACATCCTCGTTCTCGTCCTTCTCGGACGCGCGCCGGATCGCGCCCAGCGCCAAGGGGTCGGCGCGCGCGCCCAAGGCCTCGAGCGCGCCGAGGCGGACCTCGACGCTCGCGTCCTCGGCGAGCGCGGAGGCGATGAGGCGGGTGGCGTCGGGGTTGTCAAGGTGCGCGGGCTCCGTGGAGAGCGCGATGAGCAGCTCGCGGCGCACCGCCACGCCCGTTTCGGCCTTCAGGAACGCGTCGACCTGGCCGAGCGTCCGGCCGCCGGGAAAGGTGAGGAGGGAGACGGCGGCCGCCAGGCGCACGCGCTCGGAGAGATCCTCGCGCATCAGCGCGACGAGGGTCTCGTAGGCCCGCGGTCCGCGGTGCTCGGGCTTGGCGAGCTCGGCGCAGGCGAGGATGCGCTCCCAGGGCTCGGCCGCCGGCTGCAGCCGCTCGAAGGGCGACACGGGCTCCTCCGCGCGGGCCGGCGCCGCGGCGAGCAGGAGCGCGGCGGCCAGGAGCGCCCGGGCCGTCATGCCGGAGCCTCGTCGAGCCGCCGCCACAGATACCAGCTGGCGACGCTCCGGTAAGGCGCCCAGATCCTCCCGTGCTTCTCCAGGGCGGAGGGCGGGGGCAGGCGGCCGCTTCTGCGGTAGAGGAGGCCGAAGGCCTTGCGCACGCCGTAGTCGCCGCTGGGCAGGACGTCGGGGCGGCCGAGCTTGAACATGAGGAACATCTGCGCGGTCCACTCGCCGACGCCGCGCACCTGGGTCAGCCGCGCGATGATCTCCGCGTCGGAGAGCGCCTCGAGCTCCCGGCGCGGAGCGACGGCTCCGTCGAGGCATTTGCGCGCGAGGTCGCGCATGGCGCGGAGCTTGTTGGCGGAGAGGCCCGCGCCGCGCAGGCGGGCTGCGGGCGTCTTGAGCAGGCGCTTGGGCGTGAGCGTCTTTCCGCCGCCGAACAGGGCCAGGACGCGGCCGTGGATCGTCGCGGCGGCCTTGCCGTTGAGCTGCTGGTAGACGATCGACTGCACCAAGGACTCGAAGGTGTCCTGGTCTTCCGCAACGAGCCCGTAGGCGCCGACCTTGTCGATGTGCCGCGCGAGGATCGGGTCGGAGCCCTTGAGGTGGCGGATCGCGGCCTTAGTATCCGTAGTCGACTCCGGAGCAGATCCGCGGCTTGGCCTTGAGGCGCTCGGCCAGGCCCGGCTGCTTCTTCATGTATTCGGCGCGGTCCTTGACCCCGCGGACGTACTCGTCCAGGTACTTCTCGAAGGAGGCCTCCTCGCGGGCGATCTTGTCCCAGGCCGCGTAGAAGTCGTTGTCTCGGTCGTAGCAGCCCTGCGCGTAGGACGGGTGCGCGCCCCAGGGCTCGACGACGACGGCGTCCACCTGGAGCCCGGGAATCAGGGTCCGGTTGGGATCCTGGCGGATGACGGACTCGGGCACGAGCTCCTCGACGACGACGATCACGCGCTTGGAGGCGAAGGCGGCCTCCTTCTGCACCCCCATGAGGCCCCAGACCTGGGTGTTGCCGCCCGCGTCGGCGCGCTGGGCGTGGACGATCGTCACGTCGGGGCGCAGGGCCGGCACCGCGGCGAGCCTCTCGCCGGTGTAGGGGCACTCGACGGACTTGATGAGGGCGTTGGCCTTGGGGATGTCGGTGCCCTCGTAGTCGCGCAGGGGCCAGAAGGGGAGGTTCGCCGCGCCGGCGCAGAGGCGGGCGACCATGCCGAAATGCGAGTACTCCTCGATCTCGATGCGCGGGGGGACGGCCTCGACCGCGCGGCGGAAGGCGTGCAGGGAGCCCACGCCGGGGTTGCCCGCCCAGGAGAAGATGAGCTTCCGGGCGACGCCGGCCTGGATCATCTGGTCGTAGATCAGGTCCGGGGTCAGGCGCGCGAGCGTGAGGTTCTTGCGGCCCTGGCGGATGATCTCGTGGCCCGCGGCGAAGCAGATGAGGTGGGTGAAGCCCTCGATGACGACGACGTCGCCGTCCTTGACGAAGGCCGCGACGGCGTCCTTCATGGGCAGAACCTTGCTCTTCATCCGCCTATTCTAGCGGAAATGGCGGCCGCAAGAGGAGCGGGACGCGGGAGATCTAAGTTATTCACGCTTCATCCCCGGGGAAGAACCGTGAATAACGGGGAACAAAATGGGGACCTCAATCGTATGATAAGCATGAAGAGCCCCTCCGGCCTGACTGATCAGGAACTGGTGTTTGAACTTGATGGCTTGGCCCGCCGCGAGCGCGAGGCGCTGCCTCACTTTCTAGCGTGCCTGTCGGAGGTCGAGAGGAGGGGGCTTCATCTCGACCTGGGGCATCACAATTTGTTCGACTACTGCGTCGGGCGTTTAAAATTTTCAGAGGGCGCCGCGATGCGGCGCATACAGTCGGCGCGCGCCGCGGCCAAGCATGCCGAGATCTATGCGTATCTGCGCGATGGGGAGTTGAACCTGGGCGTGGTGGCGTTATTGGCTCCGCATTTGAGCTCGGATAATGCCTCATCGCTCCTTGATCGGGCTCGCGGCAAGAGCAAGAGAGAGATAGAAACTTTGGTCGTCGAGCTCGCGCATGCGAAAGCCGAGTCGAAGCGGATTCCTCCCAAGATGGAGCAATGCGAGCAGAACGAGTTGACGTTTTTACCCGGCGAATCCGCGCCGGCTCCTCCAAACGGCGGGGTTTCCGTTCAGGAGATTCGTCCCAGGAGGGACGCGATCCGCCTCGAATCCCCCGGCGTTCTGAAAATCGTGTTTCGGGCCGGCCCGTCTTTTCGCGAGAAGCTCGAGCGGGTTCGCGGCCTTCTGGGGAGGAGGGGCGGGCGCCTCGAAGAGATTCTCGACGCCGTGCTTGAGGATTATCTGAACCGGCGAGATCCATCGCGGCGGAAGATTCCCGCTCGGCGCGGGCCCGC
>JACQJQ010000013.1 GCA_016204945.1 Elusimicrobiota bacterium
GGCACCGCCGGCAGCGCCGGAATCGCCGGCTATCGCGCCGCGGGCAAGACGGGCACCGCGCGAAAGATAGACCCCGTCACGCGCAAGTACTCCGCCACGGCCTACACCGCCTCCTTCGCGGGCTTCCTGCCCGCCTCGGCGCCGCGCTGGACGATCCTCATCGTCCTGCACGAGCCGCGGGGCGCCTACTACGGCGGCCTGGTCGCGGCGCCCATCTTCGCGCGCATCGGCAGCCGCCTGCTGGCGCTCGCGGGGCTGCCGCCGGACCGCCCCTCCGACTCCGCCCTCGCGACGGCGAGGCGTTAGGAGGTTTCCGATGACGCTCGCCGAGCTCCTGCGGGCGGCGCCGCCGCTGCGCGTCGCCGGGTCCGTGGACGTGGCGATCTCCGGCCTCCGGCATGATTCCCGCGAGGTCCGCGCCGGAGACCTGTTCTTCGCCCTGCCCGGAAGCAAAACCGACGGCAACCGTCACGCCAAACAGGCGCTGGACAGCGGCGCGGCGGCCGTCGTCAGCGAGCTCGCGCCGCCCCCGCCCCCGGCGGCGATGAAGGGGACCTGGGTCCAGGCGGCGGATGTCGCCGAGGCCATGGCGCGCATCGCGGACAGCTACTACGATCATCCGTCGGAAAAGATGACCGTCGTCGGGGTGACGGGAACGAACGGAAAAACGACGAGCACCTACCTACTCGAGGCGATCGTCAACGCGGCAGGGGGAAAGCCCGCCGTGGCCGGAACTATCGAGAACCGCCTCGACGGAGCGCGGCTCGAGAAGTCGATCAACACGACGCCGATCTCGCTCACGTTGACGCGGCTGCTCCGAACGTTCCGCGACGGGGGGGCCTCCCACGCCCTGCTTGAGGTTTCCTCCCATGCCCTGGCGCTCAAGCGCGTCGAGCGCGTCGATTTCGACGCCGCGATTTTCCTGAACCTGACCCGGGATCATCTCGACTTCCACAAAACCCCGGAAGCCTACTTCGAGGCCAAGGCGCGCCTCTTCGATCTTCTCGCGCGGGCCGACAACAAGAAGCGCCCCAAGGTGGCGGCGCTCAATTACGACGACCCGCGGGCGCATCTGCTGGAGAGGAAAGCCGTCGGTTGCGAGATCATACGCTTCGGGCTGACGGACGCCGCGACGGACCTTAGGGGAAAAATAAGAAAAATGGATTTAAACGGCACGGCGTTCGAGGTCGCCTTCAGGGGCAAGACTTACGACGCCCGGATGCGCCTTCCCGGACGCCACAACGTCGAGAACGCCCTGGCCGCCGCCGCCGCCATGCTCGGACTGTCGACGGCTCCCGAAACGATCCTCAACGGCCTTTCCTCGCTCCGCGCCGTGCCGGGAAGGCTGGAATCCATATCGGAAGGACAAGACTTTCACGTTTTCGTCGATTATGCCCACACGGAAAGCGCCTTGGAGACGGTCCTGTCCCTGCTCCGCGCGCTTCCCCACCGCCGCCTGATCACCGTCGTCGGGTGCGGGGGAGACCGCGACAAGACCAAGCGCGGGCCGATGGGCGCGGCCGCGTGCCGCGGAGGGGATCTGGCGGTCTTCACCAGCGACAACCCCCGCTCCGAGAACCCGTCCTCGATCTTGGGCGACATGGAGGCCGGCGTTCGCGCCCTCGGACTCCAAAATTATAAGATCATCCAGGATCGCGCGGAAGCGATCTCCGCCGCCGTCGCGGAGGCTCGTTGCGGCGACGTCGTGCTGATCGCGGGAAAGGGCCACGAAGACCGCCAGATAGTGGGCGATCGCGCGATCGCGTTCGACGATCGCCAGGCCGCGCGCGCGGCGTTGAGGGCTCTGAAATGAAACTCGATCTGACGTGGGGTGAACTGGCCCGGGCCGCCGGCGGACGCCTGACGCGCGGCGACGCCGCCGCGCCCATCGCCTCGCTGACGACCGACACGCGGGCTTTGAAGCCCGGCCAGGCGTTCTGGGCGCTCGTGGGAGAGAAAACGGACGCTCATATTTTCCTGACCGCGGCGTTCGCCCGAACAGCCGCCGGTTGGATCGTCGCCGAGGGGGCGCTGGCGGAAACCGCCCCGAGGCCCGCCCACGTCGTCGAGGTCCCCGATACGCTCAAGGCCCTCCAGGCGCTCGCCCACTTTCACCGCAAACGCTTCGACATCCCCGTCGCCGGAATCGTCGGCTCGAACGGCAAGACGACCACGAAGGAAATGCTCAAGTCCATCTGCGCCCAGGTCGGCCCGGTCTGCGCGACCCCGGGCAACTGGAACAACGAGATCGGAGTGCCGCTCTCGCTGCTCGAGCTCCTGCCCGAGCATCGCTACGGAGTCTTCGAGCTCGCCGCGCGCCGGAAAGGCGAGATCGACGAGCTCTCGCGGGTGGCCCAGCCGACCGTCGCCCTGCTCACGAACATCGGTCCCGACCATCTCGAAAGCTTCGGCTCCATCGAGACCACGTTCCAGACGAACTCGGAGATCGTCTCCCTCCTGCCGGACGACGGCGCCGCCGTGATCAACGCGGACGACCCCTGGCTGGCCGGCCTGGAGACGCGCCTCGGCGCGCGCGCGGTGACCTACGGTATGGGCGGCGGCTGCAAGGTGCGCATCGAGGACAAGAACGGCCTCATCATCGACCGGCACCGCCTGACGGTGAAGCTGCGCGCCTTCGGCGCGTTTAATCGCTACAACGCCGCCGGCGCCGCCGCCGCCGCCTGGGCGATGGGCGTGACGCCCGATGCGATCCGCGCCGGTCTCGAGGCCTACGCGCCCGCCATGATGCGCCAGGAGCCCTTGCCGCACTCGAGCGGCGCCTCGCTCGTGCTCGACGCCTACAACGCCAATCCCGCCTCGATGCGCGCCTCGATCGAGGCCTTCTGCGAGGAGTTTAAGACGCGCCCGAAAATCCTGGTGCTCGGCGACATGAAGGAGCTCGGCCCGGACTCTCGCCGATACCACCGGGAGCTCGGCGAGTGGCTCGCGACGCTCGATCTGAAGGCGGTCTACCTGGCCGGGCCCGAGATGAAGAACGCCGCCGACGCGCTGTCGGCGGCCAAGCCGCGTTTGCCCGTCGAGTACGCGCTCGACTCCAAGGCCTGGCCGTCGAAGATCAAGACCGCCCTCACCCGGCGCGACGCCGTGCTGTTCAAGGCGTCGCGCGCGATGAGGCTCGAGGAGCTCGCCAAGGCGCTATAACATGCTCTATTACCTCCATCAACTGCGGGACTCGTTCGGCCCCCTGAACGTCTTCCAATACATCACGTTCCGAGCCGCGGGCGCCGCCGTCACCTCGCTCGGCGTCTGCCTCCTGCTCGGACCCTCGCTGATCCGCGTCCTTCAGGAGCGCAAGGTCGGCCAGATGCAGCGCTCCGACGGGCCGCAATCGCACCTCTCCAAGCACGGCACGCCGACGATGGGCGGCGCGCTCATCTTCCTCGCCGTCGTCGCGTCGACGCTTCTCTGGATGCGCCCCGACAACCGCTTCACCTGGCTCCTTCTCTCCGTCACGATGTGCCTGACGGCGATCGGCTTCTGGGACGACTACCTCAAGCTCGTCAAGAAGGACGCCAAGGGCGCGCCCTCGAAGGCCAAGTTCCTGGTCCAGGTCCTCGTGGGCCTGGGAGTGACCGCCTACCTCGCCGTGCATCCGCCCAACGCCTCGTTTTCCACGATGCTGAACGTCCCGTACGGCAAGGAACTGTTCATCGACATGGGCGTGCTCTACTTCGCGCTCGCCGTGCTGATGATCGTCGGCTCCTCGAACGCCGTCAACCTTACCGACGGGCTCGACGGCCTCGCGGCGGGCACGGTGATGTTCTGCGCCCTGACCTACGCCGTCCTCGCCTACACGTCGGGCAACGTCAAGCTCGCCTACTACCTGCGCATCGTCCACGTCGAGGGCGCGGGCGAGATCGCCGTTTACCTCGCGGGACTCATCGGCGCCTGCCTCGGCTTCCTCTGGTTCAACGCCTACCCGGCGCAGATCTTCATGGGCGACACCGGCTCCCTATTCCTCGGCGGCGTGATCGCCGTCGTCGCCATGTGCGTCAAGCAGGAGTTGCTCCTGCCCATCATCGGCGGCGTGTTCGTCGTCGAGACCGTGTCCGTGATCCTGCAGATGGTCTCCTTCAAGCTGCGCGGGGGCAGACGGATCTTCCGCATGGCCCCGATCCACCACCATTTCGAGCTGGGCGGCCTGGCCGAGCCGAAGGTCACCGTGCGCTTCTGGATCATCAGCATCGTGCTCATGCTCACGGCGCTGGCCTCGCTCAAGATCCGATGATCAGGACTCGTCTCGTCGCGGCTGCATGAAAGGGGCATGAACGCATTGCGCGGATTCGACCCGAAGTCGGTTCGCCGCGGCTCGCTCGCGGGCGTCCTCGGCCTGGGGCGCTCCGGGCAATCGGTCGCGCGCCTACTGCTGAAAAAAGGCTTTAAAGTCCTCGGGTCGGATTCACGCTCAAAAGCTGAATTGGCGCCCGCCTTGAAGGGTCTGGCGCGAATGATCAAATGGGAGTGGAGCGGCCATTCCGAGCGCCTGCTCAAGTGCGCGTTCGTCGTCAAAAGCCCCGGCCTGAAGACGAACCTCCTGATTTTCAAGAAGCTCGCCGAAAAGGGAATCCCGGTCTACAGCGAACTCGAGATCGCGCTGGCGTACTCGAAGGCCAAGGCCGTGGTGGCGATCACCGGGACCAACGGCAAGTCGACTACGACGCGCTTGGCTTGGGAGATCTTCAAGGCCGGCCTGCCCCGCGGACGCAAGGCGCTGTTGGGCGGCAACATCGGCATCCCCCTCTCCGCGATCGCGCCGTCGTCGAAGGCCGCCGACGTGATCGTCCTGGAGTGCTCGAGCTACCAGCTCGAGGACTCCGCGCATTTCGAGCCCCGCGCCGCGGCGATCCTCAACATCACGGCCGACCACCTCGATCACCACGGCTCGATGGCCGCGTACCTGGCGGCGAAGGCCAAGGTCTTCCGCGAACAGGGCCCCGGCGACGCCTGCGTGTTCAACGCCGACGACCCCACCGTCTACAAGCTTTCCCGCGAATGCCCGTCCGAGCGGCTTTATTTCGGCGCGAAGGGGGTCAACGTTCATGCCTGGGAGGAGGGGGGCAGGCTCCGCTTCCGGCTTCCGGGCTCGAAAAAAGAGGCGGCGCTCGTCCCGCCCAAGCTGCCGGGCCGCCACAACCTCGAGAACGCGATGGCGGCCGGGCTGCTGGCCCTGGCGAGAGGCCTCGGGCCCGCCGCGATCCAGAAAGCCTTCAAGGCCTTCAAGGGCGTGGAGCACCGCCTTGAGCCGTGCGGCCCGGCGCGCGGCATCGCCTGCGTCAACGACTCCAAGGCCACCAACGTGGACTCGACCGTGGTCGCGCTCAAGGCCCATGAATCCGGCGGCAAGCGCCTTCTCCTGATTTTGGGAGGGCTCCACAAGGGCTCGCCGTACACCCCGCTCAAGCCCTGGATCGAGAAGACGGTCAAGGGCATCCTGACCATCGGCTCCGCCGCGCGCCGGATCGAGGAGGACCTCTCCGGCCTCGCGCCCATATTCCCCTGCGGCAACCTCGCGACCGCGGTCGAGACCGCCCTCAAGATCGCGGCGAAAGGCGACACGCTCCTGCTGTCTCCCGCCTGCGCCTCCTTCGACCAATTCCAGGACTTCGAGGACCGGGGACGCCGCTTCAAGGCGCTCGTCGCGGCCGCCGCGAAAAGCCGATGACGCGCCCCGCGCGCCGGCGCGCCCCGATCGACTACGCCCTGTTCGGAGCGGCCGTCGCGCTGCTCGTCATCGGCGTCGTCATGGTGTATTCCGCGAGCGCCATCTACGCGGAGAAAAATCTCGGCCGCCCCCTCCACTTCTTTCAGCGCCAGTTCATCTGGGCCGTCGTTTCGATCCTCGCGATGGGCGCGATGAGCCGCCTCGACTACAACCGCCTGCGCGAATACGTCGCGCCGCTTTTCGCCGTGACCTGCCTGACCCTCGTCGCCGCGCTTTTCTATCCGTCCGTGGCCGGCGCCCGGCGCTGGATCCGCCTCGGGCCGATCGGCCTGCAGCCGGCCGAGTTCGCCAAATTCACGGGGGTTCTCTTCCTCGCCGCCTACCTCGACAAGAAGCACAGCAAGCTCGGCAGCTTCCTGCACGGCATCGCCGTGCCGCTCGCCGTCGTGGGCGTCCTTCTGCTGCTGATCGGCCTCGAGCCCGACCTCGGCACGCCGGCCCAAATGTTCTGCGTCGCCGTCCTTTTGCTGTTCGTCGCCGGGACGCGCTGGCGCTCCATCGCCGGCGCCTTGGCGCTGGCGGCGCCCATCGTCGCCGTCGAGCTGTGGCGCAAGCCGTACCGCCGCGCGCGCCTGCTCAGCTTCCTGCATCCGTTCGAGAACATCAAGGGCGCGGGCTACCAGCTCTCGCAGTCCATCCTGGCCGTCGGCTCCGGGGGCTGGACCGGAAAGGGCGTCGGCGCCTCGAAGCTCAAGCTCCTGTACCTGCCCACGCCGCACACCGATTTTATTTTTCCGGTCATCTGCGAGGAACTCGGCCTTGTCGGCGCCGCGGCCATCCTGGCCCTGTTCGCGACCATACTGGTCCGCGGAGTGCGGATCGCGCGCGCGGCGCCGAACCTCTTCGGGACTTTGCTCGCCGCGGGCATCTCCTTCACGATCGTCCTGCAGGCCTTCTTCAACGTCGCGATGTCGATCGGGCTCGTGCCCACCAAGGGCATCCCGCTGCCGTTCATCTCCTACGGAGGCTCCTCCCTGCTCGCGACGATGCTCGGCGTGGGCGTGCTCCTCAATATCTCCCGCCAGACGCGCGCCGAGGCCGTCAAATGAGGCGCGTCATCATCGCGGCGGGCGGCACGGGGGGACATTTCTATCCCGGCCTCGTCGCCGCCCAGGAGCTCAAGACGCGCGGCTGGGAGCCGCTTCTGATCGTCAAGAAAGACGATCCCGCGAAGGCCCGGCTCGAGGCGGCCGGACTCGCCTGCCTCGAGGTCGCGCTGCGCGGGCTCCCGCGCCAAGCCGGTCCGCAGCTGCTCGTCTTCGCGGCGGAGCTGCTGGCCGGCCTGCGACTGCTCTCGCGCGCCGTGCGCGACTTCAAGCCCGATCTCGTCGTAGGCATGGGCGGGTACCTGACCTTTCCGGCGGCGTACGCCGCCTGGCGGCGGGGGGTGCCCATCGCCCTGCACGAGTCGAACGCGATATTGGGGCTCGCGAACGCCGCGTCGCTTAAGTTCGGGGCGTCCTTGTTCTGGGGATTACCGCCGGCGAGCGGCAACGGCAAAGTCGTGGGGACTCCGATACGCCCGGCGCTCCATCAGCGCAAAGACCCGGCCGAGGCGAGACGGGCCCTCGGGCTCGACCCGGCGCGCAAGACGATCCTCGCGTTCGGCGGCTCACAGGGAGCCCGCGCGATCAACGCCGGAATGCCGGCCGCGATGAAGACGGCCGGGATCGACGCGCAGGCGCTGCACCTCGCGGGGAGGGGGAAATCCGCCGAGACAGCGGCCGCTTATAAAACCGCCGGTTTAACGGCGACGGTTCACGATTATCTGGACGACATGGCCTCGGCTTACGCCGCCGCCGACGTCGTCGTGTGCCGTTCGGGCGCGAGCACGCTCGCGGAATTAGCCGCTCAAGGAAAGACCGCCGTTCTGGTGCCGTACCCTCACGCGGCGGCGAATCATCAGGACGCCAATGCCCGCGTGTTTGCAAGGGCGGGGACGGCGATACGAATAAACGAAACGGAATTGGCGGACAGACTCGGGCCCGCCATCGCCGATTTGCTTCAATCGCCAACGGCAACGAAGTTTGGTACTCTCGGCTTGCCGCCGGCGGAAAAGACGACCGCGCTCTTCGTCGACGCCCTCGAACGCTTGGCCTTATGAAACGCCCCAAAATTCTTGTCTGCAACGACGACGGCATCCACGGCCCGGGCCTGCCCGCGCTGATCGCCGCCATGCGCCGGATCGGCGCCGTGACCGTCTCCGTCCCCGATCACGAACGCTCCGCCGACAGCCACTCGCTCACCTTGCACAAGCCGATCCGCGTGCGCAAGCAGTCCGAGGGCGTCTACGCGCTCAACGGCAGCCCCGCCGACTGCGCCCGCTTCGGCGTGCTTGAAATCCTCAAGGGCAAGGTGGATCTCGTCGTCTCGGGAATCAATCGCGGCTACAATCTCGGCGAGGACGTCATCTACTCCGGCACCGTCGCCGCCGCCATGGAGGCGACTCTCCTGAAGATATCCGGGATCGCGTTCTCGATGGATCCCGACGGCAGGGATTACCGTCCCGCCGGGGCCTTCGCGCAGCGGCTCGCGAAACAGGCGCTCAAAAAAGGCCTCCCCAAGGGCGTCTGCCTCAACGTCAACTTTCCGGCGCGCGCGGGAAAGGCCTACAAACCCGGAGTGCCCGCGAAACTGGGGCGCCGCATCTACGGGACCTCGGTGACTCGCCGCTCCGACCCGCGCGGCCTGGAATATTACTGGCTCGCCGGCCAGCACGTCAGCGGCGTGGACGAGCCGGGAAGCGACGTCGGAGTCGTCTCGAGGGGGGGCGTCTCGGTCACCCCGCTCAAGATCGACAGCACCGACGCGGCCATGCTCTCCGCGCTGTCCTCCTGGCGCCTGTAAGCCCCCGCCTTGAACGGGTCCGGGCAAGAAAGCTAGTATGCGCTCATGAGCGGCGCCAAACTCCTCAAGAGGATTCCCTTTTTGTCCGCCCTCAGCCCCAAGCATCTCAACGAGGTCTTTCGCCTGGCCGAGGAGCTGAGCCTCGGCGCCCGCCAATCGGTGTTCGCCAAGCGCCAGGACGCGGACGCGATGTACATCGTCCTCTCCGGGCGCGTGAAGATCTTCACGAATTCCTCCTCGAAGAAAAGGAAGACGTTCGCTTATCTCAAGGAAGGCGAATTCTTCGGCGAGATGTCGCTGCTCGAGGGCACGACGCGCACCGCCGCGGCGCAGGCCGTCGAGCCTTCGCGCCTGCTGATGATCCATCGCAAGGACTTCCAACGCCTGCTCGCGAGGGATCCCAAGCTCGCCCTTTACCTGCTGCGGACCGTCTGCGAGCGCCTGCGCCGCGCCAACGAGGAGATCGAGGGCCTGCTGTTCCGGAACATCCTCGGGCGGGTCGCGAAGGCCATGCTCGAGCTGGGCCGCCGCTCCGGCGAGGCCCGCGGGGACGCCCTTACGCTCAAGGAGCGCTTCACCCAGCAGGAGCTCGCCGACGTCGTGGGTACCACCCGCGAGCCTCTGACGCGCGCCCTTTCGTCTCTGCGCCGCGCCGGCCTGGTCGCCCAGCAAGACGGCCGCTACACCATACTCGCGCCCGACAAGCTCGCGGGACTTTGCGTCGAAATTCAATAGCCGATGGCCGACACCATGCGTTCCCATGACTCCGGAACCCTGAACGCCTCCTTCGAGGGCAAGCCCGTCCGAGTCGCGGGCTGGGTCCATTCGCGCCGCGACCACGGGGGGGTCTACTTCTTCGATCTGCGCGACCGCTCGGGCCTCCTCCAGGTCGTCGTGCACCCCGAGAAGGCCGAGGCCTTTCTCGCCGCCGGCAAGCTCGGGGCGGAATACGTCGTCAGCGTGTCCGGCAAGATACAGCGCCGCCCCAAGGGCACCGAAAATCCCAAGCTTCCCACCGGCGAGATCGAGTTGAACGTCGACACGCTCACGGTCCTCAACACGTGCAAAGTTCTGCCCTTCGAAATCGACGAACACAGCAATGTCAACGAGGAAGTCCGATTGCGGTATCGCTTCCTCGACCTGCGCCGCCGGCGCATGCTGCGCAACCTGACCATGCGCCATACGGTCGCGATGGCCGCCCGCAACGCGCTGGCCGCCGAGGGCTTCCTCGAGATCGAGACCCCCATCCTCACCAAGGCGACTCCCGAGGGCGCGCGCGACTTCCTCGTGCCCTCGCGACTCAACGCCGGCAGCTTCTACGCCCTGCCCCAGTCGCCGCAGATCTTCAAGCAGATGCTGATGGCCTCCGGAGTGGAGAAATACATGCAGCTCGGCCGCTGCTTCCGCGACGAGGACCTCCGCGCCGACCGCCAGTACGAGCACACCCAAATCGACGTCGAGATGTCGTTCGTGGAGGAAGAAGACGTGCACGCGGCCTGCGAGAGGATGATGAAGGCGATCTTCAAGGCCGCCGTCGGCGTCGACCTGCGCACGCCCTTCCCCCGCCTGGACTATATCGAGGCGATGCGCCGCTTCGGCTCGGACAAGCCCGATCTGCGCTACGGTTATGAGATCGCGGACCTCACCGAAGAGCTCAGGACCTGCGGCTTCAAGGTCTTCGGCGGCGCCGTCGCCGCCGGCGGAGTGGTGCGCGCGATCACCTGCGCGTCCGACTACTCCCGCTCGGAAATCGACAAACTGACCGACCTCGCGAAAGTATACGGAGCCAAGGGCCTGGCCTGGATCAAGTGGACCGAGACGGGCCCGGAGACGCCGATCGCCAAATTCCTGACCCCCGCCGAGCTGTCGGCGATCAAGGCGAAGACGGGCGCCAAGCCCGGAGACACCACTTTTTTCGCCGCCGACAAGGAGATCGCCGCCGCCACCGTGCTGGGCGCCATCCGCAGGGAGATCATCGGCCGCCTCAAGCCCGCGCCGTCCGCGCCGTGGCACTTCTCCTGGGTCACGCGCTTCCCGCTGCTCGAATGGGAGGCCGACGAGAAGCGCTGGACCTTCGCGCACAATCCCTTCACGCGCCCGCTCGACGAGGACGCGCCCCGGCTCGACACGGACCCGGGCGCGGTGCGCAGCCATCAGTACGACCTCGTGCTCAACGGCGTGGAGCTCGCCTCCGGCTCGATCCGCAACCACAGCGGCGAGATGCAGCGCAAGATATTGGGGCTCATGGGCTTCGACGCCGCGGAGCAGCAGCGGCAGTTCGGGCTGCTCCTCTCGGCCCTCGACTTCGGCGCGCCGCCTCACGGCGGTTTCGGCATGGGCTTGGACCGCCTGACGGCGCTGCTCTGCGGCGAGGACTCGATTCGCGACGTCATCGCCTTCCCGAAGACGCAGAAGGGAGCCGACCCGCTTTCCGAGGCTCCGAGTCCGGTCAAGGACAAGCAGCTCAAGGAGCTGCATATCAAGCTCGACCTGCCTCCGGCTTCGGCGCCCGCCGCTTAGAGGGTCTTTTTGAGGGCGGGCAGTCCCGGCGCGGCGCGGTAATCCGCGTGCCGCGCCGTGAACTCGTGGATGGCCTGCGCGATCATGGCGTCGACGACCTGCATATCCGCCGCCGTGCCGGCCCGGCGGTCCGCGCAGCCCGCGCAGACCCACTCCTCGGGAGGCCCCTTGGCCAAGGCGAGGGGCTTCAGGCAGCGCGGGCAATACGGCAGCCCCGCCGACGCGGAGAGAACCCGCCTCTGCCCGTCGTCGACCGTCAGGATCGGGAACCACAGGAGGCCGTGGCGCTCCGCCCGGCCCTCGACTTGCCGCGGCTTGGGCGCGGCCCTTTTCGCCGCCTCGGCCGCCTCCGCGCGGGCGGCGCGCAGGCGCGAACGAAGGGCCAGGACGGCGACGGCGAGGGCGGCGCACGCGGCGCCTAGAGCGAGCACGAGGACCTGCATGCCTTCGATCATCAAAGCTGGAGGGCCGCCGAGAAGCGCCGGCCGCGCTCGGAGGAGCGCGTGTAGCCGGAAGCGGGGGATAACGCGCCGAGCTCGGAACTGCGCTTGGCGGCCGCGGGATGGGTCTTGAACATGCCGCCGCCGGAGCCGCCGGCCTTCTCCATGCGCGCGAGGACGCTCTTGAGCGCGCCCGGGTCGTAGTTGGCGCCGCGCGCGTAGCGCGCGCCTTCCCGATCGGCCTCGAACTCCTTGTCGCGGCTGTAGCCGTTGACGACGAGTTGATTGACGATGTCGTCGACCGCGCCCTCGAAGGCGCCGGCGAGCTGAGCCACCTGCTGCGGCGTGTAGTTCCTGGCCGCCTCGGAGCCCAGGATCGTGAACGCGGAAGTCAGCCGCGAGGTCGAGATCGTCTTCAGGCCGTGCTTCTTGGCCACGTGCGCGACCTCGTGGGCGAGCACGCCCGCCAGCTCGTCCTCGCTCTTGACCAGCTGGAGGAGGCCCCTTGTCACGAAAATAAACCCGCCGGGCGCGGCGAAGGCGTTGACCTCGCCGGAGTTCAAGATCTGGACGTGGTAGCCCTTGAAGGTCGCGGGCCGGTCCGAGGCGAGCGCCACGGCCTGAAGCACCTTCTGCGCGTAGGCGTTGAGGCCGGGGTCGTTGAGCGGCTGGTAGCGGGTCAGCACCTGGGCCGCGACCGCTCGGCCGATGTAGTACTCCTCGCTCTCCGAGATCTCCTCGAAGCCCTTGCGGATCCGGTCGGCGCCCTTGGCGAGCTTGCTCACGTTCACGCCGCGGTTGACGCGGCCGCCGGTCAACGCGCTCATGTCGACGTTTTCCAGCGCGGCGCAGCCCGCGAACACGAGGACGCCGAAAGGAAGAAGGCGCCTCACTTGGAGCCTCCTTCAGTCAACAGGCCGCCCGCGCGCAGGAAGTCGAACAGCGCGTCTTCATCGACGGCGCGGCGCTCCATCGCGTTGACCGCGGGGAAGTTCGCCGCGGCGTTCTTCTCGCCGTAGGATTTCTCCACTTGCGCGTTGAAGCCCTTGCCGGCGAGCGTGATCTCCTCGGCCGATGCGCCTCCTCCGACCGCATCGGCGGAACCGAAACGGAGCTTCCTTTCGGTGACCGCGCTCGAGTGGAGGTAGCCGGAGCTCGTCTTATAAAAACCCGCCTCGCGCCCCAGGGTCTCGAATTTCTGGCCGAGACGCGCGGTGCCGACGGACGGGGCGTAGGACTGCGCGCGCTTGCGCAGCGCCGTCTCCTGGACCAATACGGTGACCGTCGCCGCGGAGGCGGCGGCCGAGGACAGACAGGCGGCTAAAACAAGCGGCAGGCGGGCTTTCATTATTTCTCCGTCAGGGCATGGGAGCCGTCCCAGTCGGGCGGAGGGGCTTCCTTGACATAGGCGCGGCAGCGATCCAGATACACTCCGGACGCATAGTCGGCGCCGAAGGAGGATATCACGGACTCGAAAACCGAAACAGCCTCGTCGAATTTGCGTCCTCGAAAAAACGAAAGGCCGCTCTCGAACAGGCGGGCTTTTTGCACAAGCTCGTCCGCCGTCTCTCCCTTGAGTCCCAGTAATTCATAAACGCGAATGGGCAGATTCTTTCCTTTTACCTTCACGAAGTCAAGTTCCCGGACCTCGACGGCGTCGCCGGCTCCCCGGCGCGTCGACTCCGAGATCAGGATGTAGGTGCCGTAGGCCTTGTTGGCGCCCTCCAGGCGGGACGCCAGGTTGACGTTGTCGCCGATGGCCGTATAGCTCAGGCGGGCGGCGGAGCCCATGTTGCCGATCGAGGCGGGGCCCGAGTTGAGGCCGATGCGGTTGAAAACCGGCGGATACCCCAGGGCCGAGAACTCCTCGCGCAGGGCCTCGAGGCGCTTCTGATTGGCCAGCGCGGCCTTGCAGGCGATAAGCGCGTGGTTCTCGCAAGGCACGGGCGCCCCCCAGAAGGCCATGACCGCGTCTCCGATGTACTTGTCGAGCGTGCCGCCCGAGGCGAGGATGGTGTCGGTCATCTCGCCCAAGTATCGGTTCATGAGCTTGGTCAGCCGCTCCGGGGACAGTTGTTCCGAAAACGTCGTGAACCCCTGTATGTCGGAGAAGTAAAAGGTGACGTCGCGGCGCTCGCCGCCGAGAGCCAGCATCTCGGGATTGACGGCGATTCGCTCCACGATCTGAGGGGAAAGATATTGGGAAAAAGCCGCCTGGATATAGCGCTTCTGGCGCCCCTCCACGGCGTAGCCGTACGCCGACGCCGCCGCGAAGCCCAGCCACAGCGACAATTGGGGAGCGACGACGTCGAGCCAAACGCCCCGGGTAAAGACATAGCAGGCAATCCCGGCGAGCGCGGCGCTCGCGGCAAGCATGACGCCCAAAGCGGCCCAGGCGTGCGGGGAAATTCGTGAAGCGGCGCCGGCCAGAATCAGCGCCAAAAAAACGAGCCCGATAACCGCGAAGGACGGAGCGCGCGTCAAAAAATCTCCGTTCATCAGATTATCCGTCGCCGCCGCGATGATCTCGGTGCCGGGGAACACCGGCGAGATCGGGGACGGACGATTATCCAGCAAACCCGCGGCGCTCATGCCGACGAAAACGATCTTATCCTTGAACAATGACGGCGGCAATTTCGGAGTTCGCTTGTCTTCGATCGCCTGCCATGAAAGCAGGAGATCGCCGATTTGGTAGGCGTCGTAGGTTTTGATCGTCTTGTTCTCGGTCAGCGCCTTGCCATGGTAGCGCACGAGCATGCGCCCATCCGTCAGTTTTGGATTCAGCTCGTCGGGCGTTTTGCCCGTCGCCAAGATCGCGGCGGCGAGGGGCAAGGTCGGGTAGAGGCGCCCATCCATGGCGGCGAGCAGGGGCACGCGCCGGAACACGCCGTCGAGGTCGGCGTCCACCTTGACGTCGCCCAGGAGGCGGCTGCCGGCGAGCACGTCGGGAACCGGAAGGCGGACGGACTTGCGCGCGAGCGCCGACGCGGCGAGGGCGGCTCCAGCCTTGACCGAGAAGCGTTCGGGAGGCGCGTTGGGGCGCAGGGGGTGGGCGTCGCGGCCCGTCTCCATCGCCATGACCACGGGACCGAAGTCCTTGAGCGCCCGGCCCAGGACCGCGTCCTCGGCCGCGCCCGAGGGGGAGGGGTTCGTGAACAGCACGTCGAAGACGACCGCCTTCGCGCCGCCCGCCTTCAGAAAACGCAGGACGGCCTCGTAAATTCCGCGCGGCCAGGGCCAGTAAACGCTTTCCCTCTCGAAATGGTCCAAGCTCGCCTGGTCCACCATCACCAGCGCGATGCGCGGATCGCGGCGCTCCGGCGCCGACAGGCGCCGGAAGCGCCAATCGAGCGTCTTGAGCTCGACCGCGCGGCCGATCTCCGCTTGCCGCGACACGAGCGCCAGGCCGCCGACGGCGGCCAGCAGCGCGGCGAGGGGGAGAAGCCTTCCGAGACCCTGGGTCCGCTGGTTCACGCGTCCATCCTAGCGAAAAAAAGCCGCCCGAATGGGCGGCTTAAATTTGGTGGACGTGACAGGGATTGAACCTGCGACCTCATCCTTGCGAAGGATGCGCTCTCCCAGCTGAGCTACACGCCCGACGGCCGCATTATGCCAAAAACAGGGGTTAGCGTCCAGCGGCCTGCTGCTTCAGCTTTTCCTTGATCTTGCGCAGCTCCTTCTTATACATCACCCGCGCCTTCGAATGCTCCTCGTTGGTCTCGGAGAACAGGTGGCCGCCCGTCGTGTCGGCCACGAAGTACAGGGCGAAGGTCTTGGCCGGACTCAACACGCTCTTGAAGGAATCGAGGCCCGGCGAGCAGATCGGCCCCGGCGGCAGGCCGCGATGCAGATAGGTGTTGTAAGGGGAAGGCCGCGCCAGGTCCGCGCGCGTGAGGCCCTTCTTCCAGTCGCCGCGGCCGAGGGCGTACTGGACCGTCGGGTCGGCCTGCAGAGGCATCTTTTTCTTGAGCCGGTTGAGATAGACGGCCGCGATGATCGGCTTCTCGGACTTGAGCACGGCCTCGCGCTCGACGATCGAGGCCAGGATGAGGGCGTCCTCGAACGAGCTCGCCGGCCGCGGGCTCGCCGCCGCGAAGGCGGCGCCGATCTGCTTGTCGAACTCGGCCGTCATGACGGCGACGGTCTTGGCGGCGCCGTAACCCAGGGGCAAATGATAGGTCGAAGGAAAGAGGCGCCCCTCGAGCCCCCGCGCCTGCACGAGCGCGAGGAACTCGCGGGCGTCCACGACGCCGGCCTTGCCGAGACGCTCGGCGATCTGGCTCGCCATGAAGCCCTCGGGGATGGTGATCTTCAGGTCGTCGGTGAGGCCGAGGGTCAGCTTCCGTATGACGACGGTCGGCCATTCATGAATGCGCAGCGTGTACATGCCGGGCTTGAGATGCCGATCAAAGCGCGTGATCTTGAGGAGCGCGCGAAAGACGAACACCGACTGCACGATCCGCTTCTCGCCGAGAAGCTCCGCCGTCTGCCGCGCGCTGAGGCCCTCGGGAACGAGGACGCTCGTGGGCGCCCCGGGGCGCGCCGCCCACGCGCCCGCCAGGACAAGCGCCAGCCCCGCGGCGGCGGCGAACCAGCGGCGGCTCACGCGCCCTTCTTCCCCGCGCGGCGCAGGACGCAAGGAGCTCCGGAGGGGAAGCCTTGCGCGGCGCCCATGTGAGTGAGAGGCGGAAGCCTCGCGCGAATTTTCATCCTGACGAATTTACCAAATTGGCCTTGACAATATTCGGCGCTGCCCCTATCCTGAGTGCGCCATGGACCGAGAATTTTCAGTGGACCGCGCCCTTAAGGAAGTGGACGGCATTTCCTCGCTTGAAACCGCGCGCATGACCTTGCGTTGGGCGCTCGAGCGCCTGCGCTTGTTGGAATCGAAAATTGGCGCGGCGGAAGCCCGCGCCCATGATCTCGAGCGCGAACGCGATCGCGCGCGCAAAGAAGAGCGCCGGATAAAGACGATTGCCGACCGCCTCGAGGCGCGATTCGCCGAACTCGGCCGCGCCGGGACGGCCGCCGCGTCGCTGGCCCACGGCGAGGCGGATCTCGTCGAACGCGAGGAAAACCTCAAGCGCCGGGAGGATCGCCTGCGCGAACAGGCTGAGGCCGACCGAGCGACCGCCGAACAAGAAGCTCGAGCGGCTCGCGAGCGGATGGAGCGAGAGGGCAAAGCTCGTTTCGAACTTGAAAGAGAGCAGCTGCACAAGTCCCTGGCCCGCGCGCGCGAAGAAATCTCCGCCCGTTTCGTCAGCTACCACGAGGATGAAGTCCGCCTGCGAGTGCGGGAGAAAGCATTGGAGGAGCGGGCGCTCACGCTCGAACGCCTGGCCGAATCCCGGCGACTCGAGGTGGAGAAGACCGCCGCGGCTCAGGTCGAAATGCTGCAGGCCGCCGCCAAGTCGCACATGGACGCCGAAATGGCGTCGCTTCAGACGCAATGGGCCGAGGAACGCAAGCTCTTGCTCGATGAGCTGACCTCCTGGCGCGGCCGAGCAAAAAGCCTGCTCCCCGAAATCGTCTCGCTGGGCGACCGGCTCCACGTCGCCGAAGAAGACGATTCGAATTTAAAGACAGCCCTCGAACGCGCCCATGACGCGATCCGGCGCTCCGAAGGCGCCCTGCAAGAGGAACGCGACCGTCGTCGAGTCGAGGCCGGACAACTCGCCGCCGTCCGGGCGGAAGCGGCGGACC
>JACQJQ010000206.1 GCA_016204945.1 Elusimicrobiota bacterium
CCCCCCCCCCCCCCCGCCGCTCGGTCGCTACAGGCCCAGCCAGTCCAGGTTCTTGAGCGCCGAGACCAGCGCGGGCGTCTTGGGATGGGCGCGCGAGACGAAGGCCGGAGCGGCGGGCTCTCCGACCGGCGGCTTGTACCAGCACAGCGGGCGCAGGCCCGAGGTCTGGCCGCCGGCGCGGGTGCAGGTTCCCTTCATCGGGTCCCTCTCGTCCACTTGATCGCCGACCGCCCGGCCGCAGACCGAGCCCATGAAGTAGGTGTCGAGCCGGCACTGGGTCTCGGGGTGGCTGTCGTACATCGCGGCCACGACCTTCGGGTCCGGGGTGTCGAAGCGCGGCAGCGCCGTCTCGCGGCGCAGGACGCGGAACAAGGTCGTCACCGACATGCCGGCCATCGCGCCGCGCACGCACAGCGCCCGGTCGGTCTCGGAGGAGAAGGACTTCTCGCAGGCCGCGCGCGGGCCCGGGTCGTCTCCCGTGGGCCGCGTGAACGACGTGGCCTCGGGCGTCGAGAAGACCCGGCGCAGGCACTTCAGGTTGGCGAAGTAGTCGGCCTGGCCCTCGTTGGAGGCCCAGTCCATGCCGCCGTACTTCGGCGCGCCGCCGATGTGGTGGCCCATCTCGTGACAGGCGACGAGCGCCATGCCGTCCTGCGTGATGGACTCGTGCCGGGCGAGCCCGCCGTACATGTTGAGGATGTAGTCCTTGCCGGAGCGCTGGGCCGAGGCGTTGACGGTGGGGTTGCTCCAAAGCCGCTTGAGGACGAGGCGGCCGCCGCGGGCCGCGATCTCGGGCTTGTAGATGGCCTCGATGCGGTCCATGACCTGGTTGAACTGCTTCTCCGTGATGCCCTTGGCTTCCATGGAGCCCACGGGGATCTTGAGATTGTTTTCCGGCAGGAAGCCGTCTTCCAGCGCGATCGTACGGGGCGCGACGGAAAAGGCGACGAATGCGGCGCTCAGCAGAATGCTTCGGATCATCGGACCACCTCCTAATTCGCGCGTCCATCCTGACATAACCCGCTTTTGGAATGCAAGCGAAATCGGGCCGTTGGGCCTAGAGAGCGGGTGGGCCTTTAGGCTAAGATGCCGCCATGAACCCATTGCTGTCGAAGAAGTGCGCCCCCTGCGAAGGCGGGGTCAAGCGCATGCCGCTTAAGCGGGCCAGGCGGCTCGCGGCCAAACTGCCGGGCTGGAGCGTGGTCGCGGGCAAGGCCCTGCGCCGCAGGCTCGTGATGAGGGATTTCGCCGCGGCGATCGCCTTCATCCGCGCCGCCGCGCGGACGGCGGAGGCGGAGGGCCATCACCCCGACCTGCATCTGACCGGCTATCGGAACCTGACGATCGAGCTCTCCACGCACGCGATCGGCGGGCTCTCGATCAACGACTTCATCCTCGCGGCGAAGCTCGACGCCCTGCCGCGCAGGCTTCCGTCTAGGCGCGCCGGGTGACTTCGATGAGGTGGTAGCCGAACTGCGTTCTCACCGGGCCCTGCACCGCGCCGACCTCGGCGCTGAAGACGACCTTGTCGAACTCGGGCACCATCTGCCCGGGGCCGAACTCGCCGAGGTCGCCGCCCTGGCGGCCCGACGGGCACTTCGAGCGCTTCTTGGCGATCTCGGCGAAGCTCGCGCCGCCTTCGATCTGCTTCTAGAGCTCGGCGCACTCCGTCTCGGAGGCGACGAGGATATGGCGGGCTTGGGCTTTGGGCATGGGATCTCCTATTTTTTCGCGGCGCCGCCGTAGCCGTAGGCGGCGAATTTTTCTCGGACGCGGGCGACCTCGGGCTCGGAGAGCAGGCGCGGCTGCCCCATCTGCGCGGCGCGCCAGTACATCATGGCCAAGGTCTCCGCCTCCACGGTCAGCGCCAGCGCCCGCTGGAGGCTCGGGCCGAGCACGACCAGGCCATGGCCGCCCATGAGGGCGGCGTTGCGGCCCTCGAGGGCCTTGAGCACGAGGTTGGAGAGCTCCTGCGTGCCGTAGGTGGCGTACTCGCAGCAGCGGATGTCGACGCCCCCGAACAGGGCGATCATGTAGTGAAACGCCGGGATGGGGCGGCGCAGGCAGGCGAGCGTCGTCGAGTAGCCGCCGTGGGTGTGGATGATCGCGCCGACGTCGGGCCGGGTGCGGTAGATGTCGAGGTGAAAGCGCCATTCGCTCGAGGGCTCGTGGCGGCCGCTGCTGCTCGCGTCGAAGCGCATGCGCGCCATGTCCTCGGGCTGCATGATGTCGTAGGGCATGGCGGTGGGCGTGATGAGGAAGCCCTCGTCCGTGCCCTGTCCCAGGCGCACGCTCACGTTGCCCGCGGTCCCCTGGTTGAGGCCGCGGCGCTCCAGCTCGCGGCAGGTCGCGATGATTTGACGGGCGAGGGCGAGTTCCAGCTCGGAGAAGTTGATGCCCAAATTATACCTTCTCCGGCGGCCGTTTGTCCGGGGGAGGCCGGCGGGCCGCGGCCGCTAGGGGTTCGTCGCCTGGATCATGCGCCGGACCGCCTGGTCCTCGGCGCCGAGCGCCCGGGAGCCGGCGCCGTAGCGGCTCTCGAAGAAAGCCTCGATGATCCGCTCATCGCGCGGCCGCGCGCGGACGGCGCGAATGAGCCACGCGTATTTGCGCCAGACGGGGTTCTGCGAGGCCCCCGCCTGCGTGTACTGCCGCAGCGCCTCGGAGCGGACGTCTTCGGGGATGCCCGGAGAGCGCAGGTCCGCGTAGGGAGTCTTCAGGGAACCGACGAGAATCTGGCTGAGCGTCAGGAAATCCCATACGGCGGGCTTATAGACTTTGCGCAGGAAGTTGCCGACGATGTAGGGATCGGCGATCGCGCGGGCCTCGGCGTCGAGCCTTTCCGGATCGAAGGATTTCCAGGGAACGGACAGGACCTTCTCGAACACGCCCGCGTTGTCGTGGGTGTCATGGAAGGAGAACGGCGCGTTCTCGCGAAAGCGCGCGATCTCCTGGAGGCGCGCCCGGGGCCAGCCCTCGGCGGCGAGGATCGCCGCGGCCTTGACGTCGGCGTAGGTCTCGTGATAAGTGCCGTAGCCGTTGACCCGGGCGTCGTCGCCGCTCATCTGCAGGAACTCGAGATAGACCAGATCCGAGACCATCCGATTGGCCCGGTCGCCGAGCGTCGGGAAGGGGCGCAGCTCCCGGGGGTTGGCGTAGAAGTGGCAGTGGGCCAGCTCATGGTAGATCACGAACCGGAACAGGAAGTCTTCCTGGAACCCATGGCGCCGCATGCCCCTCTCCCCGATGTAGACGCTGCAGACGTCTTTCGTGAAGTCGTAGACGACGTAGGCGGGCGCGCCGGGCATTTTCGGGTCCGTATTCGGCAGGAAAACCGCTTCGGCCTTCAGGTGGCCGGCCCGGCGCAGCCCCCGGTAGAGCTCCTCGGCCCTCTTGAGGAAAGAGGGGCTCTCCGCGCCCGCCGGAGCGCCGACCGGCGTCCCGGCGGCCGCTCGGCGGAGAAAGCGCTCCAAATCCAGGTCGAACTCGGGAAGCCCGGACGCCGCGGCGCCCGGGGCCGCGGCGCAGAGGGCCGCGCACAGCGCCGCTCCGAGGAAGGCCGCCCGTCCCGGCTTGCTGCGATGCTTCGCGTCGCTCATAGGGCGAGCATACACCTTCCGATGCCGGCGGCTCTGGGCCGCCGGGGTCCGCGCGCAGCGGCAGAGGTCCCAGACGGGATTGGGTCAAAAGCTCCAGGGCGAAAAGCTATCATGGAGCCGTGGCGGAACTGATTCTCATCGGCGCGGTCTCCTTTCTGGCGTCGGGGCTGACCTTGTTCTCGGGCTTCGGCCTCGGGACGCTTCTGCTGCCCGCTTTCGCGGGGTTCTTTCCCCTCGACGCCGCCGTCGCCATGACCGCCTTGGTGCACCTCGCCAACAACCTCTTCAAGCTCGGCCTGCTGGGGCGCGGCGCGCATTGGCCGACGGCCGCGCGCTTCGGCCTTCCCGCCGTCCTGGCTTCGTTTCTGGGAGCGCGCGCCTTGGTCGGCCTCGCGCGGCTGGAGCCCGTCTTCTCCTACGCGCTCGCGGGCCGCGACCTGCGCGTCATGCCCGTCAAGCTGGTCGTGGCCGCCCTGCTGATCGCCTTCGCGGGCCTCGAGCTGTCCTCGCGCCTGTCCCGGGCGGAGTGGACGCGGCGCTGGCTTCCTCTGGGGGGCGCGCTCAGCGGCTTCTTCGGGGGCCTGTCCGGCCATCAGGGCGCGCTGCGCAGCGCGTTCCTGCTCCAGAGCGGGCTCTCCAAGGGGCAGTTCATCGCCACGGGCGTGGTCGTCGCCTGCGGGGTCGACGCGGCCCGCCTCGCGGTCTACGCGCGGCATTTCGCCCGAGCCGGAATGTCCGAGAACGCTTTTCTTGTGAGCTTCGCCTGCGGGGCCGCGTTCCTGGGGGCCTTCGCGGGGTCCCGCCTGCTGGAGAAGACCGCCGTCGAAACCGTGCGGCGGATCGTGGCGGCGGCGCTCGTCCTGTTCTCCCTCTCCCTGGCCGCCGGGCTGGTTTAGGCCCCATGTCGTTCACTTAAGCCGTTGCCGTCCAACAAATGAACCACAAAGAAAGCCCAATTGCCCCCTGAAAATCCTTCGAAATTCAAAAAATAAGGATGAAAGAATAAGGGCTTTTTACATCGCGCGCGAGATGTGAAAAGGGCTGAAAAAACAGCGACAATTTTTTTCAAAAACGAAGGATACCGCGTTGCTCGGGCCCGGTACAAACCTCGCTATGCCGCGGCGATTTTCCGTCCTTTCCTTCGTGTCTCGGTGGTTCAATATTTTTCCGCGAAATCTCTTAAGTGAACGGCATTGGGTTTAGGCCGTTAGAACAGGGACAGGAAGCGGTCCTCGTACTCCTCGAAGAGGCCGTACTCGCGGAGCTTGCGGCCCAGCGCCTCGGCCAGGGCGCGGTCGCGGCGGGCGGCGTCGAGCAGCGCCTCCACCTCCCGCCGGCGCCGGGCGCCCTCGCCGCGGTCGGGGGAGAACATGCCGCGGCGCTCCAGGTCGCGCACGTGCCCGGGAAAGGAGCGCGCCGCCTCGTCGAGGGTGAACTTCATCAGCGCCAGCGACCACGCGCCGTCGGGGCAGCGGATCACGGTCCGGTCGGCCGCGTCGCGCGCGTCGAAGTCGGCCAGCATCCGGTCGGCGACGAGGCGGGGGTCCTCGCTGAGCACCCGCGCGGAGAGGCCCTGGTTGCGGAAGTTGTACTCCAGCCCGCGCAGCAGGTCGCGGTAGGACGTCGAGATCCAGCGCGCGAACTCGGCCGCCTCGTCGCCGAAGCCCTGGAAGCGCTCCACGAAGGCGCTCGGCGTCAGGATCTGGGGGCGCTGGGCGACGACCGTTCCCTCGCGCAGGCGCGTGCGGTTGGGGAGCTCGTCGACCGCCGAGATCAGGTGGTAGTTGATGCGCGTCGCGCCGAAGGTGGCCAGGCGGCGCTTGGGCTCGCGCAGCACCATGGTTCGAGAGAGAAGGCTTTTGATCGGGTCCGAGGGCATGGGCTGTTCCTTGAAGCCAGTATAACACAGATCATTTCCCCGCGCGCTTTTTCTCGCGCGCGCCGCCGCCGCTCAGCGCTCGCGGGCCTCCACGGCCTCGCCGCGCGAGGCCAGCGCCTCGCGGATCGTCTGAACGAGCTCGCTGGGCGAAAAGGGCTTCTGGATGAACGCCGCGGCCGGCCGGCGCGCGTCGTTCTCGATCCGGGCGTGCTCGGTGTAGCCCGACATGAAGACGACCCTGATCTCCGGGCGCAGAGTCGCGAGCCGCTCGGCCAGCTCGGGGCCGTCCATCTCGGGCATCACCATGTCGGTCAGCATCAACTGGATGGGACCCGCGTGGTTTAGGCAGATGTCCAGGGCCTCCCGGCCGTTGACGGCCTCGATGACAGTAAATCCCGCCTGGGCGAGGATGCGGCCGGCGAGATTGCGGATCGCCGTCTCGTCCTCCACCAGCAGGACGGTGCCCGCTTCGAGCGGAGGCCCTTGCGGGCTCGGGGCGGGCGGCGGGGCGTCCAGGGCGTCCTCGGTCAGTGGCAGATAGACCTTGAACGCGGTGCCGCGCCCCTCCTCGCTGTAGACGGCGATCTGCCCTCCGATCTGCGTGACGATCCCGTAGACGGTGGAGAGCCCCAGGCCCGTTCCCTTGCCCCGTTCCTTGGTGGTGAAGAACGGCTCGAAGAGATGGGATTGCGTCTCCTCGTTCATCCCGCATCCGGTGTCGTTGACCGTGAGCGTGACGTAGCTGCCGGGCATGATGGCGCCGTGCCGGTGGATGTAGATCTCGTCCATGCGCGCGCGAGAGATCTCGAGCGTGAGCTTGCCGCCCTCGGGCATGGCGTCCCCGGCGTTGACGACCAGGTTGAGGATCACCTGCTCGAGCTGGCCTTGATCGGCCCTGAGCCGCGCCTCCTCGGGGCTGAGGATCACGGTCAGCGCGATGTCCTCCCGGAGCAGGCGCCGGAGCATCTTCTGGATGTCGGCGACGACGGCGTTGAAGTCGAGGATCCTCAGCTGCACCAGCTGCTTGCGGCTGAAGGCCAGGAGTTGGCGGGTCAGCGCGGAGGCCCTTTCCCCCGCCTTCTTGATTTCGCCGACGTCCTCGCGCCGGGGATCGCCCGGCTCGATGCTGCTCAGCAGGAAATCCGCGTAGCCTCCGATCGCCGTGAGCAGGTTGTTGAAGTCGTGGGCCACGCCTCCCGCCAGGCGGCCCACGGCCTCCATTTTCTGCGCCTGCCGGAGCTGCTCCTGGTTCTGGCGCAGGGACTCTTCGGCGCGCAGGCGGTCGGTGATGTCGCGCTCGATTCCGGAGAATCCGGTGGTCTCGCCGGCCGCGTTCTTGAGCGGCATGATGAGGCTCTCCACCGCGTAGTGCGTCCCGTCCCTGCGGCGGTTGTAGAACTCGCCGCGGAAGCTCCGCCCCTGCGTGACCGTCCGCCACAGCCTCGCGTAGATGGCGGGGTCGTTGCGGTCCGACTTCAGGACGCGGGGGGTGACCTTGCCCACGACCTCGCGCGAGCTCCAGCCGCTCATCCTTTCCCAGCCGGAGTTCACGTACTTGATGATCCCGTGCTCATCCGTGATCAGGATTCCCTCGGGGGTCGCCTCGATGATGGAGGCCGCCTCGCGCGCGCTCTTCTCCGCCTTCACGGTCTCGGTGATGTCGCGGTACACGCAGTGGAAAAGAGTCCGGCCGGACAGCTCCACGGTCCACGCCGTCACCAGGACGTCGCGGATTTCCCCGCCCTTGACGCGGTGCCGGGTCCGGAACTCGTCGCCGCCCTCGCGCAGGACCTTTTGGACGTGGGCCCGCGTCTCCTCCGGGGTCTCGGCGGCCTCGTAGTCGGTGATGCGCAGGCGGGCGAACTCCTCGCGCGTGTAGCCGAGCTGGCGGCAGGCCATGTCGTTGAACTCGATGGGCGTCGTGGTCTCCGGATCGATGAGAAGCACGCTCATGGGCGCGCGCTCGACGAGGGTGCGGTAGAGCGTCGCCTGCGCCTGTGCCCGCGCGTCCTGTCGTTGACGCCCTGTCGGGCGAAAGAGGGCGTCCCACAGCGGTTTGAGAAATTCCGGCACCCTCTAAGTGTAGGATGCGAAGGTCAAAGGAACGTCAAAATCGGGCGAGCAGGCGGCGCGCGGTTTGGCGCAGTTCGTGGATGTCGAAGGGCTTGACGAGGTACTCGCAGCCTGTGCGGGAGAAGAACTCGAGCACGCGCGCGTTGAGCACGTCTCCGGTGACGAAGAGGACCCGGTCGGACGCCCGGTCCCCGCGCTCGACGAGCTTGGCGTACAGGTCGCTGCCCTTGGCGTGCTCCATCTCCACGTCCGAGATCAGCAGGTCGTAGGAGTTCGTTTCCAGGAGCTTCAGCGCCTCGTCGCCCCGCAGCACGACCTGGACCTCGTCGCCGTCCTCGCGCAGCAGGCGGGCGATGAGCTCCGCGATGTCCATCTCGTCGTCGGCCACGAGCACGCGCTTGCCCGGGACCGGAGGGTGCTCGACCGGCTCGGCCGGCGCCTCCAGGCGGTCCAACTCCGAGGGGCTGGCCTCGGGCAGCTCGAGGCGGAAGACGCAGCCCGAGGCGCGGTTCTCGAAGGAGACGTCGCCGCCGTGGTCCTGCGCGATCTGGCGGCAGATCGACAGGCCCAGCCCCGTGCCGTGGCCCGCGCTCTTGGTCGTGAAGAAGGCCAGGAAGACGCTGTCCTTGGCGTGCTCGGGGACGCCGGGTCCGTTGTCCTCGACGGCGATGAACGCCCGCCCCGCCGCGGCGCCGGTGCTCACGACGAGCCGCTTGCCCTCCGGGTAGCGCGACGCCAGGCGCATCGCGTCGCAGGCGTTGTTGATCAGGTTGAGGAGCACCTGCACGAGCTCCTGGAAGTCTCCCGCCACCTCCGGCGCGGGGTCCGCCAGCTTCTTGACGACGGCGACGTCCTCGGTCTTGAGCAGGCGGTACTCGAGGAGCTCCAGGGCCGCGGAGGCCGCCCGGTTCAGATCGACCTTCTTGCGCTCGTGCCGGCTCTTGCGCACGAAAAAAAGGAGGTTGTCGACCACCTTGCGGCAGCGCAGGACGTTGTCGTAGACGTGCCGCATGTCGTCTTTGAGCGCGGGGGGGCATTCGCCCAGCAGCGCCATCTGGGCGTAGCCCGAGATCGCGCCCAAGGGGTTGTTGAGCTCGTGGGCCACCGAGGCGATCAATTGGCCGACCGCCGAGAGCTTCTCCGCCTGGATGAGCTGGGCCTGGAGCTCGGAGTTGAGCCGGCTGTTCCTCTCCAGACGCGAGGTCATCCGGTTGAAGGCGACGGCCAGGGTGCCCAACTCGTCGGGGCCCGGCTCGGGGATGCGGTGGGAGAGATACCCCGCGCCGACGGCGCGGGCGGCCTCGACGAGGGTCGCGATGGGGCGCGTGATGGAGCGCACGAGAAGAAGGAGCATGCTGGCCAGCGCCAGGATCGCGACGGCGGCGATGAGCATCGTCGCGTTGTAGATGGTGCGCAGCGGGCCGAGGAAGTCGTCGAACGGGGCCTCGACGACCACGGTCCAGGGCTGGCGCTTGAGGGAGCGCGAGGCCGACAGCCTTTCCAGCTTCGCCTCCAGCACGGGGCGGCCTTCCAACGTGCGGCCGCCGCCGGTGCGGAGGTACGCCCGCCCGCGCCGCCCCACCTCGATGGCGCGCAGGGCTTCGCGCAGGTGGGAGAGGTCGTAGGCCAGCACGAGCGCCCCGCGGAAGACGTCGCGCTCGTCGCGGATCGGCTTGGCGAAGTACAGCACGGACCCCACGCCGGCGAGCGTCTCGATCGACGAGACCGTCCACTCGTCGCGCCGCGCCGTCCGCGCCTGGACGAAGTAGTCTCGCCGCGAGTGCGCCTCCTCGGCGGCTCGCGCGGGAACGCGCACGATCTCGCGGCCTCCGGCGTCGAGGTACCACATCCGGGCGTAGGAGGCGCTGCGCTCGGCAAAGCGGCTCAGGTAGAGCTCGAGCTCCTTGCGGTACGCGGCGGCCTCGTCGAAGAGCCTGAAGTCGACGTTGTGGTAGTGATCGGCGATGAGGGGCGTCTCGGACAGCGTGAACAGGTCCCGCCGCCGCTGGTCGAGAAGCTCGTCGACGTTGTCGGCGGTGCGCTGGGCGAGGAAATTGATCTCCTTGTTGATCGCCCCGAGGATCTCCGTCCGCGCCAAGTGGTACTGCAGCCAGGCGACGCCGCAGATCGCCAGCAGGGTCGGCGGCAGGATCGCGTAGAGGAGCTTGGCCGACAGCCGCGTCGGCGGGAGCAGTTTTAAGACATTGGGAATGGGCACGGTGCCGGGGAGGATAGCCCCGGGAGCGCGCTATTGCAATAGGACGGCGC
>JACQJQ010000208.1 GCA_016204945.1 Elusimicrobiota bacterium
CCGCCCTACATGGCGCCCGAGCAGGAGCAGGGGACCGTGCGCCGCGAGTCCGACGTGTACGCCCTGGGCGTCTGCCTCTACGAAATGCTGACCGGCCGCCTGCCTTTCGCGGGCGGGGGGGCGGCCATGCTCTTGGACAAGCTCAACGGAAAGCACGTCCCCCCGAGCCGGCGCAACACGGCCCTGCCGGCGGCCCTCGACGCGGTCATCGCCCGGGTTCTGTGCCCCGATCCGGAGAAGCGCTACCGCACGCCCTCCGAGTTGGTCGCCGCCTTGGACGCGGTCATCGCCCGGGGCGCGTAGGCGCGTTTTAAGCGGTATTTTGAGCCGTTAAAGCTTGGTAAAAACGCTTATCTCGCCTTGACAGGACTTCGAGCCCCTTTTACACTCAAATCATGAGCCACAGACCCCCTTTCCTGGTTTTAGCCGTGTCCTTGCTGATTATTCCGGTCCTTTGCATTGGATCCGAACCGATTCATGTTCACCCAACCTCGGAAACCGACGACAAATCGACGGCGTCCAGCGCAGATGTCGGGACGGCGGATCAAATCAAGGATGCGCAGCTTTTGGAGCGTTTTAACGTGGATTACCAGGAAAAGCTGAGCGCCGCTCCGCCGCACATGAGAGGGGTAATCACGGAGATCTACAATCTGACCGTCGCCGATATCAGTGGCGACAAGACCCCTGGGTACCGAGCCAACCAAATAGAAGTTTTCGGCCGCCTGTTGGATATTCACATACGAGAGTACCAGGCGCTGCAGTCGCTGCGCGGGCAACATTTATCCCGAGCGGAGCTCGCGGCGCGCCGGAAACAAATCCGGGCAGAGAGCAGTGAGGCCATGAGCAAGGTGCCGCCGGGACCCGTCATGGATTCTTTTCACAAGAACTATGTCGTGGCGGTCAAGCACCAACGCGACAGGTATCGCGACCAATGGCAGGGCATGCCCAGCCTCCCGGATTCCGGGCACATCGGCGACATGCTCAAGAACGATCCCGGCAACGCGGCCACCTGGACGCTGAGCGCGCAGTCGAGGCTCGGCGCCGGCGACCGCTCCGGCGGCCTGGCCGACCTCAACCGCGCGATCGCCAACGGCGGCACGGCCGACGCCTACGCCCTGCGCGGCGGCCTGCGCCTGGACGACAGGGATTTCGAGGGGGCCTATCAGGACGCGAAGAAGTCCCTCGAACTCAATCCCGGGGACAAGGACGCGATGGGCCTGCTCAAGTCGGCGGAGGGGCGCGTCTCCCCGGAGTTCGCGGCCTCGCTCGCCGCCGGCGGCTCGGGCTCGTCCGCTGAGTCGGGCGCCTCGGGCGACGGGCGCCGCTCGGCGGGCGGGAGTCACGGCAGCGGTCTTCTTCCCTCGGGCATGACGACCGCGGCGGTCCTGGCCTCGGCGCAGAAGCTCGACGAGGCGCGGCGCGCCATGGCGCTGGGCGATTTCCAGACGGCCGTCGCCTTGGCCCAGCGGGCGCTCGAGCTCAACCCGGGCAACGCCGCGGCGCACAATCTCCTGGCGGTCCTCTACGCTCGCGCGGGCGACTACCGGAAGGCGATCGCGTCGGCGGATGCGGGCCTCGCCGTCGCGCCGCGCGACGCGACCTTGCTCAACAGCAAGGCCTTCGCGGAGAATCGCTTCAAGCGCTACCGCGACGCGCTCGCCAGCGCCAACGCCGCCATCGAGGCCGGCCCGCGCAATCCGTACGCCTTCGCCAACCGCGCCTACGCCTTCGGCGGCCTGGGCGATCGGGAGTCGATGCTCGCGGACATCAACCGCGCGGCGGCCATGGATCCTCGCTTCCAGCAGGCGGCCGCGGACGCGGCGTCTCTGCAACTGCCCTCGAACGCGGACGTCCTGTTCCTGTTTCCCGGGGAGAATTCGGCGGGCCCGGCCTCCGATCCCGCGCGCGGCAGGCGCTTCGGGCTCGTGGTGGGGGCCGGAATCCTGGGCGGCCTGCTCTTGGGGCTCGGCCTGCTCTCGACCGTGCTGGCCCCGCTCAAGGACTCGGTGGTGTCGGCCTTCACCAAGGCGACGCGCGGCGGGCCGTCCGTCCGCGCCCTCGAGGAGCCGCCCGCCGCCTCGGCTTCCGCGGGCGTGATCCGGGGCCAGTACGAGATCCTTCGGCAGATCGGCGCGGGCGGCATGGGCATGGTCTACGAGGGCACCGACCGCTCGCTCGGCCGCCGCGTGGCGATCAAGAAGATGCGCGAGGAGCTGCGCGTCAACCCGCGGGAGCGCGAGCGCTTCGTCATCGAGGCCAAGACCGTGGCCTCCCTGCACCACGCGAACATCGTGGACATCTACGCGATCGCCGAGGAGGGCGACGACGTCTATCTCGTCTTCGAGTACGTCGACGGCAAGACCGTGCACGACCTGGTGCAGTCGCGGGGGCGGCTCGCGCCGGCGGAGGCGCTGCGCGTGGCGTCGGCCATCGGCGAGGCGCTCGCCTACGCCCACTCGCGCGGGGTGGTCCACCGCGACATGAAGCCCTCGAACGTGATGCTGAACGGCGAGGGCCAGGTCAAGGTCATGGACTTCGGCATCGCGCGCATGGCCAAGGACGCGCTGACGCGCTACTCGATGACGAACACCGTCGTCGGCACGCCGCCCTATATGGCGCCGGAGCAGGAGCAGGGCGTGGTGCGCAAGGAGTCGGACGTGTACTCGCTGGCGATCTGCGCCTATGAGATGCTCACGGGCAAGCTGCCGTTCATCGGCATCGGCGCGGGGATGCTCATGAACAAGATCAACATGAGCTACATACCGCCCTCGCGCGCGATCGCCGGCCTGCCCGAGGCGCTCGACGAGGTCTTTCTCAAGGCCTTCAAGGCCGACCCCGATCAGCGCTACCGCGCGCCACAGGAGTTCGTGGCGGCGTTCGGGGCGGCCCTGGGCGGCGCTCGGGCCAAGAGCGGTTGACGACGTGATGATCGGTCGATTTGTCCTCGCCGTCCTGCTGACCCTTGCCGCGGGCCGCGCCCGCTCGGAGGTTTCCGAGGACGCCGAGCGGGGGCGCCGCGGGGTCGCCGGGACCATCGGCGGCGTCGCGGGCAGGCTCGCGTCCGGGGACGTTCCCGGCATCTACTCCGAGCGGGCGCCCGCGCAGGCGGCCGGCGGCGTCTACGCGGGCGGCGGGTCCGCCCTCGCTCCCGCGCCCGAGATTTCTGTTCCGATTCCCCAAGCCGCGCCGTCCGAGGTCCCGGTTCCGTTCGCGGAAGACGCGGACGGCCGGCGGAGACACGTCGATGCGATTCTCGGCCTCGTTCGGGGCAACGGCGCGAGCGCGGAGGCCGTCGCCAACGCCAAGGCGGTGCTGGAGGGCATGCTGGGCCGCGCCGCTCCCGACGTCCTCCAACGCCTCGCCGGCAACCTGGCGACCGTGGATATCATCCCCAAAGACGGGAAATTGACCGACCTGCCGGCCTTCCGCTACCTCAAAGGCCGATACACCATGGACGCGCGGGCCTGGGATCAACTGCGCGGCATGGGCTGGACCACCCACGACGTCAAGGGTTCCTGCGCTTTCGGGGAAGAGAACATGGTGGGAGGCGGAGGGAGGCAGTTCCCGCGCTATCACCTGCTTCTCCACGAGTTCGGCCACACGGTGCATCGCGGGGGCCTTGCTTATGCGAGCAGCGAGGACAAGGTCCTTGATCGGCTCGGCGTTCGGGGGATCAAGGCGCCGACGGTGGAGGACGTCAAGGCCGTCTATGTCGAGAGCATGAAGCGCGGGAGCAAGACGGCGCTCGGCGCCTACGCGGATTCCAACGAGGGGGAGATGTTCGCCCAGGGAACCGCGGCTTTTTTCGACCGGGGCCTGTTTGGCGAGGACGCGGAATTTCTCAGAAAGAAGAACGAGAGGCTCTACGAGCTTCTCCGGGCGATCTACGGCGCGCCGAAGAGCTTGAAGCCATGAAGCCCTGGATGGGACTCGCCGTTCTCGTGTTTTTATCCGCCTGCTCCAAATCCGGAACCATGGAGCCCGGCTCGGCCTGGGACGTCTTCAAGGGCGACAAGAAGGTGCTCGTGATCAAAAATCAGCCGGGCCCCATTCTCAGCACCGCGATCCTGCCACCCGGGGCCGAGCCCGTTCGGCATCGCTTCATCACGGCCACGGCGGAGGACCCCTTCGAAGAGCACGTCCTGGGGGAACTGTTGGGACAATCCCGAGACTTCGCGCAGTTCGTTTCCCTCCTCGAGCGGAAAGGCTATCGCTTGGCAAGGCATGAGCCGTAGGTATTGCGCGCCGCTGCTCGCGCTCCTGGCCTTCGCCGCGTCCGCCAATGCCCGGGCGAAGAATCCGGACGTTTACACGCATTTGACGATCGCCGACGCCGACAGCCTGGATCCGGACTGGGCTTACGACAACCCCAGCAGCCTGGCGATCCAAAACATCTACGACGCTCTCTTCGAGTTCGAAAAGGGCTCGACGGAAAGGCTGCTTCCGGTCATCGCCGCGCGGGTGCCGTCGCGGCGCAACGGGCTTCTCTCGGCCGACGGCCGCACCTACACCATCCCCATCCGCAAAGGCGTGAAATTCCATGACGGAACCCCGTTGACGGCCGAGGACGTCCGCTACTCCTTGCTGCGCTTCCTGCTCACGGACCGCGTCGCGGGGCCGTCCGCGCTCCTGCTCGAGCCGCTGTTGGGCTATATTTCGACTCGAGACGGGAAGGGGGTTTTGAAGCCGAGCGCCTTCAAGGACGCGGAAAAAGCCGTTTCCGTCGATGGAGACAGCGTGGTCCTGCGCCTGCCCCGTCCGTTCGCGCCTTTGCCGGCGATTTTATGCTCCTACGCCCAGATCGTGTCGAAATCGTGGGCGGTCAAACACGGCGCCTGGGATGGAAGCGAAGCGAGCTGGGCTAAATTCAACAATCCCGATAAGGGGGACACTCCGTTTCATGCCGCGGCCAACGGCAGCGGGCCCTTCAAGCTCGAGCGCTGGGACCGCAAGACCAAGGAGCTGATCTTGACGCGCAACGCCGCTTATTGGAGGTCTCCGGCGAAGCTGCGCACCGTCGCGATCCGAGCCATCACCGAGTTCGGCACGCGCAAGCTCATGCTGGCGGCCGGCGACGCCGACAGCATCAACGCCGAGCGGCCGGCGCTGAGCCAGCTGCAGGGCCTTCCCGGCGTCGAGATCATCGACGATTTGCCCACGCTGGAGATGCGGCCGGTCGTGTTCTTCGCCTTCGTCATCAATCCGACCGCCAATCCGTATGTCGGATCGGGCCGCCTGGACGGCGACGGCATTCCGGCGGACTTTTTCGCGGATAAGGATGTCCGCAAAGGCTTCGCCTACGCTTTCGACTATAAGGGCTACATCCAGGACGTGTTTCGCGGCAAGGGAACCCAGGCCACCGGCTGCATTCCGGCGGCGCTTCCCGGTCACAACGCCAAGCAGGAGACTTACACGTACGATCTGAAAAAGGCGGAGGCGCACTTCCGCAAGGCCCGGGGAGGGCAGGTCTGGGAGAAGGGCTTTCGATTCTCGTTGGCGTATCAATCCGGCAACATTCCCAGCCAGGCCTTGGGGCAGATTCTCAAGCGCAGCGTGGAGAAGCTCAATCCGAAGTTCCGCGTGGACTTGAGGCCGATGGATTGGCCCGCGATGCTCGACGCCGCCAACGCGGGCAAGCTGCCGCTGTCCGTCATGGGCTGGGGCGCGGACTACCCCGATCCGCACAACTTCGCCTTCAACTTCATGCATTCGAAAGGATCTTTTTCGTCCGTCCTGAAGTACGCCAATGCGAAGGCGGACGAGCTCGTCGAGGCCGCCGTGGCGGCGGCGAACATCGTCAAACGCAAGGAGCTCTACGCCCGGCTACAGGCGCTGGAGTTCGAGGATGTCCCGCACTTCGTGGTGGTCGATTCGGTCCGTTTCCGCGCGCAGCGCAGCTGGGTGAAAGGCTGGAAGTTCGGCCCGGTCGATCCGGACGCGCCCTACGGCGGTTTCTTCCGCGAGCTGTCGAAGACGGAGTAGGCCTTGCTGCCGGCCCGGCGGCCTGTTATACTAGCTCGTCGGGGGTGATCTAGCTTCGACAAGCGTCGTTGAGCCGTCGGCCGCAGGCACGGGTTGGTCAGGGCCCGTTAAAAACCGGACCAAACAACAACTGCCAACACTCAGTTGGCTTGGGCTACCGCCTAAACCGCGGTGAGCACACGCTGGTCCTTGACGCCTGCTAGAGGGTCGCCAGTGTAATGAGCAGGATGCGGTCCTTCCCCGTTATTCCGTGGGCGGGGGGCCTAAGACCGAACGGAGTTAGCCCGGGGAGCACGCGTCCATCGGTTTTCCCCGGGCGAAACCAAGGATGGGCTAAGCCTGTAGTGGTCTCGGTCGGCGACGTTTGGACGCGGGTGCAAATCCCGCCACCTCCACCGTTTTAATGGGCGACTCGCATTCGAGAGCGGTGACTCTGCTTGGGTCGTACGGGCTCTTCGCGGGGCTGGCGCTGCTCGTCGTGGCCCGCCCCGAGCTCGGCCCCGGGGTCGTCTCCGCCTGCGGCCTGTGCCTGCTGTGGTCGGATTTGCGGCGGGACGGCGAATCCCCGATCGTCCTCACCTTCCTGGCCACCGTCGTCGCCGTCGTGCTGATGCTCCGCTCGGACGGCGCCCGCCCGCTTCTCGCGGCCGGCCTTGGCGGCCTCTGGCTCCTGGCCGGAGCGCAGGCCGCGCACCGCGGCCGGCAGTTCGCCGACGAGCGCGAGACCCTGCTCGAGCAGATGAACCTGCAGGACGGCATCCGCGACGACGAGCGCGACCTGAAGTACTACCGCTCGTACGAGGAGACGGTCGCCGTGGACACGCGGCTGCGCCGCGACCTGTCCGACGCGGCCAAGAGCCTGTCGGGCACGCTCGACGGCCACGAGGTTCAGGCGCGCCTGATCACGATCCTATCCGAGCGCTTTCCGTCCGCGCGCGTGTCCGTCGTGGGCGGCGCGGGCGAGGACCCCCTGCTGCTCGCCGCCCAGCGCCGCCGCGGGCCCATCCTGATCAAGGACGCGCGCGCGGAGGCGCAGATCGTTCCGGGCGCGCGCTTCGCCTCGGGGGTGGCGATCCCGCTCAAGGTGATGCGCGAGGCAGCGGGCTTCGTCAAGCTCGAGAGCGACGCGCCGGGCGCGTTCGGCCCCGACGAGGTCCGCGCCGCGGACCTGTTCGCGACGATGGCCTCGCTCTCGCTCGAGAACATCCGTCTCTACGAGAGCGTCCATCGCCAGGCGACGCACGACGCGCTGACCCAGCTGCACAGCCACCGCGCGTTCCAGCAGCGCCTGCAGGAGGAGGTGCTGCGCTCGGGCCGCAGCCAGACGCCGCTGGCCCTGATCATGCTCGACGTGGATCATTTCAAGCGCTACAACGACCAGTTCGGCCACCAGGCCGGCGACCAGCTTCTGCGCACTCTGTCCGCGATCCTGGCCTCGTTCGCGCGGCCGGTGGATTTCGCCGCGCGCTACGGAGGCGAGGAGTTCGCGCTGATCCTGCCCAATTTCGTGCGTTCGGAGGCCGTCCAGCTCGCGGAGCGCGTCCGCGCGCGCATCGCCGAGGAGCCCTTCGTCTTCAACGGAGCGCCGACGCGGGCGACGGCGAGCCTCGGCGTGGCGGCGTTCCCGACCGACGCGACCACGGCGTCCCAGATCGTGCGCGTGGCGGACGAGCGTCTGTACCGCGCCAAGCACGGCGGCCGCAACCAGGTCGTCGGATGAGGCTGGAGTGGCTGTCGGCGGCCGTGGCGCTTCTGCCCGCGCTGGGCCTGTGGGCGGCCTATCCGAGGCGCTCCGCGGCGGCGGGCGCGTTGTTCGGCGCGGCGCTCGCGGGAGGCGCCGCCCTTCTCGTCGCGGCTCCGGAAGCCGGACGCGCGGCCGCGGCGCTCGCCGCGCTGTGGGGCGCGGGAGGGACCGCGCTCGCCTGGCGCTTGGTCCGTCTGCGCGAGGCCGAGCAGAGCGCGCTCGACGCGCGCTTGGCGAGCGTGCGCGAGCAGCGCCGGCGCATGAGCGAGGAGCTGCGCGGGCTCAAGACGCGCGGCCTCAGCGCCGAGCTCGCCCATCGCGAGGCGTCCGCCCTATACGGCATGGTCAAGAGCCTGTCCGAGGCCATGTCGTGGGAGGAGGCGCGGCCCCGGGTCGAGGGCTCCTTGGAGCAGTATTTCGGCCCGCGCGTCGAGTACGCGCTGTACGTCGCCGGCCTGCGCGGCGAGGGCGAGGTCCGGCCCCTGACCGTGCGCGGCCTTCGCGCCTCCCCCGGCGCCTCGTGGGCCACCTTGGAGCGCCTTCTGCAGGAACAGGGCGCCAACGCGTCCTCGCCGCGCGCCTTCGAGCGTCCGGAGCGCTCGGTGGGCGTGCCGATTCGCGAAGGCCAGGAGCTGCTCGGCTATCTCTACACCCGCGTCCCGGAGGATTCGTCCCCCGAGTCGTGGCTCGCGAAAACGCAGTCGTTCGTCTCCGAGCTCGGCGTGGCCTTCCGGCGCGTCAAGCTTTTCCAGGAGGTCGAGCGCCTGTCCGAAATCGACGGCCTCACCGGCGTGCGCCGCCGCGGCGCCTTCGACAAGAAGATCGCCGAGGAGCTCGTCCGCGCGAAGACCTTTAAAACGACTTTTTGCCTCATGCTGCTCGACATAGACCACTTCAAGAGCTTAAACGACGGCCACGGCCACCCGTTCGGCGACCAGGTCTTGAAGCGTCTCGGCGCGGTGCTCAACTCGCTCGTCTACGACACCGACTTCGTGGCGCGCTACGGCGGCGAGGAGTTCGCGATCGTCCTGCCCCGGGCCGAGCCGGCCGGCGCCCTGCGCAAGGCCGAGGCGATCCGGGCGGCGATCGAGGCCGAGCGCTTCGCGGTCGGCTTCGAGGAGTTGCGGGTGACGGTGTCGATCGGGCTTTCCCACTTCCCGCGCGACGCGTCGACCTCCGAGGAGTTGGTCGCGCGCGCGGACGCGGCCCTGTACTCCGCCAAGTCGGCCGGCCGCAACCGGGTCGTCGACAGCGACGCCCTGCGCCGCTTGAGTTGACCGGCGCGGGGCCTTGACGAATCCGCCCGGCGGACTGATAATACCGGTGATGCCGCCGCCCCGCGCATCAAGGAGCCTCTCATGGACCCGATTCCCGGCGCCGTTTCCGAGCCGCACGCGCCCGGCCCGCGCCGCGTCAAGCGCCGCCTGATCGCGGCGCTCGTCGTTTTGCACGCGGCGGCCGTCCTGGCGTCCGTTGTCCTGATCGTGCGATCCAAGGACGACGCCGCGAAAGGGGGGGGCGGCTCCGCGAAGAGCCTGCTCAACCTGGCGCCGAAGGACTCGGTCGGCTGGGTCTCGATCCGGGGGCCGATCCTGTCCTCGGAGCTGGGCAAGCCCTGGGAGCGCGGCGCCGAGCAGTGGGCGCGGCGCATCGAGCAGCTCGCCGAGACCAAGGGCGTCAAGGCGATCGTTCTCGACATCAACTCGCCCGGCGGCAGCGTCGGCGCGGTGCAGGAGATCTACGCGCGCATTCAGCGCGTGAAGAAGGAGAAGAAGATCCCCTTCGTCGCCTTGTTCGGCGACGTTTCGGCCTCCGGCGGCTACTACCTGGGCGCGGCCTGCGACAAGATCGTGGCGCATCCCGGGACCTTGACCGGCTCGATCGGCGTTATTTTCTCCGTGTCGAATCTGGAAGGCCTTTTCGCCAAGGTCGGCTACAAGGCCGACCCGATCAAGTCGGGCCGGCACAAGGACATCGGCTCGCCGGCGCGGCCGATGACGCCCGAGGAGCGCAAAATCCTCCAGTCCCTCATCGACGACGCCTACGGCCAGTTCGTTCAGGCGGTGGCTGACGGCCGCAAGATGACGGTTGAGCAGGTCAAGCCGCTGGCCGACGGGCGCATTTACTCCGGCAATCAGGCGCTTGCGCTCAATCTTGTCGATCAACTCGGCGATTCGGAGGACGCGACCAAGCTCGCGGCCCAGCTTGGCGGCATCAAGGACGAGAAGCCGCGGGTGCGCCGGGACGCGGAAAAGCTCAACGACATCTTCGAGCTGCTCGAGACGCGCGCGCGCCTGACCTTGGGTCTCGGCGCCGCGGGCGTGACCTTGAGCGCCGGCTCCGCGATCCCCCGCGGGCTGCTCTACGCCTGGTCCGGGGGCTGGTGAATGGACTCCGTCGAGCTTATTTACGATTACTTCGAGGATAGGGCCCATGCCGCGGCGCTGATCCGCCAGCGGCGGCCGGCGGCTCTCGGCCTGCTCGCAATCCTGCTCGGGACGGCGAGCCTGTACGTCGCCCAGTCCTTGGCCGGGCGCGCGATCCTGCCCTTCGGCTGGCCCGGATTCGCCCTGGCCTTGCTGTGGCACGTCGTCCTGATCTTCCTAGGCACGGCGCTGCTGCACCTTATCCTTGAATTCGGCGGCGCGCGGGGCGACGCCCGCGTCCTGTTCGTGCACCTCGGTCTCTCCGAACTCGCCTGGCTGGCGGCGGTGCCGCTCGTCCTCCTGTGCCAGAGCGTCCTCTCCAAACCCGCCTGGAGCCTGCGCCTGGTCTTCTTCTTCGTGGGCCTCTGGTCGCTGTCCTACAAGGCGCGCGGAATCCGCGACGAGTACGGCGTCGGAGGCGGGCGCGCGTGGCTGACCTTGGGCTTGCCGTATCTCGTCGCCGTGCTCGTCCTGCTTCTGATGGCCTTTCTCGCGACGCTCGGCTTCGTGCTCGCCGCGATGAGCTCGTGGGCATGAAGGAGCCGATTCCCGAGGTTTGGGAAGGCCTGCCCGTGGTCAGCGCGGCGGCGATGCGGGCGCTCGACCAAGCCGCGGTCGAGAAGCACGGCATCAAGGCGCTCGACCTGATGGAGAACGCGGGCAAGGCCGTCGCCGCGGAGTGCGCGGCGTTCCTCGCCGCCAAGGGCGTCGCGCTCGCGCGGGCGGACGTGGTCGTCTGCTGCGGCCGCGGCGCCAACGGCGGCGACGGGCTCGTCGCCGCGCGGCACCTGCGCGCGGGCGGCGCCGCGGTCGGCGTGTTCCTATGCCCGCCCAAGAACGACGGTTCCGGCGGCGGGAAATATCCCGAACTCGTGCGCGTCAATCTCGCCGCGGCCAAGGCGGCGGGCGTGACCATCGTCGAGGCGGGCCCGGAGTCGGGCCTCGCCGCGGCGCTCGCGCGGTGCGATCTCGCGATCGACGCGCTGCTCGGCACCGGCTCCAACGGCAAGCCGGCGGGAGCCGTCCACCACATGATCCGCGAGCTCACGCGCGCCAAGAAGCCGGTGATCGCCGTGGACATCCCCTCGGGCCTTCATCCCGACACCGGCTACCACAGCGGCGTCTTCGTCGCCGCCGACCTCACCTTGACCTTGGGCCTGCCCAAGCGCGGCCTGCTCGCGCCGCACGCCAAGCCGCAGGTCGGCGTCCTGAAGGTGCTCGATATCGGCTACCCGCCCGCTCTGTTGAAAGGGCGCTCGCTTAAGTGAGGCGCCTGGCCTGCGCGGTCCTGCTGCTCGGCGCCGCCTGCGCCCGTCAGCCGGGCCCCTACGCGATCTTGGAGACCTCGAAAGGCCGCATGGTCGCGCGCCTGCACGGAGCCGAGACGCCGAAGACGGTCGCGCATCTGCGCGCGCTGGCCGGACGCCCGAAGCCGTTTTACGACGGGCTTGTCTTTTTCCGCGTCGTCCCCGGTTTCCTGATCCAGACGGGCGATCCCGCGGGCGACGGCCGGGGCGACCCGAAGCTTCCCGTGCCCGACGAGATCCGTCCCGGCGACCGTTTCGACCGGCCCGGGCTGCTCGGCATGGCGAGCTGGGGTCCGGGGACGTCTCAGACCCAGTTCTTCATCACGCTCGCGCCCGCGCGCGATCTCGACGGCCTCCACACGATTTTCGGCGAGCTGATCGAGGGCCTCGAGGTCGCGCAGGCGATCGCGGCCGTGCCGCGCGAGACGAAAGACGGCGTCGACCGGCCCTACGATCCTCCGGTGATGAAGTCGTTTAAGATCGTGTCCGTTCGTCCTTGAGATCGTCGCGAACGATCCAAGCCGGCCGTCCAAATGCTAGAATGAGGCATGAAGATTTTATTCCTGATCGCGGCCGCTTTTCTCGCCGCTTCGCCCATCCATGCCGCGGACTGCGATTCCTATGCCCCGCTCCTGAAGATCGGCTGGCGCCTCCACTATGAACGCATCGATGGACCGTCGCGCTCGGCGATTCTTGATCAGTCGGAGTGTTCGATCGCGTTCGCGGACCATGGCATCGGCGATTTCGACGACGCGGATAAGCCAGGCGCGCCGTCCAATCCCGCGCCGCGCCTTCGTTTCTGGTCGGAAACGAGCCCTTATGAAATCGACGTCGAGCTGAGGAACGGGTGGGCGCGCGTCGCGCTGTTCAAGCGTGAAGGCCGCTACCGTAGCATGATGGCCCGCATCGATCAGGTCGCCGAAGACGAGTTGGCGGCGATGGCGCTGGACTACACGGGCAACGTCGACGACCGGGAATATCCGGCGCTTCGCGTCGGACCAGGCGTGCGCAAGACCGTGCGCTCCGCCCGAGTGCTTCTGACGCCCGTCGGGCGCTGAGCGCGGCCCGCGGGATCAGTCTCGGCCCGTCGCGACGCGGACCTTCGCCGCCATCCTCGCCAGGCGTTCCTTGACTCCCGGCGCGCGCTTTTCCAGCAGAGGCAGGACCTCGCGGCGCACCCAGTTGCGGGTGAACTTGGGGTCGCGGTTGCTCGCGTCCTCGCGCCAGTCGAGCCCGTGCATCTTGAGGTAGAGAAGGACCTCGGCGCGCGTCAGCGGCAGGAGTGGGCGGATCAACTCGACGCCGGGTATCAGTTCGCGCCGCGGCGCGATGCCGCCGAGGCCCTCGAGGCTCGTGCCGCGCAGCAGGTGCAGAAGCACGGTCTCGGCCTGGTCGTCGAGCTGATGGCCGGTCGCGACCGCCGTGAAGCGTCCGTGCCGCGCCCGCGCGCCCAGCGCGCGGTAGCGCGCCTTTCGGCCCGCCTCCTCGAGGCCGAGCCCGCGCTTGGCCGCGAGCGCGCGCACCGGCGCGCGGACGACCGAGACGGGCAGCCCGAGGCGATCTCCCAGAGCCTTGACGAAGCGCGCGTCGCCGTCCGCGGCGCGCCCGCGCAGGCCGTGGTGGACGTGGACGAGCGCCACCGTCAGGCTCTTTTTTCGCGCCTGGACCGACAGCCAATGCGCCAGGCACACCGAATCCGGACCGCCCGACACCGCGGCCAGCACCCGGCGCTCCGGCGTCAGGAGTCGGTGCGCGGCCTCGAAGGCCGCGAGCTTGGACCAAACGCGGGCGGCGAATTCCTTGCGTTTCAGGGAGGCTCTCCGACGTGGACGATGCCTTATTCCCATCGACAAATCAATGCGGAAGTTGTTCCTTGAGCGCCGTTTCGGGTTCGATGTCAGGGTCAGGGTCTTGACGGGGGGACCAACATGTACTATAATACGTACGCATGAAGACCGTCACCGCCACCGGCGCCCGCAGCGGCCTCTTTAGCATCATCAAAGACGCCGCCGCGACTCACAGCCCTTACCGCATCACCTCGCGGTCCGGCACGGCTATCTTGATTCCCGAGGAGGACTTCGATAGTTTATTGGAGACCTTGGAGCTTCTCTCCACTCCCGGCGTTCTCGCCGGAGTGCGCAAGGCCCGGCGCGATATCGCGGAAGGCAGGACCTATTCCCTCAAAGATGTTTTCGGATCCTGATTCGTGCCGTATGACGTCCGGATCACCCGACAGGCGCGCAAAGATATCGCCACCTTGCTCCCAAGACTGCGGCGCAAACTTCAGGATATCCTGATACATGTCCTCGCGCGAAATCCGTACGAGGGCAAGAAGTTGCTTGGGGACCTTGCGGGAAGTTATTCCTACCGCCTGAACTACAAGGACCGCATCGTTTACAGCGTGGATGAGCGGATGAAGACGGTGTATATCGAGCGCGCCCGCACCCATTACGGGAACTGAGGTCCGGGCGCCTGCTTCAACGTCGTCCCGAGTTCGAGCAGAGCTTCGCGGGCCGCGGCCATCGGGACGTCCTCGGCGCGCTCGAAGGGGCGCGAGTCCCAGACGCGGCGGGGGTCGGGCGCGTCGATCAGGTCGTGGGGCAAGGAGCGGGAGAGCCTGTCGAGCTCGGAGTCGCCCGCGTAGTATCGCGGCTCGCGGAGCATGCCGAAGGGAACCGAGCCGGTGATGAAGGCGTGGGCGTCGTTGCAGTCGCCGAGGGGCCCGTAGCCGCCCATCGCCAGGCCGAAGGCTTTGGCCTTGGCCGCGAGCTCGCGGCTGACCCAGGCGGCGCGCTCAAGGAGCGCGGCCGCGTCCTTTCCCGACCAAGAGCGCGCGACGCGGCCGCCGACCCAGCCTTGGTTGGTCGTGTCCTTGGCGCGGAACGCGGCGCGTCCGTCGATGCCGTAGTAAAACGCCAGGGAGGCGTTGACGCGCGGGCCGCGGACGCGGATGTCGAGCTCGCTGTGCGCGACCGGGGAGACGAGGCGGCGGCCGCTCGGCAGGACGATGCCGGTGTCGATCAAGGTCGGCGTCGCGACGTCGCGGCGCGCGCCCCCGGCCTCCAGGCGCAGGTCGCCGAAGTTCGCGTAAAGGCGGACGTCGTCGATCTCGATCACGTGGCCCGCGGAGAGCAAGGAGTCAAGCCAGGCGCCGACGCCCGCGCGGCGCGCGCCGGCGTCGAGGATGAAGCCGGCGGGAGCCGAAGGATCGTTCGCGGAAAGGTGGTTCAGCGCCTCCGCGACCGCCCTGCTGTCGCCCCACGGCGCGCCGGCGCCGAACAAAGTCTCGTCGCCGTAGAGCAGGCCGCGGCCGATGGGCTTCAAGTAGAGGTCCTTGGGCGGGTCCAGGGGCGCCCCGGGGAGCGTCAGGGCGAGCTCCTCCGGTCGCGCGGGCTCGGGCGTCATGCCTTGGCGCGAGGCGTACAGCGAGGCGGCGGCGCCGGCCTGGGCGGGAGTCAGGGTGGGGAAACGGTCGAGCACGGAGGGGTCGGCGCGGCTCAGGGCTTCCTTGATCCGCGCGCGGAGCGCGGGGGTGTCGAGCGCGGAGCCGAGCGAGCCGGTTTTGGCGACGAGCAGGTCGAGCAGTTCGTCGACGGCCGCCGGGTCCCGGCCCAGGGCGCGGGCGAGGTCGGACAGGGACAGCGGCGCGTCGGCGGCGCGGGCCGCGGGCGAGACCGCCGGCGGGGCTGCCTGCCTCCTGCTGCCGTCGAAAAGCGCGCCGGCCGCGGCCGGAAGGTCCTCGAGGCGCTGGGCGGCGGCGCTGAGCGGCGCCAGGAGCAGGAAAGGGAGGAGGCGGTTCACGCCCCCATATTGTAACACGCCCCATGGACTTCCTTCGCGCGAATTGATAAATTCGCGCCATGGCCAAGAAAGTCCTTGTCATCGACGACGAACCGGAGATGCTCAACCTCGTGAAGTACACGCTCGAGCACGGCGGTTTCGAGGTGCACACCTGCGACAACGGGCGCCACGCCTGGGACGCGATCGCCAAGGTCAAGCCTGACGTCCTCGTCCTGGACGTCATGCTGCCCGGCATCGACGGCTACTCGCTCCAGCTCAAGATCTCGGTCGAGCCGACCACGAAGGACCTCCCGATCGTCGTCCTGACGGCGCTCGAGCCGTCGAAGACCTTGTTCCAGAAATTCCCGCAGGTCGTCGGCTTCATGACCAAGCCCTTCAAGCCCGAGGAGCTTCTGAAGACGGTCTCGGACGCCTCCGCCAAAGTCGCGGGTTGACCGGCATGGCCGAAGAGCCCAGCTACGACGCGATCGTCGTCGGCGCCGGCCCCGCCGGACTCTCCGCCGCCGTCGTCATGGCGCGGGCCGGCCTCAAGGTCGTCGTGCTCGAGCGCGGCGAGTATCCCGGGGCCAAGAACGTGCAGGGCGCGGTGCTCTACTCGAAGATGCTCCACGAGATCGTGCCCGAGTTTTGGAAGGCCCCGGACGCGCCCGTCGAGCGCCCGATCGTCGAGCAGAAGACCTGCGTCACGACCGAGGACTCCTACGTCACGGTCGGCTACAAGTCCCTGAAGTTCCTCGAGGGCGTCCCGAACTGCTACACGATCATCCGCGTCCATTTCGACCAGTGGTACGCGAAGAAGGCCGAGGAGGCCGGGGCCGAGGTGTTCTGCGGCGTCATGGTCCGCGACGTCGTCAAGGACGCCTCCGGAAAGATCACCGGCATCAGGACGGCCGAGGGCGACGAGCTGACCGCCAGCGTCGTCATCGCCTGCGACGGCGTCAACTCGATCGTGGCGCAGAAGGCCGGCTTCATCGACGAGCTGAAGCCCACCGAGGTGGCGCTCGGCGCCAAGGAAGTCATCGCGCTCGCCCCCGGCGTCATCGAGGACCGCTTCCAGCTCAATGCCGGCGAGGGGGCGACGATGGAGATGTTCGGCTCGACCTCCCTCGGGATGCTCGGCTACTGCTTCCTCTACACGAACAAGGAATCCCTGGCGCTGGGCGTCGGCTGCAAGCTGTCGGACTACCAAAAGAAGGGCCTGCGCCCCTCCGATCACCTCGAGTACGTCAAGCAGCATCCGCTCATCAAGAAGCTGATCTCGGGCGGCAAGACGCTCGAGTACTCCTCGCATCTGATCCCCGAGGGCGGGTATAAATCCATGCCGCCGCTCGCCGCCGACGGATTCCTCGTCGCGGGCGACGCCGCGCAGATGACGAATCCCGCCTATCGCGAGGGCTCGAATCTCGCCATGACGGCGGGCAAGCTCGCGGGCGAGACCGTCATCGAGGCCAAGAAGAAGGGCGACTTTTCGAAGGCGACTTTGTCCGCCTACGTGGGCAAGCTGAAGAAGTCCTACGTGCTTTCCGACATGGAGGACATCCAGGACCTGGAGGAGCACGTGGAGGGCTCTCCCGGCTTCCTGGAGTTTTATCCGAAGCTGGCCTGCGAGCTGGCCCAGCTGCGCTTCTCGGCCGACGGCGTGCCGAAGCGCGAGCACCTGAAGAAGGCGCTCGGGATGGTCCGCGAGCGCGGCTTCCTGCGCGTCGCCAGGGATCTGTTCCCCCTCAGGAAGGTGGCGATCTGATGGACATCAAGATCGAGACGACGGTCGAGAGCAAGCTGGGGACGCTTGATTGGAAAAAGTCCCCGGACACGCACATCAACCTCAAGAACTCCGGCGCCGACTCTCCCTGCGCGACCTCCTGCAAGGACAAGCCGTGCACCACCGTCTGCCCGGCCAAGGTCTACGAGTGGGAGGCCTCCCACCGGAAGGTCATCGTCAACTACGAGAACTGCATCGAGTGCGGCGCCTGCCGCATGCTGTGTCCGTGGGACAACATCACGTGCGACTGGCCCGGCGGCGGCATGGGCGTCAAGTACAAGTACGGCTGAGGCGGCGCCCAAACTCCAAGTTCTCGGGGTTTTGAAGGCAACTGTTTCCGGAAACAGTCGGGACAACGTCGTTTTGAACGGAATGGCGCCTCGAGGCGGAAACGAACGGGCCCTCCGCTCTCCGCCCTCAAAAGCCCGGGAACTTGGTGGCCTAAAGCCTGGCGCGACGCGGCGTCGGGAGCTATACTGGCGTCGAGACGTTTCCTGCCCATGCCCCTGATTTTCAGCCAGCTCTTCTGCGTTTTCCTGGCCGTCGCGGCTCACGCGGGTCATGACGCCTCGTTGTTCGACGCCCGCGTTCCAGGCTCCCTGAAGCCGGGGCAGCGGGAGATGATTCTCGCTCTGGAGAACGGGCGCTATGTCCTGGAGAAGGGCTATTTCCGCGACACGCGCGCCCCCGACCCGGCGCGATTTTTGCTCACGAACGCGCGGGTCGCGGAACTGCTCGCAGGTCTCGGCGTCAAGGGGCGTTTGGAGCGCTCCGGAGACGCGACGGGCGACGCGGCCCGTCAGCGGGCGCTTGCGCGCATTGCGAAAAGCCGGCTTATCCATCCCAATTTTGATGGCGGGCTTGCGCGCGGAGACGACATTCAGAGTGCGCCGATCGCTCATGCCGCGGGATTGCCCGGCGCGGCGCCGCATTTCAGCGAGAACCAGGCCCGCAAGGTCCGGGGCGTTCCGTTCGCGGACGCCCCATCGCAGCGAAAGCCGGTCCAGGCGATCGGCAAGGCCGCTATCGAAGACCTCGGCAAGTTTCCCGGAGGGGGCGGCCGTCCGCTGAGCCGTGATGAGCTGGAAACCGCGAAAGAAATATTCAGGGATAAAATAGACTACTCGAAAGTGCGGATCGTATCCGGAGAGCATATGACGATCTGGGGAAAAATACTCACTTTCCGCGATCATGGCGTGGCCTTGGGAAACACCATTTATTTCCCCAATAACGCTCATGGAGCGAGTCTGTACTCCCATGACTTCCAGCCTGATTGGTACGTGCATGAAATGGTTCACGTCTATCAGTACGCGAAGGACGGCTGGAGCTACGCCGTCCGATCCATTTGGGAGCAGTTGACCAAAGGTCCCGGCGCCTACAGATATGAGCTGGTTGGCGGCAAGATGTTTTCAAAATACGACGTTGAGCAGCAGGCCGCGATCGTGCAGAAGTACTATTCGGGGGCCATGTCCCCGTCCGACATGGCCATTGCGGAGAAGATGCTGAGAACGGAGGGGCTGCTTCGGTAGCCGTACCGGCATCGAGCGGGGGAAAACTGCGATGAATGGGTTGTCAGCCGTGCTGGCGCTTATTTTGGGATCGGCCGTTCATGCCGCGGCTTCCGCCGGGCCGGTATCCGTCGACGTCGTGATGGCCGACCATGCGCCGTTCTTTATCCTGGAGACGCCTCGTGAAATCGAGTTTCTGCGCGTCAGCGAACTGCTCGATAAGACTAAGTCCGGCGCGGCCAGATGGCGGCGCGGCAACATGAAGACGATGTGGGTTATCGGCTACGACGCTCAAACGGAAGTGAAAAAAAGAAAATATTTGAAGCTGGACCAGATCGCGTACGGTCAGAAGTTCGAAGAGTTTTCCTGGCAGGAAGGGCCGTCGGAGCTGCGGAGAAACGTGGAGTATCTGGTTGAGATCAGCATGGGCGGGAAATTCGCGAAAGAAACTTTCACCATTTTGGATGACGGCAGCGTCGCCACCTCGGTCTCCGGCCGCGGACGGGCAAGAAAACGCGCCTATTCCATCTCCATCGATCAAAAAGGACGCAGGAGGCTCGTGCCCGTCCCGGGAAACTGATCGGTTTTAGTTTCAGGGGGGCCCGTCTATATCAGTGGTTGCCGTGGTGGCCGGTGTGGGGGCTGTGCCCGTGCTTCCTGGCCTTGCGCGTGCGGTGCTCGTGCCGGAGCATCCAGTAGAGAACGCAGCCGATCAAAGCGCCGATAACCCCGAGCAGAACGGCGGTCAGGACCGGCTGCGAGGTCTTGACGATCATCGGTATGGTCAAGGGATTCATAGCTAGAAAGAGTAATTAATGTCCATGAACACCGCCAAGCCTTCCTGGCCGACGCCGAAGTCCACGGAGCCGACGACCTGGGGCTTGGCGACCGCGCGGATCGCGCCGCCGAAGACCGGACGCGCGTAGCGGGCGGCGGCGCGGTTGGGATTGTCGAACGCCTCGCCCAGGCCGACGAAGGGCGCCAGCTGGAACTCGGTCGTCACGCCGGCCGTCTTCGCCTCGACGAGCTTGAAGCGCTGCTCGACGTTGACCGACGCCATGCCTCGGTCGATGTAGCGGCCGTCGCCGTAGGCGCGCAGGCTGTACTTGCCTCCGAGCCGGGATTGCATCCAGAACGGGGGCGTCGGGCCCAGGAGCTGCTCGTATTTGGCTTGGATCGCGAAGACTTTGTCCTTGTCCGACTCCCAGGGGCGGAACCAGCGCGCGTCGAGGCCGTAGCGGCTGTAATCATACTGGCTTTCGTAGCCGCGGAGCGCGTACTCGGCGAACGACTGGATGTACGCGCCGCGGCTCGTGGTGACGCCGTGGTCGCGGGAGTCGTAGCCGAGGCTGAAGCGGTTTTCGTTCGTCTGCTGATAGCGGCGCGAGACCGAGGACGGGTAGGCGGAGGAGAACGCCGAGAGGCCCGTCAGCGGGCCTTCCGTGATGCGCCCCGCTTGGAAGTGCTTCGAGAAGCCGACGCGCCACGGCGAATCGCGCGCGAGGGGCGCGCCGATGCCGAGCTTGTACTGGGTGTATTCTTCCTTGTAGTTGGACTCGCCGTCCTTGGGCGAATCGGGGCCGAAGCCGAAGAAGCGCTGGCCCGCGTCGATGTTGTACTGCAGCCGGATGAATATGTCGAAGTCGGTGCCGGCGATGCTGCCGTCCTCGTACTCGCCCAGAGCCTCGCGCTCGAATTTCGAGTAGGAGGCGCGGGCGATCAGGGTCGCGTCCTCCTGGGGGTAGAAATAATAGCGGTAGGTCGGGATAGTCTCGAAGTTCTTGTTGTAAGTCAGGGAGGGCGCGTGAATCTGCTCGATGCGGTCGTCGTTCCTTCCCTGGAGAACCCAGATCGGCATGACGCCGACGGTGATGCCGCGGTTGGGGTCGGTGTCCATGACGGGCAGGCGGATGAACATGCCGCGCCGGAGGGGCTTGATCATCCAGCGGATGGCGAGAGGGCTCTCTTCCTCCGTGGGCGCCTGCCGGACCGATTGGGGAAACTCGCGGCCCGGGATGACGTCCCGGGAGTCGGCGTCCTCGTTGCGCGTCGGAGACGACGCTCGGGGGTCGACGGGCTTGGCGACCCGCGCGCGCTTGGCGCGCTTGGCCGGCCGCGGACCGGCCGCGCGCGCCGAAACGCCGATGAGGAGAATGAGCGCCGGGAGCAGGCGGATCGTGCGCATCGAGATCGGCGATTCTACCAATCTAAGGCGCGGGGGACAATTGAGCCGGCGCGGAATCATGGGAAGCGCGGATGGCGTCAAGGCTCCAGCGGGCCTGCTCGGCGAGCACGGGGTCGGCGCCGGCGGCGTAGTTCTCGAGAACGGGTCGATAGCGCTCCAGGCGCGAATTCCCCATCGCGAGCAGGGCGTTGCGCGTCAGGCGCTTGCGCACCGCCCGCGCGACGGGAAGCCCCTTCAGGCGAGCGCGTACGCCCGCGGAGCCCGGGCCGGCGAGCTCCTCGAGCGGCAGCTCGGTCGGCGCCGCCGGGGGAGGCAGGGCGCGGGACGGCTTCTCGAAGCGGTTCCAGGGACAGACCTCCTGGCAGACGTCGCAGCCGTATATCCAGTCGCCGATCCCCTCGCGAAACGACGCGGGGATCGCGCCTTTGGACTCGATCGTGAAGTACGCGACGCATTTCGAGGCGTCGAGCACGCGCTCCCGCGGGAAAGCGCCGGTGGGGCAGGCCTCGAGGCATTTCGTGCAGGTGCCGCAGCGGTCGGGCCCGGGCGAATCGGCGGGAAGGTCGACGTTCACGGCCAGGCCCGCGATCAGGAAGTACGAGCCGATGTCGGCGCCGAGCAGCATCGTGTTCTTGCCCTGCCAGCCGAGTCCGGCGGCGGCGGCGTAGGAGCGCTCGAGAATCGGGCTCATGTCGCAGAACGCCAGGCCGCGCGCCTCCGGAACCGCCGCGGTCAGCCAGTCGCGGACTCCGTTCATGCGGCCGCGCAGGATCTCGTGGTAATCCTTGCGCACGGCGTAGCGCGCCAGGCGTCCGCGGCCCTCCTTCGATGAAGGGCGGGTTCCGGGCTCTCCGTAGGAGAAGCCGCACATGAGAACGGATTTCGCGTCCGTCATCCACGCGCGGATGTCGCGCCGCGACTCCGCGTTGCGGGACATGTACGCCATCTCGCCGTGCATGCCGGCTCCGAGCCAGGCGTCGTACGCGGGGGCGTCGGGAGAGGGAGCCGCGGCGGCGATGCCGGCGAGGTCCGCGCCGGCGTCGCGCGCGCGCTTCTTGAGCTCGGCCGCGAGTTCGAGACGGTTCAGGCGGAGCGCGAGACTTTGAGGATTTTGAAGGTGCGCGGGCCGTTGGGAAGCTGGATCTCGACCGTCTCCTTCGACTTGCGCCCGAGCAGGCCGGCGCCGAGCGGAGACTGGACGGAGATTCGGCCCTCGTTCGGATCCGACTCGTCCTCGCCGACGAGCGAGTACTCGACGGTGTCGCCGTCCGAGTCCTGGAGATGCACGGTCGTGCCGATCGCGACGGTGTTCTTCGGGATGTCCATCTCCTCGATGATCTTGGCGCTTTGCAGCTTGTCCTGGATCTTGCCGATGCGGCCCATGACCTCGCCCATCTTCTCCTTCGCGGAGTGGTACTCGGCGTTCTCCTTGAGGTCGCCTTTTTCCCGCGCCTCGCCGATGTCGAGCGAGAGCTGCGCCTTCTGCTTCATGAGCGCTTTAAGCTCCTCGCCGAGCTTGGCGTGCCCGGCGCGGGTCAGATAGGTTTCAGCCATGCGCCGATTATATGAAATTGCCCGCCCGACGGGCGCGGGAAAGGCGGGCCATGGCGGCGCGCAGCACGGGAGCGATTCCGACGCGGCGTTTGACCAATAAACGGAGAGAAGTCGAGCGTTTCAGCGGAGGGGGGTTGTTCACGTTGACGCCGAAGCCGACCGCGAGCCAGTGCAGACTTCGGGAATCTCCCGCCGCCTCGCAGAGGATGCCGCACAGCTTGCGCGCCTTGCCGTCCGGGCAGAGCGCCATGACGTCGTTCGGGGGCTTGACCGTCGCGGCCGCGCCGAATGCCCGCAGGGTCTCGGCCAGCGCCTTGCCGCAGGCGAGCGAGAATTCGCCCAAGCGATCGGGCGCGAACTTCGGGCGCAGCAGCCAGGAGGCGTACAGTCCGCCCGGCGCGGAGCGCCAGCGCCGGCCCATGCGCCCCCTGCCCGCGGTCTGCGAGAGAGCCCAGACCATGGTCCCGTCGGGAGCGCCCGCCTCGGCGAGCCGACGCGCGGCGGCCTGGGTCGAATCCGCGCGTTTCAGGCGCACGAGACGCCGGACCCCGGGCAGCTTCACGCGGCGGAGAGATCGAGGCCGATGTCGAGCGCCGGCGCGCTGTGCGTCAGGCGGCCGATCGAGACGCGGTCGGGGCCGAGCTTCGCCAGCGCCCGCATTTCCTCGAGAGCGACGCCGCCGGACACCTCGATCTTGACGCGCGGGGCCAGGCGCCGGATGCGACGGATCTCCCGGCGCAGCCGCGGGCCGCGCATGTTATCGAGGAGGATGACCTCGGGCTTCAGCGCGAGAGCGCGCGTCACCTGGGCCGCGGTATCGCACTCGATGATCAGCGGCATCTTGGGGAACGCGCGGCGCAGCCGCGCCGCGCCTTTTTCCAGGCTCCTGCCGTAATAATGGTTGTCCTTGATCATCGCCGCGTCATACAGGCCCAGGCGATGGTTCTGTCCGCCGCCGCAGGCGACCGCGTACTTGTCGAGCGCGCGCCAACCCGGCACGGTTTTGCGCGTGTCGAGCACTTTCGCGCCCGTGCCGCGCACGCGATCGGCATAGCGGCGGGTCAGCGAGGCGACGCCCGACATGCGCTGCAGAAAATTAAGCGCGGTGCGCTCCGCCGCGAGCAGGCCGCGTCCGCCCGAGACCGCCATGACCGCTTGACCCGCGCGCACGCGCGCGCCGTCGCGGGCGAGCAGAGTGACGCGGGCGCGCGGCTCGCAGGCCTTGAAAGCCGCGGCCGCGATCTCGAGGCCGCAGATGACGCCGGCCTCGCGGCTGACGACGCGGGCTTTGAGGCAGGCGTTCTTGGGCACGAAGAAGCGCGTCGTGACGTCGCCGTGTCGGCCCAAATCTTCTTTAAGCGCGCTGCGCAGCAGCGCGCGCCAGTCCGCGGCGGAAAGCCGGCGCATGCCTAGCTCTTCCTCGCGCGGCCGAGGCGCTCGGGAACGACCGCGCCCGCCGAGAGCGCGACCTGGATGCCCTGCTGGACGCTCATGTCGGTCGCGACGACGTGCTCGCTCGGGACGAAGATCAAGTCGCCGATGTAGACGTGGTTGGTGGGGACGTAGACCGAGGACAGCCTCTTGTGCCCGCCGTCCGGCAGGTCGAGGACGGTCTCGCCGGTGACGAAGCCGAGGCTGTAGACGCCGGGGCGGGGGAACTCGACGAAGACGACGCTCCGGAAGGAAGCCTTGTTCGCGGGCGAAAAGGCCTCGGTCATCTGCTTGATCGTTCCGTACACCCATTTGAAGACGGGAATGCGGGCGAGGACGTCCTCGGCGAACTCGAGCAGGCGCTCGCCCACGACGTGGGAGGCCAGCGCGCCGGCCGAGAGGATCAGCAGGATCGCGGCGATGAGGCCGAGACCCGGCAGGTGGAAGCCGAGGGCGGCGTCCAGGACGGGAGCCAGGGTCCGGTCTACCCCGCTGACGAAGGTCCACACGACGAGCACGGAAAGACCGATCGGGATCAAGGTGAAGAATCCCGAAATGAAATAACGCCTCAGCCGCGCTTGGATTTTGCGCCCCACGCCCTTCATCCTATTATTTTTTGCTACAGTCCCGGCATGATCAAACTTCTGATTGCATCTTGTTTCGCTGTCCCTGCTTCCGCCGCCGTGCCCGCGCCTCTTGAGGCCATGCGCGCGATCGCTCTCGAGATCGGCGTCACGGCGCCCATCGATGCGCCCCTGCCGGCCGCGCCGGCGACGGCCATGCCGGTCAGAAGTCCTCGCCACTCGGTCGCCGTCTCCGGCACCGCCAACCTATTCGCCCGGGGCCGGCTGAGCTGCGACTCCTGGAGCGCGGAAACGGGCCGGATGCACGGGAAGGTAACCGTTTTCGGCGACGTCACCATTTTCTGGAAGGACGTCCACGCTCAATTCCGGATCGAGGGGCTCGCGCTGGTGGAGGGGACCTGCTCCGAAGGCGCGGGGTGGGTCGAGGGCGAGGCCATTCTCTCTGGAACCGGCGACGCGGTCATCGTCAACACGAGCCCCAGTGTGAGCGGGGGAACGATGATCGTCAACACGAAGGTCAAGATCAGAGTTCAAGCCCGAGCCGCCTACGTCGATGCAATACTCGCTCCGGAGACGGGGCTGCCGGCGACCTTTCACCCGATCGATTTCTAGCCTTTGTTCCTGATGCCGCGTTTCGCGCGCCCGCTCGAGGGACGGCTCGCGGACATGGACTTCAGCTCGAAGAGCTGATCGCGCAGGAGGACGGCCGTCTCGAAATCGAGCGCGTCGGCCGCGGCGCGCATGCGGTTTTCGACGTCCTTGATGATCGCGGGCAGCTCCTTGGCCGAGAGCGGCGCCTCGGCGTCGCGCAGGAGCATGAGGCTCTCCCTCTTGGCCGCGCTCTGGAATTCCTCCAGCTCCTCGACCGCCTTGATGACGGTCTTGGGCTTGATGCCGTGCGTCTGGTTGTAGGCGAGCTGCTTGACGCGGCGCCGGGCCATCTCGTCCAGGGCGCGCTTCATGGAGCCGGTGACCGCGTCGGCGTAGAGGACGACCTGGCCGCCGACGTTGCGCGCGGCGCGGCCCGCGATCTGGATCAAGGTCGTCTCGGAGCGCAGGAAGCCCTCGTGGTCGGCGCCTAGGATCGCGACCAGCGACACCTCCGGGAGGTCGAGGCCCTCGCGCAGCAGGTTGATGCCCACGAGGACGTCGAAGACCCCCGAGCGGAGGTCCTGCAGAATCTGAATGCGCTCGAGCGAGTCGATGTCGGAATGCAGGTAGCGGACCTTGAGGCCCTTGGTCGTCAGGAAGGCGGCCAGGTCCTCGGCGGTGCGCTTGGTCAAGGTCGTGATCAGCGCGCGCTCCTTCTTGGCGACGCGGCCGCGGAGGCGGGCGATCAAGTCGTCGAGCTGGCCCTCGGACGGCCGGATGATCGTTTCCGGGTCGATGAGGCCGGTCGGCCGCACCACCATCTCGACGATCTCCCCGCGCGTCTTCTTGAGCTCGTAGGGGCCGGGCGTCGCGGACACGAACACGGTCTGGCCGACGAGCTTCTCGAACTCGGCGAATTGAAGCGGGCGGTTGTCCAACGCCGACGGCAGGCGCCAGCCGAAATCGATGAGGGTTTGTTTGCGCGCGCGGTCGCCCTCGTACATGCCGCCGATCTGCGGGATCGCGACGTGGGACTCATCGACGATGAGAAGATGATCCTCGGGAAAAAAGTCGATGAGGCAGTAGGGCCGCTCGCCCGGCGGCCGTCCGGAAAGGTGCCGGGAGTAATTCTCGATGCCGTGGCAGAAGCCCAACTCGCGCAGCATCTCGAGGTCGTGGCGGGTGCGCTGCTCCAGGCGCTGCGCCTCGAGCAGGCGGCCTTCGGACTTGAAGCGGGAGAGGCTCTCGGCGAGCTCGAGCTTGATGGAGGCGATGGCGCGCTCGCGCCCCGGGCCGTCGGTGACGAAATGCTTGGCGGGGTAGACCCACTCCCGGCCCAGGTCCTTGAGCTTGGCGCCGGTGAGCGGGTCGAACTCGATGAGCGAGACCACGCCCTCGTCGCCCAAAGTCGCGCGCACGGCGGTTTCCATATAGGCTGGAAAAACGTCGATGACGCCGCCTTTGACCCGGAATTTTCCGCGCGTGAACTCCGTTTCGTTGCGCTCGTAGTGCACCTCGACGAGCCGCCTGATCAGCTCGCCGCGGGTCACTTTCCAGCCGACCTCGAGCGGGACCGTGCGGTTCTCGTAGGCCTGCGGCGAGCCGATGTTGTAGATGCAGGACACCGAGGCGACGACAAGCACGTCCCGGCGCGCGAGCAAGGAGCTCGTGCACCGCAAGCGAAGGCGGTCGATGCGGTCGTTGATCGAGGAGTCCTTCTCGATGTAGGTGTCGGTCGAGGGGACGTAGGCCTCGGGCTGGTAGTAGTCGTAGTAGGAGATGAAGAACTCGACGGCATTGTCCGGGAAAAAGGACTTGAACTCGGCGTAGAGCTGGGCAGCGAGCACTTTGTTGGGGGAGAGAACCAGAGTGGGCCGGTTCAACCGCTCCACGACGTTGGCCATCGCGAACGTCTTGCCCGAGCCGGTGACGCCGAGCAAGGTCTGGGCGGGAGCGCCCTCTTCGAGCCGCGAGACGAGCGTTTCAATGGCGGCGGGCTGATCGCCGGCGGGCTGGAACGAGGAGCGAAGGCGGAACGCGGTCATGCGGGCCTCAGCGCTTGCCGAGGGGGCCTCGAAGCTTCACCGACGTGCGTTGCGGGTCGAGGACGTTGGCTTCGAGGCGGAAGCGGTCAGCGCCCCCGACGACGGCCAGGGTCTCGAGGTCCACGCTGCTCCGGAGCTTCTCCCGAAGCTGGGCGCCGTCGGGCGCGGAGGCCAGGAGCGTCTCGAGGTCGCCGGCGAAGACCCCGTGCGCGCCGCGGTAGGCCATCTGCAGATCGTACAGCCGCATCAGGCACAGATGCGACTGGTAGCGGATCTCCGCGATCGCGCGCTTCGGCTTCAGATAAAGCCGCCAGCCGACGCCCGCGCCGGCCGCTCCGAGCGTCAGCGAGAGCGCGATGCGCAACAGCGTTCGCGGCTCGAAGAGCCGGCTCCCGAGGCTGGAGAAAAAGGACGGAGAGGGCGGGGCGGTATCTCCCATGGGTCGGTTCATTATGGAACGGGCCACGGGCCCTGTCAAGACTCCGGAAGGTGTAGAATTCCGGGCGTGAGAACGTTCGAAGGGGGGCGCTGACGTGTTCTCGGCCTTGAGCCACCGCAATTTCCGGCTTTTCTTCTTCGGCCAGTTGGTCTCCATGATCGGGTCCTGGATGCAGGTCACCGTCCAATCGTGGCTGGTCTACCGCCTGACGAAGGACCCCCTGATGCTGGGCCTGGTCGCCTTCGTCGGCCAGTTTCCGGCGTTCGTGCTCGGCTTCTACGCGGGCTTCGCCATCGATCACGCCGACCACCTGCGCCTGGTCAAGCGCACGCAGTTCTTCGCCATGGCGCAGGCCGCGGCGCTGGCTCTGCTGACCTGGGGGGGGCACATCCAGGTGTGGCAGGTCTTCGTCCTGTCCCTGGGCCTCGGCGTGGTCAGCGCCTTCGATATGCCCGCGCGCCAGGTCCTGATCGGCGAGCTGGTGTCCGTGGAGCACCGGCACAACGCGATCGCGCTCAATTCGACCCTCGTCAATATTTCGCGCATCATCGGTCCCGCTCTCGCGGGCCTCGCGATCGCCTATACGGGCGAGGCGGGATGCTTCGCGATCAACGCGCTCAGCTATGTCGCCGTGCTGGCCGCGCTGAAGGCGATGCGGGGCGTGCGCCAGCCTCCTCCCCATGAGCCGGCGGAGGGGCCGTGGCGGGAGATCGGCGAAGGCATGGGCTACGCGTTCGGCCGCGAGCCGATCCGGCTCGTCCTTCTGACGCTTGGTGTTTTCAGCTTCGTCGCCTTGCCGGTGTACACCCTGCTGCCGGTGTTCGCCGAGGACGTTCTGCGCTCGGGAGTCCGGGGACTCTGCCTTCTGTCCTCGTTCTCGGGAGCGGGGGCGACGATCGGGGCCTTGGTCTTGGCGCGGCGGCGCGGCGCGGCCGGCGTGGGCGGCGAGATCATCGCCGGCATGGCCGGCATGGCCGCGGCTCTAGCGGGCATGGCCTGGTCGCGCCGCCTGCCAGCTTCCTGCTTTTTCATGGCGCTCGTCGGCTGGTGCACGATCAGCGTGCTCGCCGGCGCGAATACGGCGCTCCAGGAGCTTTCCGACGATCGTCACCGCGGCCGCGTGGTGAGCTTCTACTCGATGATCTTCGTCGGGATCGCCCCGTTGGGGAGCTTCCTGGCGGGCGGGCTCGCCTCGCGTTTCGGCGTGGCCTGGACCACCGCGGGCATGGCGGCCTGCATGGTCGCGCTCGCCGCCGGCTACGGCCGCCGCATGCGTGCGATCTAGACCTTATGTCCTACGAGGAGCCGGGTCTTTAGACCCTTCGCCCGGAGCCGTCCTCGCGGCTACACTATGGGCGTGAACTCCACGGAGATGTACGTCCAGTTCATGTTCACCCTCGCGGTCGGACTCGCGGGCGTCGGCATGGTGCTGAAAACGCTCCTCGACACGATTCTGCGGGAGTGGGACGCGGTGTACGAAATCCGGAAGCGCTGGCAGTCGCTGTTCCATGCCCGTCCTTACGCGGAATCGGTGCGCGCCGAGGACATCCTGATGGAGATCGAGCGCGACCACGTCAAGCGCCGCATGCCCGAGCGGCTGATCGACCGCCGCCGCGAGGCCCTGCGCGGCGTCCGCGAGGCCGAAGACCGGCTCTCCTCGCCGCGCGTCCCCGAAAGCGTCTAGGCGAGGCCTTCGACTGGCGCGGCCGGGTCGGTTTCGGTACACTGAGGCATGAGCCTTGAAAAGCGCGCGTTCGGCTGGCGCGCCCAACGCCGACGGGCCGTCGCCCTCGAAGCCGCGGTCCGCATCCTGGGGTGGGGGCTCGCCGCCGCCGCGGCGATGGCCGCGGCGGATCGATTGTTGGTCCTGCCGCGTCCGGCGCGGATGGCGGCGTGGCTAGCCGGCGCGGCGGCGCTTGTTCTCGCCGTCCGGCGCGAGCTCGCGGCGCCTTGGCGCGCGGGAGGCTGGGAGTCTATTTTCGCGGACGCGGCGCGCCGCTGGCCCGCGACGCGCCCGATGTTCTCCTCGGCGTGGGCGCTGGGCGGCGACCGAGGCGGGCGGGGCGTATCCGAGGAACTGCGCCGCGAGCATCTCGCGCGCGCCGACGCCCTGGCCGCGGGTCTGCCGGAGGAGCCGTTGTACCCGTGGAAGCCCACGCGCGCGGCCCGCGCCGGCGCGTTCGCCGGAGCCGCGGCGCTGGCGTTGGGCCTTGCGGCCGGGGCGTCCTGGACGCGCGTGCTGGCGCCTTGGCTCGATGCGCCTCTCGATCGCCTCGTCGTCCTTTCGCCCGGAGACGCCGGCGTGGATTGGGGCGCGCTGGTCCTCCTGAGCGCTCGGCTTACGCCGGAGGGGAAGGCGGCCGGTTTGCGCGGGGCCGACCTGACTCTTGAGACGCGCGGCGCCGACGGAGCGTGGCGCGCGGCGGCGTGGGACGCGGTGGACGGGGAGAGCGCCTCCTTCGAGACCGGCGCCCTGACGGGCCGCTTGGACTATCGGGCGCGCCGGCGCGGCATGGTCACGAGCGTCAAGCGCCTGCTTCCGGTTCCCGCGCCCCGCTTCAAGGACGCGAGGGCGGTCGTTCACGGCTCGCGCGGCGTCAAGACCTTCATCCTCGGGGAGGACGCCGCGGCGCGCGCGCGGCGCGGAGATTGGGTGACGGTGCGGGGCGTCTCGGAGGCCCCGCTCGCCTCGGCGCTCCTGCGCCTGTCGACTTTGCCCGCGCCGATCGCCATGCGCGAGGCCGGCGGCGCATGGTCGGCGGGATTTATGGCGGAGGAGGACGCGGCGCTGTCGTTCCTCCTGGTCTCGAGGGACGCGCGGCGCGATCCGTCGCCGCCGGTCTACGCGTTGTCCGTGCTCGGCGACGCGAAGCCGTCCGTCGAGCTGTTGTCGCCCCAGGTGCCGCTGCAGGCCGGGCCGCGGGATTCTGTGACGATCGCCTACGCCGCGCGCGACGACGGGGCGCTCACGCGCCTCGAGCTCGTCGTTCATGCGCCGAAGGGGGACGTTCGCCGCGCGCTGACTCTCGAGCGCGGATCGGCGGAGACGATCGGCGACGCGGCGCTGGCCTTGCGCGAGCACGCCCCGGGCAGCCTCGTCGAATTCTGGCTCGAGGCGTTCGACGACGCGTCTCCGCCGCAGTCCGCGCGCTCCGAAAAAGGTTCGGTCGAGGTCGTCGACGTCGACGCCGCGCACACGGCGGCCCTCGCGGCGCGCGAAAGGGCGCTGACGGCGCTCGACCGCGCCGCCGAGGCGGCGGAGGCGGCCGCGAAGGCCTCCGCCGCCGGCGACGATCGCGCCGCGCGCGAGACCGCGCGGCGCGTCTCGGGGCTGTGGCCGGTCGCGGCGGGCGCCGTCATGGCCTGGAATGAGGCGATGAGGGACGACGTCCGGGCCAACCCCGGCCTTGCCGACCAGGCCGCGGCCGCCGCCGAGAGCCTGGCCGCCGCCGGCATGGAGGGCCTGCCGAAGGCCGCCTCGGCCCTGGAACGGGGCGACTTCGCGGGATCCGCGCGCGAGCAGACGGCGCTGGCCGAGCAGGCGCGCGCGGCCTCGTCGGCCCTGCGCGCCGGCTCGAGCGTGCAGAGCGCCCAGGACATGGCCGATCGCGCCTACGATGCGGAGCGCGAGGGCCGAGAGATCGGCGAATCCATCGAACGCATGAAGGGCGCGCTCGCGCCCGCGCAGGCCGCGGAGCTCCAGCGGGCCCTGGACGCCGTGGACTCTGCGCTCGAGGAGCTCCGGAAATCGATCGACGCGCTTCCCGAGGCGTCGCCGGAAGCGGGCCAGGTCCGGGAGCTGCCGCTCAATGACGCCCGCGAGTCGGCGGCCGCCCTGCGCCGCGCCCTGCGTGGCGGCGACGCCGCCGGCGCCGCCAAGGCGGCGAGAGAGCTCGCGGAGAGGCTCTCCCGGGTCGCGAAGGGCTTGCGCGAGTCGGGCCGGCGCGTCGCCGGCGGGCAGGCCGGCCGCGCGAAGGAGGCGGCCGAACGCGTCGCCCAGGCGTGGCGGGAGGCGGTCGCGCGCCAGGAAAAAGCCGTCGAGGCCGCGCGCCGTCGGGAGAACGCGCGGCTGGCGGGAATGGTCCGCGCGCAAAAGGAGCTGCTGCTGCGGACGCAGGACGCGATCGACTCGGCGCTGTCCTCCGCCCCCTCGGCCGAGACCGAACGCGCGGCCCGGGCGGCGCGCGAGAGCCTCTCGGCGGGCAGGATCGACGAGGCGGTCGGGCGCCTGCGCGCGGCGAAGGCGCTCCATGCCGCCGCGGCCGCCCTCGAGCGCGGCGTCGGCGCCCCCGTTCCCGACCCGGGCGCGGCGCGCGAGGCGGCCGACGCGCAGGCCTCGGCGCGCGAGTCGGCGGGCCGCTTGCGGCGGGAGGTCTCCGGCGCGGCCGGCCTTCTCGGCTTCATGCCCGGGGGGCCGGTGCGCCGCATCGACGACGCCATGTCCGAGCAGGCGGCGAGCGAGGCGTTTCAGCGCCGCGGGGACGCGGCCGAGGGCCTGCGCCGGGGCGAGGCCGCTCTCGCGATCCTTCAGGAGGGCGACAAGGATTCCTCCGGCGGCCCGTCAGGGGGGGGCGCTTCCGGCATGGGCGGGGCAATGAGCCGTCCGTTCGAAATGCCGGGAAGCGTCGTGCGCGCCGCGCCTCGCGGCGCCCGGGGAAGCGCGACGGGACGCGTGCGCCTGCCCTCCGCCGACGAATACAGGCCTCCGCGCGAGCTGCGCGAGGAGCTCGAGCGCTCCCTGCGCGAGCCGCGTCCCGCCGCCCACGATTCCGCGATCAAGGAGTATTTCCGCCGCCTGGTCCGGTGAGTGCCGGGCCCGACACTTATCGTATAATCGCGCCGATGTCATTCCAGGGAAGCGTCGAGGCGAACTGCCCCTCCTGCGCGGACGGATTCACCGCTCCGGTCTGGAGCTTCGTGCATGGCGGCAAGGACGCGGTCCTGCGCGATCAGGCCAAGGCCATGGAGTGCAATATGCTCCTGTGCCCGAGCTGCGGGGCGGCGTTCCTGCCCGAGGCCGCCTGGATCTACTACGAGCCCGAGGAGGAGATACTGGCCTTCGTCTTCCCGGCGTCGTTCAAGGCCGAAGAGGCCAAGTGGCGCGACAAAATGAAGGCGGATTTCGTCGCCATGCGCGAGGCGCTCGGCGACCATCTGCCGGTCGGCCACGAGCCCGAGGTGTTCTTCGGCCCCGAGGGCCTCGCCCGGCTCCTCGAGCTCGAAGATTGGCGCCGCGACGAGCGCGACGTCATGGCTTCTTTCGCCGCGGAACTCAAGCTCTCCCTGTACAAGTCGAGCCCCGCGTGGGCGCGCGAGCATGGCGCTCCGTCGTGGCTCCCCTACGAGGGCAAGGCGCCGACGCGCGGCGCCGTGATCGCCGGCATCAAGAAGCTCGTCGAGGCCAACGACCGCCTCACGACCTGGTCCGATTATCTGGGGCGGCTCGAGAAGGATCCCGCCGCGGGCCTGCCGCCCGCCGCGATGGCGGCGCATTGAGCGGGCGCCCCGTCCGCGCCGCCGTTCCCTCCGCGGCGGCGAAGATCCTGGGGCCGCTCGCCGAGGAGGCGCGCGCGCGCGGCACGCCGCTGTACGCCGTCGGCGGCCCCGTGCGCGATTGGCTCATGCGGCGCTCCAATTTCGACCTCGACCTGACCGTCGCGGGCGACCCGGACCCGATCGCCGCCGCGGCGGCCCGCCTGCTCGGCGGGCGCGTCGAGGCGTTCGGCCGTTTCGGCACGCGCCGCATCGTATCGGGGGGGAAGTTCCGCGTCGACGTCGCGACCACGCGTTCCGAATCCTATCCCAAGCCCGCCTGCCTGCCCGTGGTTCAGGCGGTCCGGGTTCCCATCGAGCGCGACCTGTTTCGGCGGGACTTCACGATCAACGCGCTGGCCATGCGGCTTGACGACGGCTCGCACGCCCTGACCGACCCATACGGCGGACTGCGCGACATGAAGGCCCGGGTCCTGCGCGTCCTTCATCCCGCGAGCTTCCGCGACGATCCGACGCGCGTGTTCCGCGCGGCGCGCTTCCTCGGCCGGTTCGGCTACCGCCCCGCCGCCGGCATGGTCGATGAAGCCAAGGCCGCGCTGGCGGCCGGCCACGCCGCCCGGCTCTCCGCGCACCGCCTGCTGCACGAGCTCGTGAGCCTCCTGGGCGAGAGGGATCCGCGCGCGGCGTTCGCGCTGCTGAAGGCTTGGGGCTACTCAGGCCTTCTGCATCCGGCATTGCCGCTCAAGCCCGCCCTGCCGCCCGGCGTCGAGCCGCGTCTGGCGGCGCTGGCGCTCGGGCTGGGTCCGGCGAGGGGCCGGACCTTCGTGGACGCTTTTCCCCATGAGCACAAGCGCCGCACGCGTCTGCACGAGACGCTGGAGCTGGCTTTCTCGGACAAATCCCCGCGCGTCGTATGCGAGGCCTCGGTCGCCGCCTCCGTGCGCCGCTTTTTTCCGAAACTGCCCCCGAGCGCGCTCAAGCCGCGCTTCCTCGCGGGTTCCGACTTGATCGCCGCGGGACTCAAGCCCGGACCGGATTTCCACGGGCTGTTGGACGAGGCCGCGCGCCTGCAGCGCGCGGGGGAATTGACGACCCGCGCCGCGGCCCGGGCTTGGCTCAAGAAACGGCTCCGTCCGGCAATTCCGATTTTGTACAATCCGGGCCTTCCATGAGAAAATCCGCCACGTCTGGAATGCAGGCCGTCATTCTCGCCGGCGGGTTGGGCACGCGGATCAGCGAGGAAACCTCCCTGCGGCCCAAGCCGATGATCGAGATCGGCGGCAAGCCGATCTTGTGGCATATCCTGAAGATTTATTCCCGCCACGGCATCAACGACTTCATCGTCTGCCTCGGCTACAAGGGCTACGTCATCAAGGACTACTTCGCCGACTACTTCATGCACACGTCGAGCGTCACCTTCGACATGCAGAAGAACCGGATGACCGTGCACGACAACAACTCCGAGCCCTGGCGCGTGACTTTGGTCGACACCGGCGACGAGACGATGACCGGCGGCCGCCTTAAGAGGGTTCAAGCTCACCTCGGCGGCGGTCCCTTCTGCCTGACCTACGGAGACGGCGTGTCGGATGTGGACATCTCCGCGTCGATCGCGTTCCACCGCCGGAATAAGGCCGTCGCGACGCTGACCGCGGTCCAGGCTCCCACGCGCTTCGGCGTTCTCGACATGAAGGGCGACCGCGTGACCAGCTTCCGCGAAAAGGTTCCGGGCGACGCCGGCTGGATCAACGGCGGCTTTTTCATCGTCGAACGGGAGGCGCTCGGGCTCATCAAGGACGACGCGACGCGCTGGGAAGCGGGGCCGCTGCAGACCCTCGCCCGCAAGGGCCAGCTCGCGGCGTACAAGCACAAGGGCTTCTGGCAGCCGATGGATACCCTGCGCGACAAGGCGTACCTCGAGGAGCTGTGGGCGTCGGGCCGGGCCCCCTGGAAGGTCTGGGCGTGAGGGCCGCGTTCGGAGGCGCCTTCTCCGGACGCGTCGTTCTGGTGACCGGGCACACGGGCTTCAAGGGCGCGTGGCTGGCTCTTTGGCTGCGCGAGCTTGGCGCGAAGGTCGTCGGCTGCGCCCTGCCGCCGGACGCCGAGTCGGGTCTTTTCGAACGGGCGGGCCTCGGGCGCCTCATCGACTCCCGCTTGGGCGACGTGCGCGACCCCGCGTTTCTCAAGGGAATCCTCGATGAGGCGCGCCCGGAGATCGTCTTCCACCTGGCCGCCCAACCGTTGGTGCGCGCCTCCTACGAGCGGCCCGCCGAGACCTTCGCCACGAACGTGCTCGGGACCTCGAATCTGCTCGAGGCCGTGCGTCATCAGGATTCCGTGCGCGCCTGCCTGATCATCACCACGGACAAGTGCTACGAAAACCGCGAGGCGGACCGCGCCTACCGCGAAAGCGATCGCCTCGGAGGCCGCGACCCTTACAGCGCGAGCAAGGCGTGCGCGGAGCTCGTCGTCTCGGCTTACCGCGACTCGTTTTTCTCCGGCGCGGCCGCCAAGGGGCGCGCCGTCTCGGTGAGCTCGGCTCGCGCCGGCAACGTGATCGGCGGCGGCGACTGGGCGCGGGACCGTCTGGTTCCCGATTGCATCCGCGCGCTCGAGGCCGGGCGGCCGATCTCCGTGCGCAATCCGCGCTCCGTGCGGCCTTGGCAGTTCGTCTTGGAGCCGTTGTCGGGCTACCTGAGCCTCGCCGCGCATCAGCTCGCGGCGTCCGGAAGCGGCGCCGAGGCTTGGAACTTCGGCCCGCCGTCCGGGGAGGAGCGCACGGCGGCGCAGATCGCCGAACTCGTCGTGCGCGGCTGGGGTTCAGGACGCTGGACCGCCGCGGACGACTCGGCGGCTCCGCATGAGGCCGGACTTCTCAAGCTCGACAGCTCCAAGGCTCGAGAGCGGCTCTCCTGGAGGCCGGTTTACGGCGTCGACGAGGCCGTCGCTCGGACCGTGGCCTGGTACCGGGCGGCCGCCGCCCCCGGCTTCGACGCGCTCGCGTTCACGCGCGGCCAGATCGCGGACTACGCGGAGGCGGCGCGCAGGACGGGCCTTCCCTGGGCCGGGGAGCGCGCCGCCTCGGGCCTCTCGTGACGCCCAAACGCGTCCGGACGGAGCGCGCCGCGCCCGAAGACGCCTCGCGCGAGGCCGTTCTCGCGGCGGTGCGCGAGTTCCACAAGATCCGCTTCGCGCCGCGCCCGTTCGTTCCCGGCCAGACGCCGATCCCCGCGTCGGGCAAGGTTTTCGACGCCGAGGACATGGTCAGCCTCGTCGACTCGGGACTCGATTTTTGGCTCACCGCCGGGCGCTTCGCCGAGAGTTTCGAGCGCTCCTTCGCCCGGCGCCTGGGCCTTCCCCACGCCCTGCTCGTCAATTCCGGCTCCTCGGCCAACCTCCTCGCGGTCTCGACCCTGGCGGCGCCGGAGCTCGGCGAGCGGCGCCTCAAGCCCGGCGACGAGGTGATTTCGACGGCGGTCTCCTTTCCGACCACGATCAACCCGATCATCCAGTGCGGAGCGGTTCCCGTGCTCGTCGACGCGGCCGCGCCGACCTACGACGCGCTGCCGGAGAGCGTCGCCGCGGCGGTGACGCCGAGGACGCGGGCCATCGTGCTCGCCCACACGCTCGGCAACCCGTTCGATCTGGAGGCCGTGCGCCGGATCGCCGACGAGCGCGGCCTGTGGCTGATCGAGGACTGCTGCGACGCCCTCGGCTCGCGCCGCGGCGGCCGGCTCGTATCGTCCGCCGGCGACCTCGCGACTTTCAGCTTCTATCCCGCCCACCACATCACGATGGGCGAGGGCGGCGCGGTCGCCACCGGCAGCGGCCGCCTCAGGAAGCTGCTCGCGTCCTTGCGCGACTGGGGCCGCGACTGCTGGTGCGCCCCCGGCGTGGACGACACGTGCGGCAAGCGCTTCCAGTGGCGGCTGGGAGGCCTGCCCGCCGGCTACGATCATAAATACATCTACTCGCGCCTCGGCTACAACCTCAAGGCGACCGACATGCAGGCCGCCGTCGGCGTCGCGCAGCTGGACAAGCTCGACGGCTTTATCGCCGCCCGGCGCCGGAATTTCGACGCCCTGAAGCGGGGACTGAGCGCCTTCGAGGAGCATCTCATCCTTCCCGAACCCACGCCGAACTCCGAGCCCTCTTGGTTCGGCTTTCCGCTGAGCGTGCGCCCCGGCGCGCCTTTCGCGCGCGAGAAGCTGACCGCCTTTCTCGAGGGCCGGAAGATCGGCACCCGCCTGCTCTTCGCCGGCAACATCACGCGCCAGCCCTATTTCAAGGACGTTCCGCACCGCGTCGCCGGCGACCTGTCCGGCTCCGACCGCGTGATGCGCGACGCTTTCTGGATCGGCGTCTATCCGGGAATCACCCCCGAAATGACCGCCTACGTCGTCGAGACGTTCGGGGAATTTTTTAGGACGCTCTGACATGGCTACCGCCGATGACCGCCGCCTTGATCCGAGGACGCTGCGCCGCCATATCGTCCGCATGGCGTCCGCCGGGAACTCCGTCCATTTGGGGTGCGCCTTTTCCGTCGTGGAGATCATGGCCGTGCTGTATTCCCGCTTTTTGGCGGCGGGCCCCGACGTGGCCGGCTCCCCGGATCGCGACTACATGATCCTGTCCAAAGGCCACGGCGTCATGGCGATGTACGCCTGCTTTCGGGAGATCGGCCGTCTGCCGCAGGAGGCGCTCGATCGTTATTTTTCCGACGGCTCCCTTCTCCACGGGCTTTGCGAATGGACGGTTCCCGGCTGCGAAGTCACGACCGGCTCGATGGGGCATGGCCTGCCGATCGCCGCGGGTGTCGCGCTCGGCCTCAAGCGCCGGGGCAGGACGGACCGGAAGGTCTACTGCCTGGTCGGCGACGGGGAAATGAACGAGGGGCCCATGTGGGAGGCCCTGCTTTTCGCCGCGCACCATCAACTGGACAATCTGATCGTGATTCTCGATGCGAACGGATTCCAAGCCATGGGCCCGACCTCCGCCGTGCTGAACTTGGAGCCGCTTGCCGCGAAGTTCCGCGGCTTCGGCTTCGAGACGCGGGAGTGCGGCGGCCATGACGCGGCCGCGCTGGAAGAAAACATCCGCGCGTTGACGGAGAATAAATCCGGGACCGCGCCCAAGGCGCTGATCGCCCGGACCGTCAAGGGAAAGGGCGTGAGCTTCATGGAGGGCAACAACGACTGGCATTACCTGCGCCTCGACGCGGAAACGAAGGCGCGCGCGTTGAGCGAGCTGGGGGGGGCGGATGCGTAGCCTCCTGGCGGATCTGATCGCGCGCGCGGCCGAGCGGGACCCCGATTTCCTGGCGCTCTCCGGCGACCACGGCTACGCGCTCTTCGATCCCATCCGCAAGGATCGGCCCGGGCAATTCTTGAACGTCGGCGTGATGGAGCAGGCGATGGTCGGGATCGCGGCCGGCCTCTGCAAGCAGGGCTTCAGGCCGATGCTGTACGGCCTCTCCGCTTTCGTGCCGATCCGCGTCCTCGAGCAGATCAAGCTCGACGTCTGCTTCCCCGGCCTTCCCGTGATTTTCGTGGGCGACGGGGCGGGGCTCGTCTATTCGACCTTGGGCGCCTCGCACCAGTGCGGGGAGGACGTCGCCGCGCTGCGTCCTCTGCCGAACATCCGGATCTACTCGCCCTGCGACGCGGAGGAGCTCCGCGCGTGCTGGCGGGAGATCCTGGGCCGGCGCGGCCCGTGCTACCTGCGCGTCGGCAAGAGCGACCGCCCGGCCGTCCATCAATCCCCGCTCCAAGGCACGGAGCCCCATTTCACGCACCAAGTCGAGAGCTCGAAGACCTGTCTCGTGGCGCACGGCTCGATGGCCGTCGCCGCGACCGAGAGGGGGCGCGCGATGCGACTGCCCGTCTTGTCCGTGCCGCGCGTCAAGCCGCTGGGAGACGCGCCCGCGGCGCTTTTGCGTCCGTTTTCGAACATCATCGTGCTCGAGGAGCACAGCCGCCACGGCGGCCTGGCTTCGGCCTTGGCCGAGCTTTTTTGCGGGATGCCGCCGCCCGCCCCGCGGATTCGGGCCGTCGCGCTCGAGGACAAGTTCGCCGCGCGGTGCGGCTCGTACCAGTACGCCCTTTCGGAGCATCGGATGGCCGACCACCAGCTCGAGGCCCGGATCGGGGAGCTTTTGGACTGATCGTCGAGGAGGGTGCGCGCACCATGAAACTGATCAGCGTCGTCACGCCCTGCTACAACGAGGAGGACAACATACGCGCCCTCCACGAGCAGATCAAGGCCGAGTTTGCCCGCCTTCCCCGGTACGCCTACGAGCACATCTGCATCGACAACGCCTCGCAGGACCGGACCGTCGAGGTCCTGCGCGAGCTGGCGCGCTCCGACAAGAACCTCAAGGTCATCGTCAACGCCCGCAATTTCGGCCATATCCGCTCCCCGCACCACGCCATGCTCCAGGCCAAGGGCGACGCGGTCGTCCTGATGATGAGCGATCTGCAGGACCCGCCCTCGATGCTTCCCCGCTTCATCGAGAAGTGGGAGGAGGGCTACAAGATCGTTCTCGGAATCAAGACCGAGAGCGACGAGTCCCCGGCGATGTTCTTCGTCCGCAGGCTCTATTACGACCTGATCGGCCGCCTGTCCGAGATCGAGCTCGCCAAGAACAGCACCGGCTTCGGCCTCTACGACCGCGTCGTGATCGACGTCCTGCGCACCATCGACGATCCCTATCCGTATTTCCGCGGCCTCATCTGCGACATCGGCTTCGAGCAGGCGCGCATCGAATACCACCAGGCCCGCCGCCGCCGCGGCGTCACGAAGAACAATTTCTACACGCTCTATGACATGGCGATGCTCGGCATCACCAACCATTCGAAGATCCCGCTGCGTTTGGCGACGATGCTGGGATTCGTGATGTCGGCGATCAGCTTCGCCATCGGCTTCGCCTACTTGATCGCCAAGCTGGTTTTCTGGAACCAGTTCCTGCTCGGCACGGCCCCGATCCTGATCGGCCTGTTCCTGTTCGCGTCGATCCAGCTCTTCTTCATCGGCATTCTCGGCGAGTACATCGGCGCGATCTACACGCAGGTCCATAGGCGTCCCCTGGTCATCGAAAAAGAGCGGATCAATTTCTAAAGGCGTGGAACGCTCTCCCTTGGCCGGCGATCTCGACGAGATGCTCGAGCGGACGCCCCGGCTGTGGGACGGCCTGCGCGGCGCGCGTCTCTTCATCACGGGCGGCACCGGCTTTTTCGGGACATGGCTGCTGGAAAGCCTGCTGCACGCCGACCGCGAGCTCGGCCTCGGAGCGAGGGCGCTCGTCCTCACCCGCGACGAGGCTCTTTTCCGCGCCCGCTCGCCGCGGCTGGCCGCCGATCCGAGGCTCGGCTTCCATCGCGGCGACGTGCGGACGTTCGCGTTCCCTCCGGGCGGCTTCACTCACGTCGTCCACGCCGGGGCGGAGGCGAGCCTGCGCCTGGACCCGGAGCGATCGGAATTGGCGCGCGACGTGATCGTATCCGGCACGCGGCGAGCGCTCGAGTTCTCCGCGCGGTGCGGCGCGAGGAAATTCCTGTTCGCCAGCTCCGGCGCCGTGTACGGCCGCCGCAAGCCCGGCGCCGCGCCCGTGGCCGAGAACGACCCGAGCCTCTCCGCCCCCTTGGACGCGCCGTCGGCATACGGAGAGGGCAAGCGCGCGGCCGAGCGCCTGTGCGAGCGGGCGGCCGAGGGCGCGGTGGACGCGACGATCGCGCGCGGGTTCTCCTTCGTCGGCCCGCATTTGCCTTTCGACGATCAATTCGCCGTCGGGAGCTTTCTGCGCGACGCCCTGCGAGGCGGCCCCATCGAGGTCCGCGGGGACGGAACGCCGGTGCGCTCCTACTTGTACGCCTCAGATCTCGCCGCGTGGCTCTGGACGATCCTGCTCCGGGGCCGGCCCGGGCGCTCCTACAACGTCGGCTCGGAGCGCGGCGTCTCCATCGCCGAGCTGGCCCGGCTCGTGGCCCAGGAAGCGGCTCCCGGCGCCCGGGTCTCGATCGCGGGGCGGCCGACTCCGGGCCTCGCGCCTGAGGCGCGCCTGCCCGACACATCCCGCGCCCGCGCCGAGCTGGGCCTCTCCGAAACCGTCGGCCTCGAGGAGGCGCTCCGCCGCACGGCCGCCTGGGCGCGCGCCCGCTCCGTTTGACCGCCATCAGCGCATAAGTTAAGCTGTCGACGCGATGGCCGCGGACCCCAAGGCGCCGCAGAGCGCCGAAGCAAGCGATCCCCGGTTTTTTTTCCGGGAATTCCTGGCCGCGTCCGCGGTGTGCGGGCTTTTCATCGGCTGGTACTTCCACGCGCCGCTGCTGTCGCGGCAGGTCGCTTTCGGGTCGCCCGTGACGGAGGTTCTGAAGTACGTCACCGAGGGGCAGTACCAGACTTTTCCGGCCCGCGTCGTGATCGCCAAGTTCATCCGCCGGGGAGTTTTCCCGGCCTGGACGCCCCACGCCCAGGGGGGGACTCCCCTCATCGGGAAGATGGGGCCGGGCGTATTTTCGCCGTTCAACCTTCCGTATTACCTGTTCTCCGAAAGTCGCCCGCACTCCCTGGCGATCGCGCTCGGGGCGCTCAAGTTCTACTTCGGATTCATCTTCCTCTACCTTTTCGCGCGGCTTCTCGGCGTCGGCTGGTTCGGCTCCGTTTTCGCCGCGCTGTCCTTCGTCACCGTCACCCGATTTCACGGCTTCATCGACGGCGGGCTGCCGACGTCGGCGCTCTTCGTTCCGTTGCTGCTCCTGCTGAGCGAGCTCTACTTTCACGGGAAGCGCAGGCTGTCGCTTCTGCTGCTGCCCTGGGCCTGCGCGCTCGCCTTCTTGGGCGGACATTTCGAGGTTTCCTTTCTCGCCAACCTGATGGCGGTCGTTTATTTCGCGGCGAGGCTCCGGGGGGCTCCCGCGTCGTCTTTCCCCGGCAAGCTGCGCGACCTGTCGGCTTTCGCCGGGGCCATGCTCGGCGGGGCCTGCCTTTGCGGCTTCTATCTCATGGCCGGCCAGGAGTACGTCCGCGACAGCTACACGACGGTCTGGCGATCCCTGCCGGACTACGGCTGGCATTATCATGTGATCGCGAAGCATTTGACCTGGGAGGATTTCCCCGTCGCGTTCTGGGGCGCGGCCCTGGCCCTGCTCTCCGTCTGGCTCCTGAAGAGCCTGCCGACGTCATGGCGGGAGGGCTCGTGGCGGAGACGGTCGGGCCACTGCGTCCTCGCCGCGGCCGTTCTGGGCGCCGCGATGGCGCTTCTGGCGAATCTGGGCCTGGACCTTTCGTTTCTCATGATCGGAACCCACGCCCAGGACGGCGGGCTCGTCCTTCGGGCGGCCGACCTCCTGTTCGTATTCCTGGCTCTCTGGGCTTGGGGGACATCCGAGTCGCCCGCGCTGAGGATACTCGGCTGGCTCATGCTGGCGCTGCTGCTGGTTCGGTTCAAGCTGCCGCCGCTGACCAACGGGATGATCCAGCTCCCTTTCTTCAAGACGTTCAACAATAACGACTACCACTTCACGTTCGACGCGGCGGCGGGGGTGTTGTGCGGGGCGGCCTTCGACCGCCTGCGCCTATTGTTCAGGGAGGACGGCGCCCGGCGGCGCGCAGCCGCGGGCCTGGCGTTCGGGTTCCTCGGCGTTCTCCTCGCGGCGGTCGCCGCGGCGGGACCTCTCGAGGGCCTGGCCGCGCGGAGTTTTTCGACCGGCGTCGTCCTTCCTCCGCGAAGCTCGGGCCCGACCCCGCCGCCCGGCGGCATCATGGGTCCGGAGCGGGTCAGAACCTTTTCCCGTTCCAGGACGTTCGCGGGCTGGGTCCCGAGCTATCCTCCGGCGTCCTCGATCCGCGTGGGCTTTTTGGAAAACGACCAATTATCCGGCGCCGTCGAGGCGAAGCGGCAGCTGCCGTGCGCGTCCGGCCGGTGCTATTTCAACGCCGAGATGCTTCTGCCCGCCCCTCCCGCCGACGCCACGACGGCGGCTGTCGTCGATTACGGCCCGGGTCGGCAGCTGGCTTATTACGGCCCGATCGTGAGCGCCATGCGGCTCGGGCACGGCCGCTGGGCGGAGGCGGTCTTGGCGGCGATCGTCGCCCTTTTCGCGCTCGTTTTTTGGCTGCCTCCGCGTCTTCTGGGCGTTTTATACCTGGGATTGGTCGCGGCCTGGTGCCAGCCCATAGCGACCGCGGCCTGGCCCGCGGACGAGGCGAGCTACAGCCTTCCGGGGGCGGACAAGATCAAGGAGGACCCGGAGCTTTTTCGCGTCGGCGGATTCGACCTTAAATTTCTTCACGCGGACTTTCTCAATATGTACGGGTTGTCCGATTTCCGAACGGGCGGGGATAATCTGGACGTCTTCAGCATGATCGAGTTCTCCAGGCTGTGCTACAACTTCCTGGGCAACCGCGGAGACCTGAAGTCGATGGATTTAGGTCTGCGCCTGCTGGGTTTAGCCAACGTGCGCTATCTGCTCAGCCCGTCCGCCGAGGCCGTGGAGCACCCCGGCCTTGAGGCCGTGTATCAAGGCCGGGACATGCGGGTCTATCGCAATAGGCGGGCGATGCCCCGCGCCGTTTTTTTCGATCAATATATCCACATCCCGCTGAAGGCCGGTGACCTGGCCAAGCCGGATGTGGAAAGCCGCATCCTGGGCGGCATTTTGGGCGCGGTGGCGCAGGGGGCTTTGGATCCCGCCCGCACCGTGCTGCTCCATGATCTGCCCGCTCCGGCCGCCGCCGCGGCGGAGCCCGCCCGGAGTTCCGCGGCGTCGGTCATCGTCCGGGAGTATGAAGCCGACCGGGTGCTTCTCGACGTGGACGCTCCGCATCCCGGATTCGTTTTTTTGAGCGACAACCATTTTCCGGGCTGGCGGGCCTTCGTCGACGGGCGGCCCGCGGCCATCCTGAGAAGCTGGATTTCCTTCCGGGCCGTTGCGGTTCCGGGCGGGAAGTCCGTCGTGGAATTCTTCTACCGCCCCGTTTTCGCGGGCCTGCCGCTGCTGGTCAGCGTCCTGTCCTGCGGCGCCTGGTTCGTTCTTTTTCTTCGGTATCGGGATGAGCCGGCCGCGCCGGCGCCGTCTCGGAAAGCCTCCGCGGCGGCGCCCAAAGCGCCTTCTCCGGCGCCGGAGGCGGGAGAATGCGCCCGGATGACGCGGCTCCTGTGCCTGGCGCTGATCGTCCCCGTGCTGCTTTTCTGGCTTGTTTGGGCGGGATTCGTCTACCGGGGGGCCGGCGTCAACCGCGCCGCCCGCCTGTCCTTGGCCGCGGGGCTTGTTTTTTGGGGCCATTCCCTCCGCCGCCGCGCGAATGCCCTGGAATTGCCCGCCGGGAAACGCTAGAATTCCGACGGAATGAAGCGCGCGGATGTCGTCTTTTCCGGCATGCGTCCGACCGGCCGCCTCCACCTGGGAAACCACTGGGGGGCGCTCAAGAACTGGGTCGCCCTGCAGGCCCGGTGCGACTGCTTTTTCTCGGTCGCCGATTGGCATATGCTCACGACCGGCTACGGCGACACCTCCAAGCTCCGAGAGAACGTCCGGGAGATGGTCCACGACTGGCTCGCGGCCGGGCTCGATCCCAAGACCTCCGTGATCTTCAGGCAGTCCGACGTGCCCGAGCACGCCGAGCTGTCCTTGATGCTGGGCATGGTGACTCCGCTGGGCTGGCTCGAGAACAATCCGACTTGGAAGGAGCAGTTGCAGGAACTCGCAAAAACGAAGCATGAACAGGTTTCCGCAGGCGCGGCCAAGGCCGCGACGGCCGTCGCGGCGAAGGGCGTCGCCGCCGCCCAGCAGGAACTTCGCACGTACGGATTCCTCGGC
>JACQJQ010000201.1 GCA_016204945.1 Elusimicrobiota bacterium
GCGCAGGGGAGCGCCCAGGTCGTCTACGGCGACAAGAACGCGAACACCAGCGTGGTCGGCGCGGAGCCCCATTACGCCGAGATGCGCAACGCGGCGGCCTACTACGGACGCTTCTTCACCTCCGAGGAGAACGAGCGGATGGCGCGCGTGGCGCTTCTGGGGCCGACGGTCGCGGCGGCGCTTTTCGGCGAATCCGATCCCGTGGGCCGCACGATCAACGTCGACCATGTCAAGTTCAAGGTCATCGGCGTCCTGCCGCGCAAGGGCTCGAGCGGATTTCAGGATCAGGACGACAAGATCCTCATACCGTTGAAGACCGCTATGAGGAAGGTTCTCGGCCGCCAGTTCCTTAATTTGATCTCGATCGAGACGACGGGGCCGGAGCAGACTGAAAGCGTGATCGAGGCCGTGCGCGCGCTGATGCGCAAGCGCCACCGCCTGCCCGATTATAAGGAAGACGACTTCACTTTGCGCAACATGGCCGAGATCCAGGCCGCGCTGACCGGAACGTCGAAGATATTCTCCCTGCTTCTGGGCATCGTCGCGGCGATCTCGCTCGTCGTGGGCGGCATCGGCATCATGAACATCATGCTCGTGTCCGTGAGCGAGCGCACGCGCGAGATCGGCCTGCGCAAGGCGATCGGCGCCACGAGGCGCGCGGTGCTCATTCAGTTCCTGATCGAGGCGGTCGCGATGTCCGCGTGCGGCGGGCTCCTCGGCATCGCGCTCGGCATGGCGATCGCTTTCGGCATGTCCTACTTCGCGGGCTGGGCGGCGATCGTCACGCCGCAGTCGGTCCTGCTCGCCTTCGCCTTCTCGGCCGGCACCGGCGTCGTCTTCGGCTTCTGGCCGGCGCGCAAGGCGTCGCTCTTGTCGCCGATCGAGGCGCTTCGCTACGAGTGATATAATCTGAGCGTGGAGCGGATCACCGCCCTTTACATCGGCCGCGTCGGCGACGTGATCGTCGCGACCTCCTTTCTTCGCGCGCTCCGGCGGCGCCATCCGAAGGCGCGCATCCGCCTGATCGTCGGCTGGCGCTCGATCCAGGTCCTGCCGCTGATCCCGTTCATCGACGAGTGGGAGGTTCTTCAGAGGCCGATGAAGATCGGCTCGCATTTGAAGCTGGCGCGCAGGCTGCTCGGGGAGCCGTGCGATCTTCTCGTGGACCTGAACTCATCCTATTCGAAGACGTCGGCTTTGATCGCGCGCGCGGTCCGCGCTCCGCGCCGCCTCGCCTTCGACAAGGGGCGCGGGTCCTCCGGCGCCTTCACCGAGGTCATCGCGGCTCCCGCGGAGCGCGAGCATATGTGGGACCGCTACGGGCGCCTCGCCGCGTCGCTGGACGCGCCCTACGACCAGGAGCCGGAGCTGCGGCTTCCGGCGGCGGACGTCGAGGAGGCCGAGCTGCTGCTCGACGGCCCTCTGCCGCCGGGAGACGGGTCCTTCAAAATCACGATCCACCCGGGCAACTTCGACCGCTTTTCGTTTCGCTGGCCCGAGGAAAAATTCGTCGCGCTGGCGGACGGCCTGCTCGACGACCCGCGCGTGAAGCTTTTCTTCATGGGCGGCCCCGGCGAGCGCGAGAAGGTCGCCGCGATCGTGGCGCGCCTCAAGCGGCCGGCGCCGATTCTGCCCGTCGCGAGCCTGGGCGTGAGCGGCGCCATGCTCAAGCGCATGAACCTGCTCGTCTGCAACATCACCGGAACGACCCATCTCGCCGCGGCGCTCGGCGTCCCCACGTTCGGCTTCTACGCGGGCTACACCCAGGCGGTCTGGCGTCCGCGCGGCGCGCGCCACGGCGGCACGGTGTGCCCCGAGTGGGAGTCCTGCCGCGAGACGACGGTCGAGGAAGCCCGCGCGACGCTCGCCGAGCACGTCAAGCGCCTCAGCCCTTCTTAGCGAGAAGCGCCGAGAGGGCGGACCAGGCTTCCCCCGCCGCGGGGTGGCGGCCGGGCGTTTCCAGGAGACGATGCGCGGGCAGATGCCCGTACCCGAAACGCCAGGGCTCGGTGTGGCTGAACAGCTGCAGCGTCGGGACGCCGAGGGCGACCGCCAGGTGCATCGGCCCCGTGTCGGCGGTGAGCACGGCGCGGGCGTTGGCGATCGCCGCGGCGAAGGCGCGCAGGGGCGACTCGGGGGCGACGATCACGCCGTCCGGGATTCTCCGGCCCTGGAGGAGCCTGCGCTCGGCGGGCCCGCCCGTCAAGACAACTTTGCGCCCGGAGCGGACGAGCCGCTCGCCGAGCTCGAAGAACCAGGATGGATCCAGGCGCTTCTCGGCGCGCGCTCCCAAAAAAAGCGCCACGCTCTCGCGGTCGAGGCCCCACGACCTCCAGGCCGCGGCGCCCGATTCCTTTTCGCCCGGGCCGAAATGAAACTCCGTGCGCAGGGAGGAGTCGGGCGGCAAGGCCGCTTGGGGCGCGGCGTGGCGCACGAGGGAGGCGAGGTTGGCGGTCTCGTGCGCGCGGCGCGCGGGCACCGGCGCGAGATCGTCGAGGAACCTTCCCGCGTCGCCGCGCGCGAATCCGATCCGGCGCTCGGCGCCCGACATGGCCGTCCACAGCGCGCTCGACAGCGAGAACGCGTGCTGCGGCGAGAAGTCGAAGGCGAGATCGTAGCCGCGCAGGCGCAGGCCGGCCAGGGCTCGCGCGGTCAGGACCTCATCCACGCTCGGATTGAACTTCAGCGCGTCGCCGTAGCGGTCGGCGAGGAGGACGTCCACGCGCGCCGCCGGAAAAGCGGCCTTGAGCAGGCGCAGCGCGGGGGTGAGCAGGAGCAGATTGCCCAGCCGGGCGTCATGGCGCACGGCGAGGATCCGGCGCACCCGGGACGCATCGGCCGGGCCTTCATGCGGCCGCGGCGCGGGCACGAACTTGAGCAAGGCGGCGCGCAGAACGGACTTGCCGCCGGTCTCGAGCTTCTTGCCGAGGCCCTTTAGGTTCACGGGGCGATTCTACCAGTTTGTATAATCGGCGCATGAGCCTCGTGAGCCTGCGCCGCGACGGACCCGTCGCCGTTCTGCGGCTCGAGCGTCCCCGGGCGCTCAACGCGATGTCCGAGGCCATGGCTCGGGACTTCGCGGCGGCGGCGAGGCGGGCCGGGCGCTTGAAGACGAAAGTGCTCGTGCTCGAGGCCGCGGGAGCTGCGTTTTCCGCGGGCGGCGACCTCGCTTTCATCGAAAAGAACATGAAGCGGCCCAAGGCGTCCTTGCCTCGGGTCATGCGGCGCTTTTACGCGTCCTTTCTGTCGATCCGGGATCTGCCGCAGGTGACCATCGCGAAGATTCACGGGCCCGCCATCGGGGCGGGCCTTTGCCTTGCGCTCGCGTGCGATCTCCGCGTCGTCGTCGACGGCGCCAAATTGGGCTTCAACTTCGTTCGTTTGGGCCTCAACCCCGGCATGGCGGCGTGGCCGCTCGCCCGCGCGGCCTTCGGCGACGCCCGCGCGAGAGAGCTCCTCTTCACCGGCCGCCTCTTTTCCGGGCGGGATATGCGGGATTGGGGCGGCGCCTGCGCCGGCGCGGCCGCGCCGGCCGGGCTCGACGGCGTTTGCGCGGAGCTAGCGGGGAGCATCGCCGCCGTTTCGGCCGAGAGCCTGCGTCTTCTCAAAGCCGAGACGCGACTGAACGAAGATATTTCCTCCTATCTTGCGTACGAGGCAAAGGGTCAGGCGCTCGCCTTCAAGGGCGCGGACCTCGTCGAAGGCCTGGCCGCGATCCGAGGGCGCCGCTCTCCGAAATTCAGCTGAACTTCGCCAGCGATGCAACTTTTCAGGCCCCTCGATCGTCTGGTAGGTAGGACTTCGGGCCCTTGTGGCTTGAAGGCCTAGGGGGCTATAATGGGCGACGTAATGAGAGATGACGGGCACCGGCCGGCGACGAGGAATGAAATTCGAGACATGCTGCGCCCGATGACCGTTACCTTGGCCGACCACACCGCCGCATTGGACGATATCCGCGGCTACCTGAGGGACAATATGGTCACTCGCGAGGAATTCCACTCGCGAATGGATGGGTTCGCGGGGCGCGTCGTCGATTTGGACTATTCGGCGGCCAAGAATCGATCGCGGCTCGACGACCACGAGAAGCGCATCGCTTTTCTCGAAGGAAAGCGCGCCTAAACGCCGGCGCCGCGCCCTACCCTTCCCGGAGCGCGGCGAGGAATATCTCGCCGTACTCGACCCACTTCTTCGGGCCGACGCCCGACACCGTCCGCATTTCCTCCTCGTTCCGGGGCAGGCGCGAGGACATCTCCAGCAAGGTCGCGTCGTTGAAGACCATGTAGGCGGGCACGCGCCGCGCGTCGGCGAGCTTCTTGCGCAGGGCCTTGAGTTTGGAGAACAGCGGGCTACCGGCCGAGGTGGCCGAGGACTCGGAAGGAGCGCGCGAGCCGAACGACATCTTCTTGGCCGCCGCGATCATGGGCGACGCGCCCACGGGATCCAAGCCCGCGCAGGCGTCGCAGGAGGCGCCGCATGCGGGGATCTCCTCGCCCAGATGCCGGGCCATGGTCTGATGGCGGCAGCTGCGGCGGTCGATCGTGCGGAACATCTCCCGGGCGCGGGAACGGTGCCACTCGGCTTGGGAGGGCTCGAGGTCGGAGACCAGTCGTTCGTAGCCCATGACGTCGGCCCAGGAGTAGAACAGCACGCAGTCGCTCGGCGCGCCGTCGCGGCCCGCGCGGCCGACCTCTTGGACGTAGGACTCCACCGAGCGCGGCATGTCGCGGTGGATGACGAAGCGCACGTCGGGCTTGTCGATGCCCATGCCGAAGGCGACCGTGGCCACGATCACGTCGGCGTCGTCGCGCTTGAAGGCGTTTTGGACGTGCTCGCGCTGGGCGCCGTCCATGCCGGCGTGGTAGGCCAGGGCCTTGACGCCCTTTCCGGAGAGGAACTCGGCCGTGGATTCGACCGAGCGGCGGGAGAGGCAGTACACGATGCCGCTCTGGCCTTTGCGTCCCAGCACGAGGCGCAGGATCGAGTTGCGGGTGTCGTTGACCGTGCCCGGACGTGGGGCCGCTTTTTCTCCCGTCTTGAGATAAGCGGAGAGATGAAGGTTCGGCCGGAAAAAGGAGCCGCGTACGCGCAACGGCTCATGCATCGCGAGCTGTTCGACGATATCGTTAACAACGGGAATAGTTGCCGTGGCCGTCAGGGCCAAGACGGGAACCCCATAGCGTTCTTTTAGACCCTTTAGATTTCTGTACGCCGGCCTGAAGTCGTGTCCCCACTGCGAGATGCAGTGCGCCTCGTCGACCGCGATCATCGCGAGCTTGGAACCGGACAAGGCCGCTCCGGCTCCGGCCTCGAGGCCCTCGGGAGCGGCGTACACGAGCTCGTAGTCGCCGCGCCGCAGGCCCTCGACGCGCGCGCGCCGCTCATCGGGCGTCAGACTGGAATTAAGGAAGGTCGCGCGCAGGCCGACCGAGACCGCGGCGTCCACCTGGTCCTTCATCAGGGAGATCAGCGGGCTGACGACGAGGACCGCGCCGTTCAGCAGCCGCGCCGGAATCTGGTAGGTCAGGGATTTTCCAGCGCCGGTCGGCATCACGCCGACGCAGTCGCGCCCGCTCATGACCGCCTCGATGATCTCCCGTTGGCCCGGGCGGAAGGACGGGTAGGCGAAAACCTCCTTCAGGATCCGCTCGGGCGTCATCCTAGAGGAAAAATTTGACGGCTTGATAGACCAGCGCGGCCGAAAGGGCGGCGCAGGGAATCGTGAGGACCCAGGCCCAGACGATGCGGCCCGCGACGCCCCAGCGCACGGCGGACAGGCGCTTGGTCGAGCCGACCCCCACGATGGCGCCCGTGATCGTGTGCGTCGTCGAGACCGGCACGCCCAGGTAGGAGCAGATCATGATCGAGATGCCCGCGCCCGTCTCGGCGCAGAAGCCGCCGACCGGCTTGAGCTTGGTGACCTTGTTGCCCATCGTGTGCACGATCTTCCAGCCGCCCATCAAGGTTCCCAGCGCGATCACGGCGTGGCAGCTGAGCACGACCCAGAAAGGCACGTAGAATTTGTCGCCCAGCAGGCCGTTGGAGTAGAGCAGCACCGCGATGATGCCCATCGTCTTCTGCGCGTCGTTGCCGCCGTGGGAGAGGCTGTAGAGCCCCGCGGAGAGCAGTTGGCCGATCCGGAAGGTCCGGTCCACCTGGTTTGGAGACTTGCGCCGAAAAAGCCAGAACACCGCGATCATGAGGCCGAAGCCGAAGACGAGGCCGATCATCGGCGACAGGAAGATGAAGGCGACCGTCGTTTTGAGCTTGTCGTACTGCAGGCAGGAGGTGCCTGCTTTCGAGATGCCGGCGCCGATCATGCCGCCGATCAGCGAGTGCGACGAGGAGACGGGAATTCCGAGCACGATCGTGAGCCAGGACCAGAGGCTCGCTCCGATCAGCGCTCCGGCCACGACGGCCGTGTCGACCGCGTTCGGATCGACGAGCCCCTTGCCGATCGTGTTCGCGACGTGCACGCCGAAGACCGCGAAAGCGACGAAGTTGAAGAACGCGGCCCAGACCACGGCGTGGCGCGGCGCGAGCACGCGCGTCGAGACCACGGTGGCGATCGAGTTGGCCGAGTCGTGCATCCCGTTCAGGAAGTCGAACAAGTAGGCGAGCGCGATGACGAAGAGGACCGACGCGGTCACGTGAGGCACGGCCTTAGGCCTGCTTGACGAGGATCGTTTCGAGCGTGTGCGCGACGTCCTCGCACTTGTCGATGGCCTCCTCGACCGTCTCGTAGATTTCCTTCCACTTCATGACCTCGAGGGGGTCGGGTTTGCCCTGGAAGAGCCTGCCGATCGCGACGCCGAGGGCATGGTCGCCCGCGTTCTCGAGGCGGTTGATCTCGATGCAGTAGTCCATGATGTGCCGTATCTTCTCCGGGTTCTGCAGATCGGCGATCGCCTTGCGCACGTTTTCGGTCGCCTGCCAGAGGATGTCCGTGAGCCGGACGAGATCGTCCGTGCTCTTGTCGATCTGGTACAGGTACATGCGTTGCCCCGCCGACTCGACGAGGTCCGTGATCGTGTCGAGCTCGCTCGCCAGGTCCCGGATGTCCTCGCGGTCGAAGGGCGTGACGAAGGTGCGGTTGAGCTTCTCGTAGATGTCGTGGCAGGTGATGTCCGCCTCATGCTCGATCTCGCGCAGGCGGTCGAAGGATGCGATCTCGCGGCTCCATTTGAGGGCCATTTCGCGGAAAAGCTTGGCGGCGCTCACGCCGTGCGCGGCCTGCGCCTCGAACAGCTCGAAAAACTTTTCTTCTTTGGGGATGAAGCTGAAGGCCATGATCGGGTACCTCGCTGCGTAAAATCCAATAAACGGAGGGGTGACGAACTCGTGACGGCTCCGAGATGATAGCCGATGGGGCGCCCTGACCGCAATCGACCGGCGGTTGACTCGTCCGGCCCGAAATGGAACCATGTCGCCATGGCCCGGGAAAAGATCCTCATCGTCGAGGACGATCGCAACTTGGTGAAGCTGCTCAAATACAATTTCGAGAAGGAGGGCTATCGCACGGTGTCCGCCGCGGACGGAGACGCGGGGCTCGCCGCCCTGCGCAAGGAGCGCCCCGACCTGGTCCTGCTCGATGCGATGATGCCTAAGCTCGATGGCTTCGAGTTCCTCAAGATCATCCGCCGCGAGACGCGGGTGCCCGTGCTGATGCTCACCGCGCGCAAGGAGGAGATGGACCGCGTGCTGGGGCTTGAGCTCGGCGCCGACGACTACGTCGCGAAGCCTTTCGGCCTGCGCGAGCTTCTCGCGCGCGTGAAGGCCCTTCTGCGCAGGGCGGGGCCCGTTCCCGAATCGGCTCCGGGCGGCGTTCTGCGCGCGGGCGGCATCGCCCTCGATCCGGAGCGCTACGAGGTCACGGTCCGGGGCAAGGCGGCCGCGTTGACGACGAAGGAGTTCGACTTCTTGAAGCTCCTGCTGTCGGCGGACGGCCGCGCGCTCACGCGCGAGCAGCTCCTCGAGAAGGTCTGGGGCTACGAC
>JACQJQ010000203.1 GCA_016204945.1 Elusimicrobiota bacterium
CGGCTCCTGGGGACCAAAAGGCCCCCGTGCGCCTCATCATTAGACCTATTTAAAAGAGGGACTCAGATAAAGAAGAAGCCCCGACCCGCAAGGGCCGGGGCTTCATTCTTTCAAGGCTAAGGCTTAACGCAGCTTGGCGGCGTCGACGAGGCCGTTGCCCTGCTCCTCGGCGGACAGGCCGTTGAGTTTGGTCGCGGCCGCGGCGAGAGCGGCGCGCACGGCGTCCGGGCCCTTGGCGCCCTTAGCCACGGCCAAGGCGGCCAGGCCCGCCACGTGCGGGCAGGCCATGGACGTCCCCGAGTAAGCCTTGACGCCGCTGGCGTCGTGGCTGAGGGGCACCGTCGAGGGGACGAGCACGCCGGGGGCGATGAAAGCCACCTCCGGGCCGCGGCTGGAGAACGTCGAGATGCCCTCGTTGGCGTTGGGGCAGAGCTTCGTGTTCGTCACGCCCGCGGGGCACAGCGCCGAGACGGCGATGGTCTCCGGGTAGGCGCCGGGCCAGTTCACGGCTTTGCCGTCGTTGCCGGCGGCGGCGACGAAGGTCACGCCCGCGCCGACGGCCATCTTCAGGGCGTACTGCAGGAGAGGCATCTCCTGGGGGGCGCCCAGGCTCATGTTCGCCACCTGGATGCCGTTCTGGGCCGTCCACATGATCCCGTCCATGATGCCGAACAGGTCGCCGCTGCCCTCTTTGGTGAGGACCTTGACGGCGTAGAGCTCGGCCTTCGGCGCCACGCCGACGACCGCCTTGTCGTTCATGGCGGCGGCGATGGTTCCGGCCACGTGCGTGCCGTGAAAATGGTCGTCGGCCCAGGAGGCGTTCTTGTCCAGGGAATTATGGCCCCCGGCCACCTTCAAGTCGGGCTGGTCGGGGTCGATGCCCGTGTCGATGACGGCCACCTTGACGCCGGAGCCCTGGTTGCTGCTCCAGGCGGCCGGGGCGTTGACCCGCTTGACGCCCCACGGGATCTCCTCGGCGCTCTTGCCGGCCTGGGCCGAGGCGGCCTTGGCGGACGACGCGAGCTTCGCCAAATCCTTCACGGCGGACTCGACGGCGAAGGGCGTCTGATGCATCGAGGCCGGAGCGGTCTCGATCCATTTGCGCCAGACGTCGGCGTCGGCGCGGAAAACCTTGGGGTGCGACGCCAGGCGCACGCGCGCCGGGACGGCGAGGTGGGACGGGGCCTGGACCAGCAGCACGGCCAGGGACGGGATCTCGTCGACGACCTGGAGCCCGTGGGCCGCCACGATCTGTCTCTGCTCGGCCGCGGGCGTGCCGAGCTTGAAGGCGACGATGATCCGGTTCTCGACGCCCCGCTCCGTCAGCGCCGCGAACGCGCGCGGCGCGCAAACAGCCAGCCCCATCAGGACCGGCAACCATAATAGTCGTTTCATTGATCCTCTCCTTGCGGCTTTTCCGACGCGCCCCAGCGGCAGAGCCAGAAGACCTATATCATAACCAGGCCTTAAGGGCAATCAAAATTTATTCCGCTTTTGGCGAAATTGCTACACTCTGAACCCCGGCCATGATCAAGGCGCTATTCGAGAAGGTCTTCGGCACGCCCAGCGAGCGCACCCTCAAGCGCTTCGCTCCGATGTTGGACAGGTGCAACGCGCTCGAGGCCGAGGCGCAGGCTCTATCCGACGGCGATTTTCCGCGCCGCACCGAGGCGCTGAAGGCCCGAGTGGCCCAGCTCTTCTCCTTCATCGAGGTTCCCGCGAACGACGACGACAGGCGCGAGGAGCGCAAGCAGGCCGAGATCGCCGCCCTCAACGAGGTCCTGCCCGAGGCCTTCGCGCTGTGCCGCGAGGCCGCGCGCCGCTCGATCGGACTGCGCCACTTCGACGTCCAGCTTTTGGGCGGCATGGTCCTGCACAACGGCTCGATCGCCGAGATGCGCACCGGCGAAGGCAAGACCCTCGTCGCGACCGCCCCGGCCTATCTCAACGCGCTCGTCGGCAAGGGCGTTCACATCGTGACCGTCAACGACTACCTGGCCAAGCGCGACAGCGAGTGGATGGGGCCGGTGTACCGGTTCCTCGGCCTGACCGTCGGCTGCGTCCAGCACGACGCGTCCAGCGCGGATCGCCAGGCCGCGTACCGCTGCGACATCACCTTCATCACGAACAACGAGCTCGGCTTCGATTACCTGCGCGACAACATGGTCGTGCGCAAGGAAGAACGCGTGCTCCGGCACCTGTACTACGCGATCATCGACGAGGTGGATTCGATCCTCATCGACGAAGCGCGCACGCCGCTGATCATCTCCGGCGCGGCCGAAAAATCCACGGAGCGCTACGCGATCGTCAACAAGCTGATCCCCCATCTTCGCGTGCGCATCATAACGGAAGAAGACGAGATCCAGGCGAAATACAAGGGCACCGACCTGCAGAAGGGTTGGGACGCGATCGTCGACGAGAAGAACCATACCGCGATCCTCACCGAGGAGGGCGTGTCGAAGTGCGAGGCCCTGCTCGGCCTGAGCAACCTGTACGACGACCTCGAGGGCGAGTGGGTCCATCACATCACGCAGGCGCTTCGCGCCTGGCACTTGTATAAACGGGACGTCGAGTACGTCGTCAAGGACGGGGAAGTCGTCATCGTCGACGAGTTCACGGGGCGCCTGATGCCCGGACGCCGCTGGTCCGACGGCCTGCACCAGGCGGTCGAGGCCCACGAGAATCTCGCTCCCCGGGAGGAAAATCAGACGCTGGCGACGATCACGTTCCAGAACTTCTTCAAGATCTACAAGAAGCGCGCGGGCATGACCGGCACGGCGATGACCGAGGCCGACGAGTTCCAGGAAATCTACGGGATGGAGGTCCGCGAGATTCCGACCAATCGGGTCACGCGCCGCGTGGACCTCTCGGATCTCGTCTACAAGAGCGAGCGCGAGAAGTTCAACGCGATCGTGGAAGAAGTCTCGGAGCTGTGGAAGCTCGGCCGCCCCGTCCTCGTCGGCACGCGTTCGATCGAGAAGTCGGAGAAGATTTCCGCGATGCTCCGCGGCAAGGGCGTGCCGTGCCAGGTCCTCAACGCCAAGTACCACGAGATGGAGGCGGACATCATCGCGCAGGCGGGCCGCAAGGGCGCCGTGACGATCGCGACCAACATGGCCGGCCGCGGCACGGACATCCTGCTCGGCGGCAATCCCCAGGACTCGGCGGAATACGAGGTCGTCAAGTCGCTCGGCGGCCTGCATGTTCTCGGCACCGAACGGCACGAATCGCGCCGCATCGACAACCAACTTCGCGGCCGCTGCGGCCGCCAGGGCGACCCCGGCTCGACCCGCTTCTACCTGGCGCTCGACGACGAGCTGATGCGCCTGTTCGGCTCGGACCGCATCGCCCCCCTGATGGAGAAGCTCGGCATGAAGGAGGGCGAGGTCATCGAGTCCGGCCTGGTTTCCTATCAGATCGAGAACGCCCAACGCCGGGTCGAAACCCACAACTTCGACATCCGCAAGCAGCTGCTCGACTACGACAACGTCATGAACAAGCAGCGCGAGGTCGTCTACAAGCTGCGCGACGAGGTCCTGTTCGGCGAGTCCGTCAGCGAGCAGATCAAGGCCATGATCCAGGAGGATGTCGCCGAACAAGTGGACGCGGCGATCGTCGATGGCGCGGATCCCCAGACCTGGAGCCTGCTCGAGCTCTCGGCCTATCTGGAGCGCACGTTCTCGATCGCCTGGAGCCCGTCGCCCGGGGAGGCGTCGCGCCTTTCCCGGGAGAGCCTCAAGCGCGACCTCATCCAGGCGGCCTCGGACATCTACGCGCGCCGCCCCGCCGACTTCACGGGCTATGATTTCCGCGAGGTCGAGAAGATGGTCATGCTGCAGATGATCGACAAGGCCTGGAAGAACCACCTCTACGACCTCGACCACCTCAAGAAGGCGATCTTTCTGCGCTCCTACGCGCAGAAAGACCCGAAGGTGGAGTACCAAAAGGAGTCCTTCCGCTACTTCGAGGCCCTCCTCGGCCGCGTGCGGGAGCAGACCGTCGAGTACGTCTTTCGCGTCGAAGCCCCGAAGGCGGCCCCGCCTCCGCCGCCTTCGATCCGCGCCGCTCATTCCGACGCGTTCGGCGCGGAAGAGCCCGGAGCCGGGCCCGCCGCCCCGGCGCCGCGGGCCGCCAAGCCCGCCGTCAGGAGCATCCTGGCGGGCGGGGCCGGCGCGCCGAGCGGCCTTCAGCACATCGGCCGCAACGATCCATGTTACTGCGGCTCGGGCAAGAAGTACAAGAAATGTCACGGGGCGGATTCGCCCAGCTAGGCGCCGCCGGCCTCGGCGGCGCGCTCCTCGCCCTCGGCCTGCCGCCGCTCGGGCTTTGGGCCTTTGCCTGGTTCGGGCTGGTCCCGCTGATTTCCGCCGCGAACGAGGCTCCCGCGGCGCGGCGCGCGGCCCTCTGCGGCTTCGCGGCGGGCCTCGCTTATCACGTTGTCGCCCTGCACTGGATATACGAGACATGCCGCTTCGCGCAGATGCCCGTCGCGGTGTCCGCGCTCGCCGTGGCGGGGCTGGCCGCGCTTCTCGGCGCCAGTTGGGCCATGGTCGCCGCCCTCGTCCACCGGCTTTCAGGCGCCGTTCCGCGCCCGGCGCGGCCGTGGCTGTGGGCGCTGTGCTGGACCGCCGTCGCCTCCGCTTCCTCGCGCTGGACGCCCCGCTTCGGCGTGGACTTGCTCGGATACACGCAATGGAGCAACCTGTCCTTGATCCAGGCGGGGTCATGGGGCGGGCCGCACCTGCTCGACTTCGTCATTCTGTTTTTCAACGCGGCCCTGGCTGAAATCCGGCTCGCTGCGAAGAATGACAGGGAACTTTTTTGGGGGGTCAATCGTCTGGTAAGGGGGGGAGCGCGCGGCGAGAAGAGCTCAACTGTTGGCGCCAACAGTGAAATGGGCCCGGCCGTCGCGGGATTGGCTGTCGCGCTCGCTCTCACGGCCGGCGTCTGGACGCACGGAGCGCGGGTTCTCGCCGGGCGTTCCGAACGGCGCGGCCCCGCCGGGCGCGTTGAGATTTTGCAGCCGTGCGTGGATCAGTACCATAAGTGGGACGCCGGCTGGATCGCGGAAATTATGGCCGGCTACGATGAGCTGCTGTCGCGGCCGCGCGCGGCGTCTCCGCTACTCGTCGTCTGGCCTGAAACCGCGATTCCGCGCTGGGCGCGCCGAACGGAGGCGGCGCCCGAGATCGCGCGCTGGGCGATCAAGCTGCGCGCGCCGCATCTCGTGGGGATCATCGCGTCCGCCGACGGCGAGGGCGGCCCGTCCAACGCTGCGCAGTTGATCGCCCCGGACGGCCGCGTGGACGGCCGCTACGCCAAGCGTCAGCTCGTGCCGTTCGGGGAGTTCGTGCCGTTGAGGCGCTTCGTGCCGCGCTTCGTCGTGGACCGGTGGCTCCAGATTCTCGACAACTTGGGCGACCTCGAGGCCGGGCCGGCGCGGCAGCCCCTGCCGCGGACCGCTTGGGGGCCGACGGCCCTCACGATCTGCTATGAGGTGATCTTTCCGCGCTGGCCGCGCCTGGATGCGGCGCGCGGCGCGCGCCTGCTGATCAATATCACCAACGACGCGTGGTACCGAGACACGTGGGGCCCGCGCCAGCATTACCGCGTCAACCGCTTTCGCGCCATTGAAAACCGCCTCAGCGTCGTCCGCGCCGGAAACAACGGGGTCTCCGCCGTCATCGATCCGTGGGGCGTGACGACGGCCGAGCTGGCCCTCAACGAGCGCGGGCGGCTTGACGCCGAGGTGCCCTTGGAGGACGCCTTTCCCGCGCGTTCTTTTTACGCGCGCCACGGAGACTGGTTCGGGGCCGCCTGCCTGGCCGTCGTCTTGATCGCCTTGCTGCGCCGCCGCTTCGTATGAATTTCCGGGTGGTGTATTCCCCGCGCTATGAGGTCGATTACGGGGAGCACGTGTTCTCCACGGATAAGTTTCGTTTGGCCGCGGAGATGAGCCGATCTTACGCCGCGCTCATCGAGCCGACGGAGCCGTCGCGCGAAGACCTTCTTCTCGTTCACGGCCCGGACTGGGTCGAAAAGCTGATGACCGGCGTTTTGAGTCCGGCCGACACGGCTCGCCTGGAGCTCCCCTTCTCGGCGGACATCGCGCGCGCTCACCGGTTGGCGGCGGGGGGGACCTTGTTGGCGGCGCGGCACGCCCTGGAGACCGGCGTCGGGCTCCATGCCGGCGGCGGATCCCACCACGCTTTTCGGGACCACGGGGAAGGGTATTGCGCGGTCAACGACATCGCTTTCGCGATCCTGAAGCTGCGCGCCGAAGGCATGGCCCTGCGCGCGGCGGTCGTGGATCTCGACGTGCACCAGGGCAATGGGACGGCGAGCCTCTTCGCGGACGATCCGGACACGTTCACGTTCTCGATGCACCAATACGGAATCTATCCGGAAATCAGAAGACGAAGCTCGCTCGACGTCGAGCTCGCGCCGGGCATCGGCGACGCGGCCTATTGCGACAAGCTCCGGCATGGGCTCAAGACCGTGATGGACTTTAAGCCCGATCTCGTGATTTATCAGGCGGGCGTGGATGTCTGGGAGCATGATCGATTAGGCGGCCTCAAACTCACCGAGGCCGGCATTCTCGACCGCGACAGAGCGGTCTACGAGACCTGCCTCTTGAACCGAGTCCCGGTTGCCGTCACGCTCGGCGGCGGCTACGGCCCGACGCCCGAGGATACGGCGCGCTTGCACGCGGCGACCCTGAAGCTGTTCGCCCGTATTTCCTAGAATATCCCCGATGTTCACCGAGACCTCCAACAAAATCGACGAGATGCGGGCCCTGCTCGCCAAGATCGGCCGCCTGCTCGATCTTCCCAAGCTGCGCAAGGAGGTTGCCGCGCGCGAGGCCGAGGCGGGCGAGCCGTCGTTTTGGGCGGACTCGGCCCAGGCCAAGAAGAAGTCGAAGGAGCTCAACGACCTCAAGAAGACCCTGGCGGAGTACGACAAGGCCGAGCAGACCCTCGACGATCTGAAGGCGCATTGCGAGCTCGCGACCGAGATCTCGGACGACGCCGAGATCAAGGAAGCCGCCAAGGGCATCAAGGAAGCCGAAAAGCTCCTGCGCGCGATGGATATGCGCCTGAAGCTTTCCGGCGAGTTCGACAAGGACGACGCGATCATCAGCGTGCACTCGGGGGCCGGCGGGCTCGAGGCCTGCGACTGGGCCGAGATGCTGTGGCGCATGTACCAGCGCTGGTGCGAGAAAAATGGCTATGAAGTCGTCATCACCGAGCTCGCCAAGGGCGACGGCGCCGGGCTTAAAAGCCTCTCGGCCTTCATCCGCGGCCCGAACGCCTATGGTTTATTGAAGGGCGAGATGGGCGTGCACCGCCTCGTGCGCATCAGCCCGTTCGACGCGAACAAGCGCCGTCACACCTCGTTCGCCTCGCTCGACGTCGTGCCCGACATCGAGGACGAGATCGACATCCAGGTCAACGACGCGGACATCGAGCTCGAGACCTTCCGTTCAGGCGGAGCCGGGGGCCAGAACGTCAACAAGGTCGAGACCGCGGTGCGCATCCGCCACAAGCCCTCCGGCCTCGTGATCGCCTGCCAGACCGAGCGCTCGCAGCTGCAGAACCGCATGAACGCCATGCGCATGCTCAAGGCGAAGCTTTACCAGATCGAACTGGATAAAAAGCGATCCTCGGTGGAGAAGCACTACGGCGAGATGGGCGACATCGCCTGGGGCCACCAGATCCGCTCGTACGTGTTCATGCCCTACCAGATGGTCAAGGACCTGCGCACCGGAGAACAGACGTCGCAGATCGCGAACGTGATGGACGGCGACCTGGACCCGTTCCTCGAGGCCTACCTGTCGTGGCTTGCCGCAGGCAAGCCGCCCCGCGTTAAAGCGGGCGCGGACGAGGAGTAGGCGTTTGTGGTGGGCCTTTCGACCTATTTTGCATAGGCCTTTTGCCCCCCCAAACTTCATGGGTCGCAAGGCCTAAGTCCGACCGCTCCGGGGATTTGTATGATTCCTCGCCAGCACAAGGGGGTTTCATGAAAAAATCGCCGATGATCGCCGCCGCGCTTGTTCTTGCCGTATCGGCCGTTTTCGTCAACGCCGACTCATCCCGCACCGAGGATCAGGCCGCTCAGGCCGGGACGCGGTTCGCCGCCGACATGGCCGCCGGAGTGGGGCAGGTCAAGAAAGGGCCGGCCGTCGGCGCGCCCGCTTCGAAACCCATCCAAGTGGCGGGTTTGTTTGATGACTTGCTGGGCGGCGGCCGTTCCGCGGGGCGGGGGGAGACTTGCGGAGCCTACGACGATGGGTGGGAGGAGCATCGCGCGCACAGGTCCTGCTCCGAGTGCCTTTCCGTCCACGGCTCTTGCAATTACCAGTGCACCGTCACCGTGTACTCATGCGTGGCCCAATGGGTCAACAACTCAGGCGTTGCCGGCGGCCGCTACTCCGGCCGGGACATGGATGATCGCTGGGAGGCCGAGCGCAGCGCCATCAGCCGCTGCCAGGACGATAATTGGAACAATCGCGAAAGTGGCCGCTGCCAGATAACGGAAAACTGCCGCGAGTCCCAGCGGACCACGACCAGCTACGCCTGCCGTCGTTAGGAAAGAAAGGCCGGCGGAAAAAAAGGGCCGCTCCCTTCAAGGGAGCGGCCCTTTTCGCGGCGCGCGGGAATTCCTCTAAGGCGCTTGCGGGCGCTGGCCCGGCAGGGGGCTGAGCACATGGTGTTCGCAACCCTTCAGAAAATCCACGTTCACGTCCGCCTTGCCCCGGGCGTCCAATCCATACATGAGGATGGCGACCGGCGGCTCGCTCCCATATCCCACGACCAGAGCCGTTTTGAAGGCTGAAGAGATGGGCGGCAGGGGGTACTTGACCGAGGTCGAGCTGCCGTTCGGCTGGGTCCTCGCTCTTTCGGACCGGCCCACCGTGTCCTTGTAGGAGACGAACCAGCTCACTTTCTTGGCGGTCTCGTCATACTCGCGCTCCAACTGAATGGACGGGAACCCCGAGGATCCCGCCTCGCATCTCAGCTTGACCTCCGTCAGGGCGAAAGCGGAGCGCGAAATGGAGGCGAGAAATAGGGCCCAAAACAATTTTTTCATACCGCAGCGTCCTCCCGCAGGGAAATATCGTTGTCAGCGAAGTGTAGTGGGCGGCGCATAGTCCCGCAAGGCCCAATGGACCTACGGGGTTCGGGTCCCTAAGCCGAGTGGTAGCGGCCCCAGGCGTCCATCCAGATGAGCTTGCCGTCCTCGCGGAGCGTGAATTGATCCACGCCCGAGCCCACCTGCGTCCCGTTCTTGTAGAGCCTGCGGAAGCCGTCCAGCCAGCCCACGACGCCGGTCCGGTCCGAGATGGCCCAGCTTTGCGCCCGCCCCAATTCCTGGTCGTTGCGGTGCAGGGTTCCGAAGCCGTCGACCCAGGCCACGTCCCCGGTGCGGCCGGCGACGGCGTAGCGGTCGGCGCGGCCGAACTGCTCGCGGTTGCGGTAGAGGACGCCCCAGCCGTCCTTCCAGACCATGTCGCCGGTGTATTTGACGAAGGTGTAGGTTGCGGCGCGGCCCAAATGCTCGCCGTTGCGGTGGAGCTCGCCGTAGGAATCGCTCCAAACGAAGACGTCGCCGTGCCAGGCGACGTCGTATTGGGCGACGCGGTCGGCGACGCGCCGCTTTTCACGGTAGAGGTCCCCGTAGGCGTCCTGCCACACGACCAATCCCTCGCAGCTGGCCTTGTAGGAGGAGGCCGCGCGGCCGAGGAGCTCGCCGTCCTTGTAGATGTCGCCGTCGCGGATATGGACGACCGGGAAGTCGGCGCACGGTTCCGGGAGCGCGTCGGCGCTCGCCGGGGGGCGTCGCGCCAAGATCATGTCCGCGCGCGCCGCCCGCGTCGCGGCGGAGAGCGCGTCGAACGGAGCGTTCAGCGGAGCCTCCGTTCTCGCCGGAACCGCGGCGAGGGACAGGCAGAGGCAGGCGAGGGCCGCGCGCGTCGTCATGCTATGCGGCGGCCTTGTCGCTGACCTCGACCTTGATGCCGGGGCCCATCGTGGAAGACACCGTCACGCTGATCATATAGATGCCCTTCGACGCGGCCGGCTTCGCCTTGAGAATGGCGTCGAGCACGGTCTTGACGTTGCCGACGAGCTTGTCGGCGGGGAAGGAGGCCTTGCCGACGGGAACGTGGATGATGCCGTAGTCGTCGACCTTGTACTCGATGCGGCCGGCCTTCAGCTCCTTGACGGTTTTGGGGACGTCCATCGTGACGGTGCCGGACTTGGGGTTGGGCATGAGGCCCTTGGGGCCGAGCACCTTTCCTAATTTGGAGAGGTCCTTCATCATGTCGGGCGTGGCCACGAGGATGTCGAAGTCGGTGAAGCCCTTGGAGATCTGCTCGATGAGGTCCTCGGCTCCGACGAGGTCGGCGCCGGCGGCCCGCGCGTCCTTCTGCTTCTCGCCGCGGACGACGACCGCGATCTTCTTGGACTTGCCGAGGCCGTGCGGCAGGCCCACGGTGCCGCGGACCTGCTGGTCCGCCTGCTTGGGGTCCACGCCGAGGCGGACGTGAAGCTCGACGGTCTCGTCGAACTTGGCGTTCGCGCACTTCTTGACCAGCTCGACGGCCCCGGCGAGGGGGTGGAGCTTCATGCGGTCCATATCCTTCACCAGCGCTTCGTATCTCTTGCCCATACTCTTGTCTCCTGACCTGTTGGCGCCCCTGACGGAGCTCGGTCGCGCGTCGATTTTACTTCGTGATCTCGATGCCCATCGAACGGGCGGTGCCCAGGACCATCAGGGTCGCCGCCTCGAGGTCCTTGGTGTTGAGGTCGGGCATCTTCGCCCGCGCCACGTCCTCGGCCTGCTTCTGGGTGATCTTGCCCACCTTGTTCCGGTTCGGCTCGCCCGAGCCCTTGGCCAGGCCCGCCGCCTTTTTCAAGAGGGACGAGACCGGGGGCATCTTGGTGATGAACGAGAACGAGCGGTCCTCGAACACCGTGATGACGACCGGGATCAGCATCCCGGGTTCCTGCGTGCGGGTCTTCTCGTTGAACTGCTTGCAGAAGTCCATGATGTTGACGCCGTGCTGGCCGAGCGCGGGGCCGACGGGCGGGGCGGGGTTGGCCGCGCCGGCCGGAATCTGCAGCTTGATCTGGGTTTTGACCTTCTTCGCCATGACTTTGACTTCCTCTCTCTTCGTGCGGCTTAAATTTGAACGACCCCGGTTCCCGGGCGCCCCCAGGCCGCGGGCCGCAGCATCTTGGCGACCACGCCCCCGAGAACCATGAGCAGAAAGACCTTCCAAAACGGCACCGACCGCGTCCCGAAGACGATCTGGGTGAACTCGGCGCTGAAAACCGCCGGCCACAGGAGGTCGACGAGCGCCGCGGCCAGCAGGGCCTTGCCGAACAGCATCACGAATCCGAAGCCGACGGCGGCCAGCATCGTCATGAGGGCGAGGAACGCCCCCACGAGGCCCAGCGAGCGCGCGTGCGCGACGCGGATCTTGACGCCCTCGAAATCGCCGGCGCGTCCGCCCGGGGCCATGACTTCGGGCTCGAGCGCGCTCAAATCTTCTCCACCTGCAGGAAGTCGAGCTCGACGGGCGTCGGGCGGCCGAAGATCGTGACCATGGCCTTGATCTTGGCCTTGGCCTCGGACACCTCCTCGACGACGCCGATGAAGTGCCGGAAGGGGCCGTCGACGATGCGGATGTTCTCGCCCTTCTCGAACTGGACCGCCGGCCGGGGCTTGCCCGCGGCGGCGGTGTTGGTGAGGTCGAGAATGGCCTTGATCTCCTCCTCGGGAAGCGGGGTCGGGTTGGCGTCGCCCAGGAAGCCGGTCACGCCGGGAACCCCCTTGATCATCCAGTAGGTGACCTCGTCGACGACCATGTCCATGAGGACGTAGCCCGGGAAGAACTTCCGTTTGGAGATCTTCTTCTTGTTCTTCTTGACCTCGACGACGTCCTCGGTCGGGATCAGCACGCTGAACACGCGGTCCTGGAGCTTCTCGCTCTCGATCTTCTGGAGAAGGGTCTTGTGAACGCGGTCCTCGTAGCCGGACTGCGTGTGAACGACGAACCAGCCGCGGCGGCCCGTCGGAGTGGTGGTTTCGGTCATATTATCGCCCCAGGACGGCCCTGATGAGCACGGACAGCACGTAGTCCACGCCGGCGACGTACAGGGACATCAGCGCCACGAGGAGGACGATCGCCTTCGTGGAGTCGACGGCCTGCTGACGGGTCAGCCACGTGGACTGCTTGAGCTCGGAATACGCCTCTTTCAGGAACTGCGTCGCTTGATTCATGGTTTCTCTAATCGTCGCGCGGTCTGGCGGGGGTACCAGGACTCGAACCTGGAGTTCCGGTTTTGGAGACCGGTGGTTTAGCCATTAACCGATACCCCCGCTAGATCCGCTTCGCGCAGGTCTCGCCTACTTCACTTCCTTGTGCGAGACCTGCTTGCCGCAGGCGCGGCAGAACTTTTTCATCTCCAACTTGAACTCCTTCTTCTTGCCGCGTTGGAAGTGGTAGTTCTTGTTTTTGCAGACGGTGCAGCCCAGGATGACGATGTGCCGATCTCCCATGACCGCCGCCTACGCCGTGATGTCGGCGACGACGCCGGCGCCGACGGTATGGCCGCCTTCGCGAACGGCGAAGCGCAGGCCCTTCTCCATCGCGATCGGCGCGATCAGCTCGCACTCGATGTCGATGTTGTCTCCCGGCATGACCATCTCCACGCCCGCCGGCAGCGTCACCGCCCCGGTGACGTCGGTCGTCCGGAGGTAGAACTGGGGCCGATAGCCCTTGAAGAACGGCGTGTGGCGCCCGCCCTCCTCCTTGGTCAAGACGTACAGCTTCGCCTTGAACTTCGTATGCGGCTTGATCGAGCCCGGCGCGCAGATCACCTGCCCCCGCTCGATCTGCGTCTTCTCGATGCCCCGCAGCAGGATGCCCACGTTGTCGCCCGCGCGCGCGTCATCCAGCAGCTTGCGGAACATCTCGATGCCGGTCACCACCGTCTTCTGCGTGTCCTTGATGCCCACGATCTCCACGTTCTCGCCCACCTTCACCGTCCCGCGCTCCACCCGGCCCGTGGCCACCGTCCCGCGCCCCGTGATCGAGAACACGTCCTCCACCGCCAGCAGAAACGGCTGGTCCGTCATCCGCTTGGGCTCCGGCACGTCCTTGTCGAGCGCGTCCATCAGGCGCTGGATCGCCGGCTCTCCCAGCTCCCCCTTGTCGCCCTCCAGCGCCTTCGTCGCGGAACCCCGGATGATCGTGATCTTGTCGCCCGGAAACTCGTACTTCGACAGAAGCTCGCGCACTTCCATCTCCACGAGCTCCACGAGGTCCTTGTCGGCCACGTCCACCTTGTTGAGGAATACCACCATGTGCGGCACGCCCACCTGCCGGGCCAGCAGCACGTGCTCGCGCGTCTGCGGCATCGGACCGTCCGCCGCCGACACCACCAGAATCGCCGCGTCCATCTGCGCCGCCCCGGTGATCATGTTCTTGATGTAGTCCGCGTGACCAGGGCAGTCCACGTGCGCGTAGTGCCGCTTCTCCGTCTCGTACTCGTTGTGGTGCACGTTGATCGTCACCCCGCGCGCGCGCTCTTCCGGCGCGTTGTCGATCTCGTCGTAGCGCTTCGCCTTCGCCAAGCCTTTCTTCGAGAGATAATTGGTGATCGCCGCCGTCAGCGTCGTCTTGCCGTGGTCGACGTGCCCGATGGTCCCGATGTTGACGTGCGGCTTGGTGCGCTCGAATTTAGCCTTGGACATGACGCGAGTTCTCCTTGTGGTTCCGGATGTCTTTCAAAGTCGGTGCGGCGGCGAAAACAAGCTGGGAATGGGAGTTGAACCCACGACCTTCTCCTTACCATGGAGATGCTCTACCAACTGAGCTATCCCAGCACGAAAAACACGAACACGATCGGAGCGGGCGATGGGAATCGAACCCACGTAACGAGTTTGGAAAACTCGTGTTCTACCATTGAACTACGCCCGCGCGGGAGGCACAGTATAGCGAAACGCCGGCGGCGGTGTCAACCGACTGGACGCGCGGCCGTTTTGGGGCTATCCTGAGCTTGACATGATGGAATTCTTGAGGCTTTTGAAGCTGCTCGCGATCGCTTTGGCGGTCGTGCTTCCGGCCCGGACCTGGGTGGCGGAGCCGATCTACGTCGCCAGCCCTTCCATGGAGCCCGCTTTGAGAACGGGCACCCTGCTGGTGCTCGACAAGCTCACTTTGCGCGTGCGTCCGCCGCGGCGGGGGGAGGTCGTGTCTTTCCGCAGCCCCGTGGATGATCGCGATTTGCTCAAGCGCGTGGTCGCTTTGCCCGGAGAAACCGTCGAATTGAGGGGAAAAACCGTTTTTATCAATGGGAAAGAGCTGGATGAGCCCTACGCCGTCCATTCCCGCTCCGGGGAGCTCTTGGAGGGCGACAATATGGGTCCCGAGCTCGTGCCGGAAAACGCCTTTTTCGTGCTCGGCGACAATCGCGACGAGTCCAATGATTCCTCGGTCTGGAAGGACTCCGAGGGCAGGCCGGTGCGCTTCCTGCGCCGGCGGCTCATTCAGGGCATCGCGCGGCGCCTGCCCTGGGCTTGAAATAGGCCCTTAGGCCTAAGGCTCTCCTGGGCCTGCAGCCTCTGAATAAACGGGGCGAATCGGCGCATCCTTAGGGCATGAGGATACGGACGCTGATCGCGGCGCTGGCCTTGGCCTCCGGGAGCGCGTTCGCGCGGGAGTCCGGCGCGGTCGCGGAGCCCCGCGCCGAGCTGATCGCCGAGATCGAGGCCAACCGCATAGCCCTCCTGCCCCGGAGCGAGCCGCCGTCTCCCATCGCCCTTCGCCATCAGCCGCGCCTGGACGACATCAAGGCGGCGGTCGCTTCCGCGTCGTCGCCGTCGGAGCTGGTTCAGGCCCGGGAAGATTTCGTCGCCTGGAGAGGCCTGGTTCTGCGCGAACTGCACGGCGAAAATCAACGGCTCATTCCCGGCGCCGAGTCCTTCGCCGAGTTTTCAGCCCGCCGCGTCGACGAGGCCGAGTTCGTCGCGGCGCTTCGCCAGCAGCTCGCCGCTCGGCGCGTGGAAGCCGAGGCGGGCCGCTACTCCGGCGGCGTCGACGCCCCGTGGGCGCGGCGCTTCGACGGCCAGGCGCCGCCGCGCGAGGACGGCGCGGTCCCTGCCGGGGCGCCGCGCGCCGCGGGAGATCCCGCCCGCTACGACAAGATTCGCGCCCTGCTCCTGTCCCGCGGCGTCAGCCGCCGGATCATCGACGTCGCCGTCGCCGAGGGCATCCGCCGCAAGGTGGACCCGCTGCTCGTCTTCTCGGTCATCCACCAGGAGTCCAATTTTCGAACGAACGCCTACAATGCGGGCTCCGGCTGCGTCGGCCTCATGCAGCTCGATCGCGCCACCGCCGCCGACATGGGCGCGCGCGGCGACCTCTACGACGCCGAGACCAACATCAGGGCGGGCGTGAAGTACCTGGACTGGATCGCGAACTCGTTCTTCAAGATGGGCCTGGACATGTCGGACTTCGCCCGGATTCCCGCCGAGAAGCTCGCGGTCGTGCTGGCCTCGTACAACTGGGGCGTCGGCAACGTCCAGAGAAGCCTGCGCCGTCACGGCGCCGCCGCCTTGGAGTTCGCGGCGCCCCGGGAAACCCGGGACTACATCGCGGAGATTCCGCGGCGCATCGGCGGCTGGTTCGCGTCCATCTGGTAAGACGCGGACGATAAAATTGCTAGAATCTCCGCCGGTGAAAATTTAACGGGCAGTTAGCTCAGCGGTAGAGCATTGTCCTCACACGACAAGGGTCATAGGTTCAAATCCTATACTGCCCAAGTTTAGGACGGGTTCGTACCGGACACATAGGTTACGGATTATACCGAAGACATGGGTAACACCTTCGGCCCGAAGGGGTTCGCAATCGGTTCAAAGCGAACCCCTTCGTGGTCGAAGTAGCCTAGATCGTAGTCCATAAAACTTACCAGCCAAATTCCGTCGCCGACCTCCTTGATTCCGACGGTCTGACCCGCAAACGCCCGGCTTAGGCTGATTTTACTTTTGCCTATGCACATTCGGACGCAATCGGTCACCAGGACCACCTTGTCGTGAAAAGGATAATGCGGATCGCTGTGCAAGACGCTTGAAAACATCGCGACGCCTTGTTCGGTAAATACGCGCGGTAAATACTTCGAATGTTGGCCCCGCTTTAAGGTTCCAGTTTGAAACCTTAGAGATTGATGCTCGGCGGCGGTCAGTTGAAACATGAAGTCAGCAGGAAGCCGTTCGAGATTCCGACCGACGGCTTTGTTTAAGTTTTTGTGTCCGGTATTTTTGTTAGGAGTGGATGATTTAGCCCAGAGTATTCAATTGTTAATATCCGGAGCGCATGATTCCACTCGGAATGCTTCCACCCAAAGCGCGCGCGGGCCAGACCCTCGTCTGCGTCTTTTTCGCCGCCTGCGCGAGCGTGCCCGTCGAACCCGCGCGGGAGCGGCCCCGGATATACGCGGTCGCCGACGTCGCCGGAGCCGGCTCCCAGAGCGGGGCGATCGCGGGATGGGTCGTCGACCGGCTGGCTCGCTCCGGGCTGCGCGCGGTCTCCCTCCCGAAGACGGACCCGGTCTTGGCCGGGGCGGCCGCGACTCTTCGGACCCATTCCGACTCCCGCCTGCTGCAGGAGATCCGCCGGACCACGGGCGCGGATGCCGTGCTGCTGCTGGAACTGGCGCGCGACCGCAGCTCGATATCCGTCGTCGTCCTGGACGCCCGCAGCGGCCGGGTCTTGGGGCGGGAGACCCGGCGCTCGGGCGGAGAGCGCTTTCGGACTGTCGGCGACGCCGCGACGGCCGTCGCGGCGTTCGTCGCCGGCTCGGGGACGGCCGCGCCCCGAGCTTGGGCGGCACCCGAACGGGGGGCCGAGTGGGAGGCGGAGACCTTCGGCCTGGGTGTCAACGTTCTAGGGGGGCACCTCGCCTGGCGTCCCCTGCGGGCGACCCGGCTTGAGCTGCGCTACCAGACGGGCCGCGCCGGCTCGGGGATGGGTCAGACGACCTCGAATGTCGGCGGCCTGCGCGCATACCGGGTCTTTCGGGAAGGCGGCTCTACGCGGCCCTATCTGGGTGTCGAGGGCGACTACCTGGACGTGCGCGGCTCGGGCCGGAAGGCGGCCGGCGGGGCCGGCGGCCCGTTCGTGGGCGTGGAGCGCCGGGTCCTGGGGAGCCTTTGGTTCGGCGTGGACGCGGGGCCCTATCTCGTGCATATGCGCGAGAGTTCCGCGCGTGTCAGCGAGACCTCCCTCGAGTTCGTCGCCAACACCGCGCTCACTTGGTACCTGTTCTGATGAGCACCCCAACAAGCCTTGTCAGCGCCGGAATCCCGGAGCATACTTCCAGGATGCGGACACCGGCCGGCGCCGTCTTCGTCGCCGTCGCGGTCCTTTTCGCGGCGCCCGCGGAGGCGGGGCTTGACCTGGGCATGGGAAAGGTCGCCGCGAAGAAAGGCGCGACCGTCTTCGACAAGGCCGCCGCCGTCGAGGCCAAGCCGGCGGCCCCGGTCTCGCTGCAGTTGAGCAACGTCGTCATCGACGGGCTGGATACTTATTATCAAGTCCCGCCTTCAGCCCGCGGCGTGATCTATTTTTTTCACGGGACGGGCGGCAGCGCCGTGAATATGTCGAGCAACACCGAGATGCGCATTCTCGCCGCCTCCGCGCTCGCCCAGTCTCACGCGCTGGTGTTCCTCGAGAGCACGGACCGGACCGCCAAGCAATGGACTCCGACCGCCAATCCGGCGACCAACCCCGACATTCTGCATATCACGGCCGTGCGGGATTACCTGCGGACGTCCGCGGGGGTCTCCGCGCAGTGGCCGGAGTACGGTGTGGGCATGTCCAACGGCGGCGGGTACGTGCCCTACGCCGGCTACCACTTCTCCTACGACGCCGTCGCAATCTATTGCGCCGCCGGCTACGATCAGGTGCTCCAGCTGGCGGATTACGCCGTTCCGACCTTCTTCATGCAGGCGCAGAACGACACGATCGTCAACAATGCCGACATCCAGACAAACTACAACCTGCTCGTCGGCAAAGGCGTGACGACCGTGCTGTATACGAACAACGAGGAGGCGCTGACTCAGGAGCGGTTCACCCGCATTCCGGGGATAACGACGGCCGAATCCCAAGGACTCTTCAACTCTTTGATCGCCACCGGATTCATTGACGCGGACGGCGCGTTCCTTCAGTCCCCCCGCGCGGTCGCGCTCGGCGACGTGGGCGTCCAATACGCCGCGGAGTTCAGTGACATTAAAGATCAGCTCTACGCCGTCTACGCCGAACACACGTTCACCAGCGAGTTCGCCTCCCAGAATCTAAGCTTCTTCTCGGCCCAATGACATGTGTTCCCGCCGATTGACACGTCCGGCGCGCCCTGTTACACTGCGAGAATGGTGGCTGATCAAGAGTCCGCCCAAAAGGGCTACACCCTCATCGAGGTGGTCGTCGCCATGCTTCTCATCGGGTTGATGAGCGCTTTGTGCATGCCGGCCTTCCTGACCGGCCGCATGGCGGATGGCCGCGCGGCGCGCCGCGCCGCCGCGGCCGACGCCGTCCACCGCGCGGCCGAGGAGCTGAAGGCGTACGTGACCGCCGATATTGGCGCGGGGACGCGCGGCCCCGGGACGAATTGCTCGGGGAACGCCAACGGCTGGTGCCTGCCGGGCGACGCGAGCGGCAGCTGGGCTCTTGATCATAACGTCGCGCATAACCTGACCGGGGCGCCGTGGGCCGCCTTGCTCGCGACGTGGGGGGGGACGCTGTCTTACAGCGTCGCCGTTCCCGACGCCACCAAATCATCCCTTGTCCAGCAGCCGACGGTCACCTTCAACGTCGCTTGGAGCGAGCCGTGAGACGCCTGATCGGCCGCCGCGGCGTCAGCCTGGTCGAGCTCGTCATCGCCACCGGGCTGGCCTCCCTGGCGCTGGCCGCCCTGGCCGCCCTGACGGCCACGGGCGCGCGCCACCAGGTTCAGGCGCTGAGAAGCGCGACCGCGCAGATGAGCGCCGCCCTCGCCTTCAAGGCGATCGAGAGAGAGATGTCGGAGGCGACGTATGTGATAGCGCCCGCCGCGGGAACGTCGAACGCGACGACTTTGGAGGCCTGCGCCAACGCCCGGCTTCCCGCGGCCGGCGGGGCGTTGGAGCCGATCAATCCCGCCCGACCGATGCGTTTTTTCGCTTTCTGCCGGACGAGCGCCGGGATCGTGCGCTATCACGCCCGGACGACGGGTTGCCCCGCGGCTTACACCTGCGGCGCCGGCCCCGTCGCGTCCTTCGGCAGCAGCGCGCGCCCCGTGGACGCGAGGTTTACCCGTCCTCTCGGCGGCGACGTGATCCAGGTCGCGTTGACGGCCTCGTCGGACGTGAACACGGCCACGCGCGGCAGCTCCTTCTCCGTCGCGGTCCCCTCGGGAAGAAACCCATGAAATCACTCGACGAACGCGGCTCGATCCTGGCCCAGGTGATCGTTTCGATACTCTTCATGGCCGTCATCGCGGCCACGGTCCTGCGCGCGCGCCTTCAGCCGTCGATGAACGCGGCCAACGCCGTCTCGCGAGTCGCGGAGGATCTCGCGGCTCGCGCGGCCATCAGCCGCGTCACCGAGGTCTGGACAAGATTGGGGAGCTGCGCCACAGATAATTCGGTTGGCGTTGTGTGCCCCGGTGGTGTCCCCGGGGCGGACTGCAACTGCACCGTGGGCGGCGTTAACGTGACCGCTGACTACGTCGCTACTGCCTCGGGAGGCTACTACAGCCTGAGCGTCGCGAAACCTTAGAATTCAGGCGAAGCGGCGTTGTCTTAAAAAAAGACCGGAATTCCGATTACGCGCGTGGGCTGCGGCTGGAGCGTGCAGGTTTCCTCTCGAACGACGGGGTCGGTGTCCCGCTTCTGCCGCATTTCGTAGCGGACGCCGCCCCGGGCGTCCATCGTGAGCTGGAACGTGGACCAGCCGACGTTGTGCGGGTTGTCCCACATGAGGACGCCGTAGACGCCGTCGGCCGTGGGGTAGCTTTCCCAGGCCCCGTTGACCCGCCCGGTGTCGGGATCCCGGCGCTGCTGGGGGCCGAGGCCGATGCCGTCCATCTGCCAGCCCAGCGCCAGCGGGCTGCGGTGGCTCGCGCGTATGATCTCGAGCGACTCGACGACGGGCTGGCGCGTGTAGTCGCGGCGGGGCTCGATCAGAACGAAGGCGCCGGGGGGGTAGTCTCCCCAGATCGGGCCGGGGCGGCTGCGGCAAGCGCCGAAATCATACTTGCCCTCGAATGCCGTCCAGTCGAAGCCGCCGCGCCGCGGGCCGGCGCGATCCGGGACGGGCAAGGCGGCTCGAGCGGAGGCGAGCGACAGCGTCAGGAGGACGAGCGCGCGGAGGTATTTCATGCCCTTCCAGTATAGGCGCGATCCCGCGGGGGGCGCATGGGCCCAATAGGGCAAAGCCGTCCGGACTTAGGTCCTAGAGAGCAACGCTCCGGAAATATCCTATACTGGTCCGGTCCGGGGACGCACCCTGACCATGGCCCTGACCAAAGAAGCCCTCCAAGCGCTCGTCGCCCTTCAATCGAAAGATAAGCACCTCGACTCCATCCAGAAGGAGATCGACGCGGTGCCGCCGCGCATCGCGGCGCTCAAGGCCGATCTCGAGGGCGAAAAGCGCCACATGGACGCCGCGAAAGCGAAGATCGTCGAGCTCGAAAAGAAGAAGAAGTCCAAGGAGCTGGACGTCGCGGCCAAGGAGGAGGCCGCGCGCAAGCATGCGGCGCAGCTCAACGACCTCAAGTCCAACGACGCGTACAAGGCGATGCAGGCCGAGATCGAGGCCGAGAAGGCCGCCGCGGGCGCGATCGAGACCGAGATCCTCCAGTTCATGGAGGAGATCGACAAGGCCAGGGCCGAGGAGAAGGCCGCGACGGCCGAGTTCAAGAAGACCGAGGAGTTCTCCAAGAAGGATCTCGAGAGGCTCGAGGCCGAGCAGTCCCACGCGAAAGGCCGCTTCGAGACCGCCAAGGTCGAGCGCGACGCGGCGGCCGCCGCCGTCGGAGCCGCCGAGATGAAGGTCTACAACCACATCCGCGGCCGCGGAAAACCCGACGCCGTCGTGCCCGTCGTCGCCGGCCACTGCGGCTCCTGCCAGATCAATCTCACCCCGGGCCTGATCCTCGAGGTCGCCAAGCTCAAGAGCCTGGTCACCTGCGAGAGCTGTCAGCGCATTCTCTACAAGCCCGAGCTGCTCGCCGCCGCGGCGGCATGAAATTTCAGGGACGGCCGGAGGGCCGCTGGTCCGAAAGGACGGGAGGAACTTCCGGACTCCGTTGAGCGCGACGCCCGTCGAAAGGCGGGGAGGCGGGGCCGAGAAGCCCCGTCGACGGACAGTGCCACAGAAAGTTACCGCCTCCGCTGGAGGTAAGGGTGAAAAGGTGGGGTAAGAGCCCACCGCGGACGCCGCGAGGCGGCCGGCATAGGCAAACCCCGTCGGGAGCAAGGCAGTTGGGCGGAGGGCGCTGCTCGCGCCAGGGCTCGCGCAAGCGGGTCGCGGCCGCCCGGTAGCCGCTGAGAGAAATGGTCCTCGAGCCCGCAAGGGCGGACAGAATCCGGGGTACAGGCCGTCCCTGATTCGTGATCAATGAGGCGGGCCCGCGACGAGCGGGCCCGCCTCTCTTTTCGGCGGACGAAAGCTTAGGGGTTTCCGGCCACGGAGGCCCCGGTGGGGGGGAGGTCGAGGGCTTCCTTGGCGAACAGCGCCAGCTCGGCGGCGAACTTCCCGGCGGCACGTTCGTTGGTGATGAGGCGAGCCGCGCCGTTTTCCAGAATGGCCGCCGCGCGAAGCTTGGCGGTCTTGTCGGTGAGGTAGGCTTCAATGACCGTGTCGCGCTTAAGCATGATGAGGATATCCTCGGAGCCCGCTTCAGGGGGGACTCCGAAATAATGAATGCCGTCGGCCAGGCTGCTCTTGGAGAGCTTCAGCGGCATGTCCCTGCTTCCGTCGCAGAGATCCAGCACCTTGCAAATTCTAGCCGTGACTGTGCCTGTATGGGGGTCATCGAGAGTGAATTTAATCAGGCGTCCCATCAGCTCCTCGTTCATCGCCGCAACCGCTTTGAGGGGAGGATTATTGCGAGAGACGACCACTCCGGATGGGACGACCGCGGAAGCCGGAGTCGAGGCGGGCCCCCAGCCTGCGGCGTTCAGGCCGTTCATCGCGCCTTGAAGAGCTCTCGGGGCGGCCAGGGGATCGATGGCGGTCGCCAGGATGGTCGAGCGGCGAATAGGCTCCGCGCTCGAGGTCAGCATGGCCGAGAGGTAGGCTGACGTCAGGATCCTGGCCAGTCGTCGGGTCTTCATTTCGCGGTTCTCCTTGGTCTTGTCGATTGCCTGGACAGCTCAAGTGTAGGCAGCTTGGCGGGGTCGTTCCTGGGGCGTATGCCCTAACGTGTTTGGGAAATAGGCCCAGGTTCGATTGCCCCAAGGGACCCAGACTATTCACGTTCCGTCCCCGGGGATGAAGCGTGAATTCAGGGTCCAAACCGCGTGAACCGCGGGAGCGGGCGCGTCTTGACAGTTTTGGGGAGCGGGGGGTACACTCCGGCGTCCAAGCTTATGCGGCATCTTCTCGTTCTCTCGCTTCTGCCGATGTTTTTCTCCGTAGGCCCGTTGCGCGCCTTGGAGCGGGGTCATGGCGAGGTTGTTTCCGATGATACGCAGAGGAAAAACGAGGCCCCGGCGGTGAGCAGTCCTGAGAGCGAGGACTCGACTCAGGCCGATCTTGAGAAAGAATCCGAGTCGTTTGCTCAGACGACGACCCGGGTGCCGACGGCCCCTGCGACCTCGGCCCCGCCTGGGGATAAGCGCGAGATCGAGCGCCTCGAAAAGTCCGGCGATCACGCCGCCGCCCTTCAAATGGCCGCCGAGGTCCTTGAGCGCCATCCCGAGGACGCGGATCTGACGGCGTTCGTGAAGCTGACCGCGCCCGTCAAGCCCGCGGTCGAGTCCAAGACGGTGCAGGCCCGCATCGCGGAGCTCATGGAGGGCCTGCGCCGGGACGAGGGCGCCGGCGAGGCGATCTTCGCCTCCCCCATCTCCTTCGGCGCCCTGACGGGCGGGGGCTCGCGCCGGCCGGCTGCGGTCTCGCCCGCCGTCTTCGAAGGCGCCGTTGCCGACGCGCGCGGGGCGGCGCTCCTGCGCGACGCCGGGGGCAAGATCGCGATCAAGGACTACGCCGGCGCCGAGGCGGCGCTGACGCGGCGCATCGGGGAGTTTCCGAACGACGGCGCGGCCCTGCGCCTGCGCGCGCTCGCGCGGCGCTACCTGCGCCGCTACGCCGATTCGGCCGAAGACGCGCGGCGCGCGCTCGCGCTCAACGAACGAGACTCCCGCTCTTTGCATCTCCTTTCCCGCGACATGATCGATCTCGGCCGCCCGTTGGAGGCTCTCGCGGCCGCCGACCGCGCGCTCGCGTTCGACGAGAAGGATGCGCAGGCCTACGCCGCGCGCTCGGCCGCGTTCGGCGCGCTGGGGCGCCGAGCGGAGGAGCTCTCCGATCTCGCCCGCGCCGCGGCGCTCGACTCGCAGTTCGACGCCCTCTATCAGGACGCGCTCGCCGTCCGCGGCGTCCGCGGAGCGCGGAGCGCGCGCTCGTGGCCCGTATGGCTCGGCGCCGTCGGCACCGCCCTGCTGTTCTTCTCCTTCGTCTTGTTCCGCAAGCGCGGCGATTCCTCGGCGCGTCTGGCCCTGCGCCGTGAGGATCATGACGTGTTGGCCGCCGCGGCGCCCCGCGTGGAAGCGGTGCCGAGAGGCTTTCGCGTGGTGCGGACCTTGGGACGGGGAGGGATGGGCGTCGTCTACGAGGCCGTGGACCTGGGGCTCCAGCGGACCGTGGCGCTCAAGAAGCTGAGGCAGGAAGTCGCCGGAAATCCGCGCGAGCGCACCCGCTTCCTGAAGGAAGCCCGCACCGTCGCCGCGCTCAAGCACCCGAACATCGTGGAAATCCACGCGGTCCACGAGGACGCGGAGGGGCTCTTTCTCGTTTTCGAGCGCGTGCCGGGAGAGAGCCTGCACGAGCGCATCGGGCGAGGCCCCGTGGGCGCCGTCGAGGCCGCGGCGTTTCTGAGGCAGATCGCCTCCGCGCTCGACTACGCGCACGGCCAGGGCGTCGTGCACCAGGACCTCAAGCCCGGCAACGTGATGATCCACGCGGGACTGGCGAAGGTCATGGATTTCGGCATCGCGCGGCGCGTATTGGAAATCCTCTCGACCCTATCGAAGATCGAAATCGCCGGCACCCCGGCCTACATGTCGCCCGAGCAGGAGCAGGGCGTGGTGACCCCGTCGGCGGACGTGTACGCGCTCGGCGTCTGCGCCTACGAGAGCTTGACCGGCTGCCTCCCCTTCCCGACCGGAGGCGCGATGCTCAAGGCCCAAAAGATGTACCGCCGGCCTTCCGAGGCGGCGCGGGGCCTCAAGCCCGGCGTGGACGCGGCGATCGGCCGCGCGCTCGAACCGCGTCCAGAGGACCGCTGGCCCTCGGCGTCGTCCTTCGTGGACGCCCTCGCCCGGGCTTTGTAAAGCGATTGCGCCGAGCGGGGAAATAAAACATAATTGGCCCATGGCCAAGAGAATGTCCGTGCCGCGCGCGGCGCTGGTCTTGGCCCTCGTCGTTTTCCACGTTCCGGCCGCCCGGTGCGCCGGGGAAGCCCTTTTCACGGCCCAAGTTCTTCAGGCCCGGAAGACCGCGGCCGCCGCTTTCGCGCGGGCTCTCGACCCCATCAAGGTGCGCAACGCCATCGAGATGGACCGGGCGGATCAGGTGCGCCGATGGCTGGACGCGGGCGAGCTGTCGGCGGACGCCCGCATTCCCACGTCCAGCTATCCGGAGGGGCTTCCGATCATCGCCCTGGCGGCAAGCGCCGGCAGTCCCGCCGTGGCCCGCCTGTTGATCGCGAGGGGCGCCGATTTGGACGCGGAGAACGCGGTCAAGGAGACAGCGCTGATGCTGGCCTGCTTTCTCAACGACGAGCGGGGCGTCGGCGGCGCGAACGACGAGGAGCCCGATTACCGCGTTCACGAGGGGATCGCCCACGATCTCGTCGAGGCGGGCGCCAAGCTCGACCTCGCCCCCGGCCACTTCACGGCCGTCGGGTATGCCGGCTACAACGGCCACACCCGACTGATCCATTATCTGCTCGACCGCGGCGCCCTGGTCGATGGCGGCCGGGACGGCGCCCTCACCGGGCTCATGATGGCCTCGATGACGGGCCGCAAGGAAACCGCGAGGGTTCTGCTGGCGCGAGGGGCCGATCCCAGATTGAAGAATCCCAGGGGGCGCGATTCCCTGGAGCTGGCCGAGGCTTACGAGGGGGCGGAGCTGCTGCCGATGCTTCGGTGCGCCCTTTCCCTCCAACCCGGTCAGGACTTCATGAAAGTCTGCGGCCACCTGTGAGTTGAGGGTCATGGCATTTCCAACGACGCGTCTTCGCCGCCTGCGAGCCGCGCCAGCGCTGCGCGCCCTGGTGCGCGAGACCGAACTCTCCGTCAAGGACTTCATACTGCCCCTGTTCGTTCGCTCCGGCAAGGGGGAAAAACGGCCGATCTCGTCCATGCCCGGGCACTTCCAGTACTCCGTGGACACGGCGGTCAAGGCCGCCGGCGCCGCGGTTCAGGCGGGCGTTCCGGGCCTCATCCTCTTCGGCATTCCCGAGAAGAAGGACGCGAAGGCGTCCGGCGCTTATGCGGAGAACGGCATCGTCCAGAAGGCGGCGAAGGCGATCAAGGATAAACATCCCGATCTTCTGCTGATCGCGGACCTATGCTTCTGCGAGTACACCGACCACGGTCACTGCGGCATCGTCAAGGGCGGCCGGGTGCTCAACGATCCGACCCTGGCGCTCGCGGCCCGGACCGCCGCCTCGCAGGCGAAGGCCGGCTTCGACGTCATCGCGCCTTCGGGCATGATGGACGGCCAGGTCGCCGCGATCCGCCGGGCGCTCGACTCGTCCGGACATTCCGACGTCCCCGTTCTCGCCTACGCCGCCAAATACGCGAGCGCCTACTACGGGCCTTTCCGCGAGGCGGCGGAAAGCCCGCCCAGCTTCGGAGACCGCTCGACCTATCAGATGGATCCGGCCAACTTCGAGGAGGCCCTGCGCGAGGTCGCGCTCGATGTCGAGGAGGGCGCGGACATGGTGATGGTCAAGCCCGCCCTGCCGTATCTCGACGTGCTCAAGGCCGTCAAGGCCCGCTTCGGCCTGCCGACGGCCGCCTACCAGGTGTCGGGCGAGTTCGCGCTGATCAAGGCCGCCGCCGCCAACGGCTGGGTCGACGAGAAAAGGATCGCGCTCGAGTCCCTCACGTCCATCAAGCGCGCCGGGGCCGATTTCATCCTGACTTACTACGCGCTGGAAGCGGCCCAATGGCTGGCTTGAGCAAGCTCTTCGCGCGCGCGCGCCGGTCCCTTGTCGGCGGCGTCAACTCGCCGGTGCGCGCCTTCAAGTCGGTCGGCGGAACGCCGCTGTTCGTGCGCTCCGGCGCCGGCGCGCGGATCCGCGGGGCCGACGGGCGCTCGTACGTGGACTTCTGCCTTTCCTGGGGCCCGCTGATGTTCGGCCACGCCCGGCGCGAGATCGTCGCGGCGGCGCGGGCCGCGATGGCCCGCGGCTCGACCTTCGGCGCGGCGACCGAGGGCGAGGTCGTTCTCGCCGAGAAGATCAAGGCGGCCTTGCCGTCGATCGAGCTGCTGCGCATGACCAGCTCCGGGACCGAGGCGGGCATGAGCGCCGCGCGCGCGGCGCGCGCGTTCACGAAACGCGATTTGATCGTCAAATTCGCGGGCTGCTATCACGGGCACATGGATTCTCTTCTCGTGGCCGCCGGTTCCGGCGCCACCACGCTCGGCATTCCGGATTCGGCCGGCGTGCCGAGGGCGGTGGCCGCGACGACGGTGGTGGTCCCGTTCAACGACTTGCACGCCGTTGAGGACGCGTTCAAGAAGCACAAAGGCAGGATCGCGGCGCTCTTCGTCGAGCCGATCCCCGCGAACATGGGGCTGGTGTTTCCGGCCGACGGCTTCCTGGAGGGACTGCGCCGGATCACGAGGCGGGAAAAGACCCTGCTCGTGTTCGACGAGGTGATCACGGGATTCCGCGTCGCCTACGGCGGCGCCCAAACCCTTTTCCGCATCAAGCCCGACCTCACGGTTCTCGGGAAGATCGTGGGCGGGGGGCTGCCCCTGGCCGCCTACGGCGGCCGCAAAGACGTGATGTCCATGATCGCGCCCGAGGGCCCGGCGTATCAGGCGGGCACCTTGTCCGGCAACCCCGTCGCCGTCGCCGCCGGGACCGCGATGCTCGATCTGCTCAAGCGGGAGAACCCGTATCCGCGGATGGAGAAGATGGCGCGGCGCTACTGCGCCGGCCTGCGCGGCGCGGCGGCGGAGGCGGGCGTGCCCCTGCGCGTGCACTCGTTCGGCTCGATGTTCACGCCGTTCTTCCTCGACGGCGCCGCGCCGACCGACTACGCGAGCGCGCTGCGGGCCGACAAGAAGGCGTACGGGCGCTTCTTCCACGGCATGCTCAAGGGCGGGGTGTACCTTCCGCCGGCGCAGTGGGAGGCGGCTTTCGTCTCCGCCGCGCACGCCGACCGCGACATCGACTTCGCGCTGGCGGCCGCGCGCCGGGCCCTGAAAGCCGTCTAGCGGCGCTTGCCGGGTTAAGGATTCCGCGCTCCAAGTTCACAGGGTTTTGAATCAGCACTTGAACGACATGGCGCCTTGCGGCGCCAGGGTTTTCGCTTCGCGAAAACCTGAAGGTTAAGCAGTAAAATTAGGCGCCAAGAACCGGTCTGGGTTTCCGAGCGGCAGGGGC
>JACQJQ010000213.1 GCA_016204945.1 Elusimicrobiota bacterium
CCGTCGAGCGCGCCGGGCTCGCGCAGATCGAGCTTCTCGAGCCGCAGCGGCTTTCCGGCCAGCGCTTTGACGCGTTCGATCGATTCCGGCGAGGAGTTCGAGAAGTTGTCGAAGCCGACGACCTCGTGACCGGCCCTCAGCAGCTCCAGGCACGCGTGGCTGCCGATATATCCGGCGGCGCCCGTGACGAGGACCTTCATTAAAAGGGCGTCATCGCGCTCTGCAGGTGGTAATAAGGAGGACGAGCGCGATAGCGCGAGATGCACTCCTTCATGATCTCCTCGATGAAGTCGGCATAATTTTGGCCGATCACCTCGGCGCAGGCCGGCACGCAGTCCCCGTCGTTGATCGAGGGATTTGGATTGATCTCGAGGATGTAGGGATTGCCCGAGCGATCGACGCGGACCTCGATGCGCGCGTAGTCGTGGCAATCGAAGATGCGGTAGGCGTCGAGGCAAATTTCCGAGACGAGGGCGGAAAGCTTTTGGCTGTATTTGGCCGGGCGCTCGACGCGGATTTTCGAGTACACGGAGTTGTCCTCCCACTTGGCCTGAAAGGGGTAGATGCCCCAGGTGCCTTTCGGCAGGTCGTCGAAGATCGAGCGGGAAAGGGGAAGGACCTTCACGCGCTCCTCGTTGCCCATGATGGAGACGTCCACTTCGTCGCCCTCGATGAACTCCTCGATAAGAACGGGGCGATTGTATTTTTCCAGGAGCATCGCGACCTGGTCCTTCAGGGCCTTCAGGCTGGTGACGACGGACAAGTTGGAGATGCCGATGGAATTGTCGGTGTTCGCCAGCTTCACCATCAGGGGGTAGCGCAGGTCCTCGCGGATGGGCTCGTTCTTCGCGAAGACGTAGTCGAATTTCGGAGTCGGCAGTCCGTGCTGCTCCAATATCTTTTTGACCTTGATTTTATCGATGCATAGGGCCAGCGTCAGGGGGTTGGAGCCCGTGTACGGAATCCCCAGGCAGTCCAGGATCGCCGCCGCGTGCGGCTCCAAAAGGGAGGAGTTGTTGATCCTCTCGCAGACGTTGAAGATCATGTCCACGTTCGCGTTCGCGATCTTTTCAAACGGCAGCGGGGTCTCGTTCATGTCGAAGAACGTGACCTTATGGCCCTTTGACTCGACGGCCTTCTGGATGTTGCGGCCGACGGACGTGAGGTCGGAGTGCACCGCGCCCTCCTCTCCGCCCTCGGCGTCGAAGATGTTGCAGAGAATGCCGACGTGCAGGTTTTTCTTGTCGAACCCGGTGCCGCGGACTTTTTCGATGCGCGCCGACTGAAGTATGCGGCGGCGCGAGACTTGGGCGGCGCCGAAGCGGTTCTTGCGGCGCGTCTTCCCGAGCGAGGAGGTGGAATCGAAGCGCGCGATGTTGACGGAAACCTTGTGAAGCGCCTCGTCGAGATTTTCCTCGGCCTCGGCGTAGGTGTCGCCGCGGCCCACGACCCAGCCGATCGTCTCGAAGCCCTCGGGCGGCACGAGCACGGCGTCGCCCGGCTCTTTCTGAACGGCGATCTCGCGGACTTTCGACGGATCGGGCTCGCCCTGCGGGAGCTTGACGCCGGTGACGACGCCGGAGTGCTCCGGTATGAGATATTTCCCGACCAGGTGGCAGCGCGGCTCCTTAAGCCGCCGCGGGTGGCAAGCCTGGCCGACCGCGATGCGCGCGGCCTCCTCGATGATGTCGACCCCCCAAACCGCCTTGATCCAGTCGTGGAGATAGTCGCCGCCCATGCGGGCGTTGATCTCGACAAGCTTGGGGCCGGCGGTGGTGATTTTCGCCTCGAGGTGCAGGGCGCCGTTGGTGAGGCCCAGGGCCCGCACGACCTCCTTGGCCATTTTCAAGGTGTCGGAAAGATCCTTGTCTTCGTGGCGCGACGGCATGGCGTCCCCCGTCTCGATGAAGAAAGGCTCCTTGGTGGGGAAGTTGTCGTTGAAAGCGTGAAACCTGATTTCACCGTTCTGAACCAAAAGGTCGACGTCGATCTCCGCTCCGTCTAGGAACTCCTCGGCCAGAATGTCGGTGCCGTACTTGTAGATGGGGTCGAAAGCCGGGGTCATGTTGGTCTTGATGTAATCGAGGGCCTTCTTGGCCTCGTCAAGGTTGTCGAGCTTGACGACGAACTGGCTCTTCACGCCCCATGCTGGCTTGAGGACAAGCGGGAACCCGATGCGGGCCGCGGCCCTCTCGAGGTCGGAGTGGCCGTTGATCAGAGCCCAGGCGGGCTGATGGCGCGAAAGCTTCGCGTTCTCGAGAGACTGGCGCGTCAGGTACTTGTTGCGCGCGTTGAGAGCGGCTTGCGGCGTGTGGCCGATCCAGCCGAAGCGCTGGGCGAGCGAAGCGCACAGCGGCACCGCGTTTTCCCAGAAGGTGATGACGCCGTCGATCTTCCGCGTCTTGACGAGCTCCTCGACCTTCGCCACGCACGCGACCTCGTCGAGGGGGTCGCACTCGATGAAGCCGTCGGTGAGCTTGCTGACCCAGTTCGCTTCCGAGGACATCAGGAGCATCTTCGAGCCAAGCTCCCTGAGCCGCTGGTAGATGAATTTTTTCTTCGGGTTCGGCGAAGAGATGACCAGCAGGGTCTTGTTCTTGAGGTCGGCGGGAGGCTCGGCGAGCGCGGGCTCGGCTTGATTCATGCGGTGATAGTGTAAAGCATTCCCCGCCGAGAATCAACGCGCGCGGGCGCGCGCCTCGAGGGGGTCAATACGCGGGCTTGATTTTGGCGAGGCCGGCTTCGAGCCGCACCTTGAAATTTTCGTCAAGGACGTCGGCGCACGCGGCATAGCGGATCAGGGGCTCCGGTTCGCCGGCCGCGTCGAAGCCGGAGAAGTGCACCCCGACGATGCCGGTTTCGGCGATCACGGCCCGGTTGAACGCCTCATGCCGGTCGTGGGACGGGAGCGGCTTTCCGAAGGCCTCTTTGGGCGTCTTCCACAGGGTGAAGAACCCCGCCTCGGCCGCGCATGCGGGCCGCAAGCCCGCGTCCTTCAGCCGCGGGATCAGATAGGCGAGGCGCTTTTCATACAGGCCGCGGATTTCGTCGAGGGCTCGGCGCGCGGCGGCGGAATCGTTGAGAAACTCACCATACGCGGCCATGACGCTCGGGACGGGGCCGGAGTCGGCGTTGCCCTTGATCAGCGCGAAGTCCTCGACGAAGTCCTTGGAGCCGACGAGCGCGCCGAGGCGCGCTCCAGGGTCGTTGTAGGACTTGCTCACCGAGTACAGCTCGAGCCATTCGAGCTCCGGGAAATCCTTGGCGACCCCTGCCAGGGCGGAGTGCGCGCCGCCCGCGGCGAGCCCCGCGTAGGCGGCGTCGTTGACGAGGCGCATTTTTCTTTCGATGCAAAACGCGATCAGCTCCTTCCAGTCGGACGCGGACGCGCCCACCGCCGCCGGGTTTCCCGGCCGGATGACGAAAACCAGGTCGGCGCGATCGGCCCCGTCTTTTTTGAGGGCGTCCTTCAGGCGGGAAACCTTCAGCCGCATGTTGTCGGAGCTCACGAGCGGCCAAATCGTGCGCCGGGCGCCGAGGTAAGACTCGCCCCACGCGCCGATCACGTCGTAGGCGGGCAGGTTCGAGGCGACGCGAAACGTGCCGCGCCGCGCCCCATCGGGAAGATGGAGGCCGCAGGCGAGCGGGATCAGGGCGCTCGCGGTCTTGATGCCCGCGATGGGCAGGGCGCGCAGGCGCGGATGCCGCTCGAGCTCGATGCCGCCGTGAAGGGCGACCATGGCCTCGCTGAAGCGCAGGAGATTCTTGTCCTCGGCGTACGTATGGAAGTCATGGCCGGGATCTCGCGCGTATTTCGATTTGAGCGCCCGGATCGCCGCGGGGGGAACGCCGTCCGGATTTCCGAGGGACAGGTTCAGCGGTTCGAGGCCCGTCCGCTCCCGGTACTCGCGGATCAAGACGTAGATGTGCTGGAAAAGATTGATCCCCGCGGGCGGGACGAGCCGCATGCGGGGATCATAGCGGATTCAATACGCGTCGTTGAAGCCCGTCGGATCGTCGAAGGAATTTTGACCGGCGCCGCCCTTGGCGTCATGGTCGTCGCCGGCCGTTTTCCCGTTGTTGCCGCTTCCGTTGTTGTCGCGGCCGATGTCGGCATTGGGCGAGGCGCCGCCGGCGTAGGAGCGGCCGAAGGCGCCCGGGTTCGGGGGAGGGGGCGTATCTTTCGGCCCCTGCCGGATGCCGGGAGCGCGGCCCGCGTCGCGAGCTTTTCGGGAATTCAGCGCGATTTCCCCTGCGTTCGTCGAGTGGGTGCGGACGCCCCCGGCTTCCTCGTACCGGGGCAATTGGCCCGCCGTGCGGATCAGGGCGCCGGGCTTGACGGCGGCGGCCGCGGAGATGGCCGCGGCTGCGCGGACGGCGGCCGCCGGGGCGGCGATGGACGTGCGGCCGTTGACCGTGTGGAAGGGCTTGTTTTCTCGGCGCTCCGCCAAGGCTTCCTGCGCGGACAGAACGAGGATGACGGCGGGAATCAGAATAGCCATTAGGCCTCCCTGAGTCTCGAGGAGTGTAGCCCCCCCCGCGTTGCCGTGCCGTTACAGGATGCTAAAAAATCGGTAAAGCCGGGACGGAGTCTTGACTCGCGCAAAATATGTAGAATGTGCGGCAACGAAGGAGGCCGAACGGCCGCCAGGAGAATTTTATGTCGAACCGGTTTACCGAGCGGGCCCAGCGCGTCATCCTGATCGCCCAGGAAGAGGCCAAGCGCCTTAATCACGACTATGTCGGGACCGAGCACATCCTCCTGGGCTTGATCGCCTTGGGCGAGGGCGTCGCCGCCCAGGTCCTCGCCAATTTGGGCGTCGATCTCCGCCGCGTGCGTTCCGAGATCGAGAAGATCGTCGGGACCGGCGACAACGTCATGCTGTTGGGCGAGATTCCCTTCACGCCGCGGGCCAAAAAAGTCCTCGAGTACGCCGTCGAGGAGGCCCAGCACATGGGCCATTCCTACGTCGGCACGGAGCACCTGCTTCTCGGCCTCATTCGCGAGGAGGAGGGCGTGGCCGCGCGCGTGCTGGAGAATTTAGGGCTTCGCCTGGACGTCGTTCGCGAGGAGGTCCTCAATCTCCTGGGCGAGGGCCAATCCCAGCAGGCCGGCGGAGCGGGCGCGGGCGGGGCCCAGCAGGGCTCCGGTTCGCCGACGCGCACCAAGTCGAAGACCCCGACGCTCGATGAGTTCGGCCGGGACCTGACCGCGATGGCCCGGGAAGGCAAGCTCGATCCCGTGATCGGCCGCGACGATGAGATCGAGCGGATGATCCAGATTTTGGCGCGCCGCACGAAGAACAACCCCGTCCTGATCGGCGATCCCGGCGTAGGCAAGACCGCGATCGTCGAGGGCCTGGCGACGAAGATCTCCACGGCCGACGTGCCGGAAATCTTGCTGAACAAGCGCCTGTTGACGCTCGACCTGGCCCTGGTCGTCGCGGGAACCAAGTATCGCGGCGAATTCGAGCAGCGGCTGAAAAACATCATCGAAGAGATACGCCGCTCGAAGGGCGCGGTCGTGCTCTTCATCGACGAGCTGCACACCGTCATCGGCGCCGGGGCGGCCGAGGGAGCCATCGACGCGTCGAACATGATCAAGCCCGCGCTGTCCCGCGGCGAGCTGCAGACGATCGGCGCGACGACCCTGGACGAATACCGCAAGTATATCGAGCGCGACGCGGCGCTCGAGCGGCGCTTCCAGCCGATCCTCGTGGACCCCCCCTCGGTCGAGGAAACCTTCACGATCCTCCAGGGGCTCAAGGACAAATACGAGGCGCACCACAAGATCAAGTACGACGACAGCGCTCTGCGCGCCGCCGCCGAGCTTTCGGACCGCTATATTTCCGAGCGCTTTCTGCCCGATAAGGCCATCGATCTCATCGACGAGGCCGGCTCCCGCGCGCGCCTGCAGTCCTCGTCGACGCCCCCTGAATTCAAGGACAAGGAGGCCGAGATCGAGAAGGTGGTCAAGGACAAGTCCTCCTCCATTTCCGGCCAGGAGTACGAGAAGGCCGCCCGCCTGCGCGACAAGGAAAAGGAGCTGCGCAAGGCTCTCGAGGAGAACAAGAAGAAGTGGCGCGAGAAGCGCGACCAGTCGACCCCGACCATCACCGGCGAGGACATCGCGGCCGTCGTCTCCAAGTGGACGGGCGTCCCCGTCACCGCGCTGACGGAGACCGAGACCGAGAAGCTCGTGCACATGGAGGAAAACCTCCATAAGCGCGTCATCGGCCAGCAGGAGGCGATCAAGACCCTGTCGCAGGCGATCCGCCGCTCGCGTGCCGGCCTCAAGGACGCCAAAAAGCCGATCGGCTCCTTTATGTTCCTCGGGCCGACGGGCGTCGGCAAGACCGAGCTCGCGCGGGCCTTGGCTGAATTCATGTTCGGGAACGAAGACTCGCTGATCCGCATCGACATGTCGGAGTACATGGAGAAATTCGCGGTCTCGCGGCTCATCGGGGCGCCCCCGGGCTACGTCGGCTATGAGGAGGGGGGGCAGCTCACCGAGGCGGTCCGCCGGAAGCCGTACTCCGTCGTGCTTCTCGATGAAATCGAAAAAGCCCACCCCGACATCTTCAACATCCTGCTGCAGGTCATGGATGACGGCTTGCTCAACGACAATCTCGGCCACAAGGTGTCGTTCAAAAACACCGTCGTGCTGATGACCTCGAACGTGGGCGCGCGCCTGATTTCCAAGGGCAAATCCCTCGGCTTCGCCGCGGCCGACGCGGCCGACCAGGACCAGCGCGACTACAAGAAGATGAAGGAGACGGTCATGGACGAGGTCAAGCGGGTCTTCTCGCCCGAGTTCATCAACCGTCTCAGCGACATCATTGTCTTCCATCCGCTCAACGAGAAGGAGATGGCCGAGATTCTCACGATGATGCTCGTCCGGGTCCGCGCGAAGATAGAGGCCCAGGGCTTCAAGATCGAGTTCAGCGCCGAAACCGAGAAGTTCCTCATCAAGACCGGATTCGACGTGAACTACGGGGCCCGCCCCCTCGGGCGCACGATCCAGCGGTCGGTCGAGGACCCCCTGTCCGAGGACATCCTCCTCAAAAAATTCGAGCGCGGCGACACCATCTACGTCGAGGTCGACGAGGCGAACGACAAGCTGGCGTTCTCGAAGAGCCCGGCCGTCAAAGCTCGGTGACGGAGGCGGTCCAGCGGGTCGACCTTCAGGGGCGCCTGGACGCCCTTGTCGCTTTCCGGCGCATGTCCCGGTCCGAAAGGCTGCTGCGCAGCCCCCTCGGCACGCTCGCGAACTCCATTCGCATGCGGCTGTTCAATCTCCTGTTTGTTTTGGGAAAGGCGTCCGAGAGAGAGGCGAGGACTTTTTTCGGGGAGCGGATGACCGTCCCCGTCCCGTCGGGATACGGCGACGTCTACCTCTACGGCGCCACGGTCGACGCCGACGCCGAGATGCGGCTGAATAAATTCCTCCTGCGCGAGCTGGCGGAGGGGTGTGTTTTCTTCGACGTCGGGGCGTGCCTCGGGTATTACAGCCTGCTGGCGGCGGCGCTC
>JACQJQ010000204.1 GCA_016204945.1 Elusimicrobiota bacterium
GCTTCGTCGTCCGCGTCGCGCGCCACGCGCGCGCCGACCGCCCCATCCTCCTCGTCCACATCTCCGAGGCCTCGCCCCTGGCGGAGTCCTCCTCGGCGCGCGTGCTCGTGGTGCTCGAGCCCGGCGCCTCGGCGGAGCTCGTCGAGGAGACCTTGTCCTTCGGCGACGCCCCGTCCTGGAAGAACGTCCGCGCCCAGGTCGTTCTCGGCGAGGGCGCGTTCCTGCGGCATCACCGCGTCGTCCGCGAGGGAGCGCAGGGCCGGCTGACCACGGCGCTCGAGGTCTCGCTCGGCTCCCGCGCGCGCTACGAGTCCCACGCCCTCAACCTCGGCGGCCTGTTCGCGCGCGAGGACCTGAGGGTCTGCGTCGAGGGCGAGGGCGCGGAGTGCGCGCTCAACGGCCTGGCCTTGCTCGGCGGCGCGGAGTTCGCCGATCACCATACGGTCGTCGAGCACCGCGCCGTCGACGGCAGGACCCGCCAGCTCTACAAGGCGGTCATCGACGACAAGGCCCGCTTCGTCTTCGACGGCCTGATCTCGGTCAAGCCCGGCGCGCAGAAGACCGACGCGCAGGTGTACAGCAAGAATCTTCTGCTGTCCGAGGACGCGCGCGTCAACACGAATCCCGAATTCAAGATTCTCGCCGACGACGTGTCGTGCAAGCACGGGGGCGCGGTCGGCCAGCTTTCGCTCGAGGCGCTGTTCTACCTGCGCTCGCGCGGCGTCGGCGAGGCCGAAGCCCGGCGCCTGCTCGTCTACGCCTTCGGCTCCGAGATGGTCGACCGCGTGGCGCTCGAGCCGCTGAAGCTGGCTCTCGCCGACGCGCTGCACGGGCGCATGCCCGAGGAGAACCTCTGATATGGCGCCTCTTGACGCGAAGACGCTTCGCGCGGACTTCCCGATCCTGAAGCGCCTCGTGCGCGGCAAGCCGCTCGTCTACCTCGACAACGCGGCGACCACGCAGAAGCCGCGCCAGGTGATCCGGGCCTTGACGGATTTCTACGAGAAGCACAACGCCAACGTCCACCGCGGCGTTCATACTTTATCCGAGGAAGCGACGAGCATGGCCGAGGCGACCCGGACCAAACTGGCCGCGTTCGTCGGAGCGCCGAAGCCGGCGACATTGATTTTTACGCGCAACGCGACGGAGTCCATCAATCTGGTCGCTCATGCGTGGGGCCGGAAGTTCTTGAAGACCGGCGATATCGTTCTCCTGACGGAAATGGAGCATCATTCGAACATCGTGCCGTGGCAATTGCTTGCGGCTGAACGCGGGATCAGGCTCGAGTTCATTCCCGTCCTGACAGACGGCACTTTGAACATGGACAAGGCGAAGGAGCTTCTGGCCAAGGGGCCCAAGCTTTTCTCGTTCGTGGCCATATCGAACGCCATCGGGACGGTCAATCCTGTGGCCGAACTGATCAAGCTCGGCAAGGAGGCGGCGGCAACGGTTCATGTCGACGCCTGCCAATGGGCCCCGCACCGCCCCATCGACGTCAAGGCTTGGGGCGCCGACTTCGTCTCGTTCTCCGCCCACAAGATGCTGGGCCCGACCGGGATCGGCGTGCTCTGGGGCCGCGAGGAGCTGCTCGAGGCGATGGATCCGTTCCTCGGCGGCGGCGACATGATTTCCCGCGTGACGCTGGAGAAGTCCACGTGGAATGAGCTTCCATACAAGTTCGAGGCGGGCACGCCGAACTTCGCCGACCAGGCCGCCTTCGGCCCCGCGCTCGACTACCTCTCCGCGATCGGCCTCGATGCCGTCTCCGCCCACGAGCACGCGCTGGCCGAAAAGGCACGCGCGATCCTGGAGGCCGAGGGCATGACGGTGCTGGGGCCCAAGGACCCGGCCAAGCGCTCGGGCGTGGTCTCCTTCAACGTTACGGGCCTGCACCCCCACGACGTGGGCACCGCCTTCGACCTCGAGGGGGTCGCGGTGCGCGTCGGCCACCACTGCTGCCAGCCCCTGATGAACAAGCTCCAGTGCGGCGGGACCGCGCGCGCGAGCTTCTACCTTTACAACGACGAATCCGACCTCGAGGGGTTCGCGCGCGCGCTCAGGCGCACGATCGAGTTCTTCAAGGCTAAGCCGAAGGCGGGGGTGCGCTAGTGGAAGGCGACGCGGAACTCCAGGAGCTGTACCGCGAGGTCCTGCTCGACTATTTCCGGTCCGCGGCTCGCAAGGGAAGGTGCGACCCGGCGGACATGCGCGCCCACGGCGTGAACCCCGTGTGCGGCGACGAGCTCGAGATCACGGCCGAGCTGAAAGACGGCAAGGTGTCCAAGCTCCGCTACTCGGGCCACGGTTGCGTGATCAGCCAGGCCTCCGCGGCGATGATGGCCGAGGCGATCGAGGGCGCCGAGATCTCCAAGGCGAAGGCGCTCGTGGCCGCGTTCAAGAAGATGATGCTGGAGAACGGGGCGGTGTCGGCCCTGCCGCCGGAGCTCGAGCACGTCGCGAGCCTGGAGGGCGTGCGCAAATTTCCCCTGCGCGTGAAGTGCGCGACCCTGGGTTGGAACACCGTCGTGCAGGGCTTCGAGGCGATCAAATCATGAGCGATAAAACCGCGACCGCGGCGGAGGCGACGTTCAAGCAGGTCGGCGAGGCTCTCATGCCCGTCGTCGATCCGGAGATCCACATCAGCGTCGTGGATCTGGGCCTCGTGTACGGCGCCGAGTTCGGCCGGTCGGCGAAGGGCCGCTCGGTCAAAGTGCGCATGAGCCTGACCTCGCCCGCGTGCCCGTACGGGCCGATGCTGCTCGCGTCGGTGCACACCGCTTTGACGAAGCTGCCGGGCATCAAGGACGTGGACGTGGACCTGACCTTCGTTCCCGGCTGGGACCCGCGCACGATGGCCACCGAGGATGCGAAGGAGCAGTTGGGGCTGTACTGAGGCGACCATGAGAATCACGAGCTCGATCGAGTATGCGACGCGCCTGATGGTGGCCTTGGCCGCGGAGCACGGCAACGCGCCGATCCCGGCCGAGCGCCTGGCCGAGTCCGACAACGTCCCGGCCGACTACGTGAGCCAGATTTTGGTCAAGCTCCGCCGCGCCGGGCTCGTGACGAGCCACCGAGGCAGCTCCGGAGGCTACTCCCTTTCGCGTCCGCCGGCCGAGGTCACCTTGGCGCAGGTGGTGCGCGCCGTGGACGGCGCCGTTTTCGAGGAAGTGTGCGGACGCTACGAAGAGGGCGCGAAGGACTGCCGCCATCAGGGGCAGTGCGCGATCTCGCCCGTGTGGGCGAAGCTCGGCGACCTCGTGACGCGCTACTTCGAGGGCGTGACCTTGGCCGCGATCCTCGCGCAGAGGGCCGGAGCGTGCGGCGCCGCGCCGGAGTGGCTCGGGAAGCTGGCGTCCGGCAAGCAATAGGGGGGTGCATTGATGACGACCTACGAACGCGTCGAGAAGGTGCTGGAGAAGATCCGCCCCTACATCCAGTCCGACGGCGGCGACATCTCCTTGGTTTCGGTCGACGAGGCCGCGGGCATCGTCAAGGTGAGCTTGTCCGGCGCCTGCGGCTCGTGCCCGAGCTCCACGGCCACCCTCAAGGGCGGCGTCGAGCGCATGGTCAAGCAGGAGATCCCCGAGATCAAGGAAGTCGTCGCGGTTTAGGAGACACTCTTAGTCGTGCCAAAACGCGTCGAACTGCACTGCCACACGATCTACTCCGACGGGACGTTGACCCCGGCGGAGCTCGTGTCGCGCGCGGTGAAAAACGGCGTCGATCTCCTGACTTTGACCGACCACGACAGCGTCTCCGGCGGCCCCGAACTGTTCGCCGCCGCGAAGGCCGAAGGCTTGGAGGTTCGCCTCGGCATCGAGATCAACTGCGCCGGGGCGGGCGCCGCCGACCGCGTCCACATCCTCGGCTACGGCTTCAACCCGGACGCTCCCGGCTTCGCCGCGCGTCTCGGGGAGTTTCGCGGGCGCCGCGACGCGCGCGCCAAGCGCATCGTGGAGAGCCTGCGCGCCGTCGGCGTCGCGATCGAATTCGAGCACGTCCGCTCCGGAGCGCATGAGACCATCGGCCGCCCGCACGTCGCCGACGCGCTGCGCCGCCTCGGCGTCGTGAAAAGCCGCAAGGAGGCTTTCGAGCGCTTCCTCATCCGGGGCAAGCCCGGCTACGTCGAGTCCATGGGTCCCAGCCCCTCGGAGGCGATCGCCCTGATTCGCGACGCGGGCGGGACGGCCTGCCTCGCGCACCCGCAGACCGCCGGTAAGGAAAACGAGCTCGACGAGCTGCGCCGCGCCGGTCTCCAAGGGGTGGAGGTCCTCTACGCGGGCCACACGCCGTCGCAGGTCCGGCAGTACGGGGATTGGGCGCTGGCCAATGGGCTTCTCGCCGTGGGCGGCTCGGATTTCCACGGGCCGGGCACCGGCCGGGAAGAGCGCCTTGGAATTGAGTACGATGACGCCGGCTACTCCGCCGTCATGGAAAGGATCGAACGATGCTAGTCATCGCCCACCGGGGCGCCAGCGGCCACGCGCCCGAGAACACGATGGCGGCCTTCCGCCGCGCGCTGGCGATGGGCGCTCGGGCCGTCGAGCTCGACGTGCACCAGACCGCCGACCATGAGCTCGTCGTCGCGCACGACGACGACCTCAAGCGCTGCGCGCGCGACAAGCGCCGCGTCAAGAATATGCGCTGGAGCGAGCTGTCCCGCCTCGACGTCGGCTCCTGGTTCGGCGGGAGCTTCGCGGGCGAAAGGATGCCGCGCCTCGGCGACGTCTTCGACATCCTTCCCGCCGGCGTCGAGCTCCACGTCGAGCTCAAGCGCGGCTCCTCGGTGTATCCCGGCATCGAGGAGCGCGTCCTGGATTTGATCGGCGGGCGCGGCGCCGCGGCCCATACGGTCATCTCGAGCTTCGATCATGCCGCCCTGCGCTCGGTGCGAGCGCTCGATAAAAAAGCGCGCATCGGCTACCTGATGGGCCCCACGCCCCTTCCCGCCGCGCTGCGCGAAATGTAGGGGCTCGGCGCGGAGAGCCTCAACCTCAGCGCCCGCCAGGCGTCGGCGCGCGCGGTCCGGGCGGCTCACGCGCGGGGATTCAAGGTTCTCGTCTACACGGTCAACACGCCGGCCGAGCGCGATCGTCTGGGCGCGCTCGGCGTGGACGGCATCTTCAGCAATTATCCGGAGCTCGACGCATGGCGCTGAAGGCCGCCGTCGGTCCCTCGCCGTCCGAGCTCGAAACCGAGGCCGCGCGCCTGGCCGACAAGGGCCTGGCCGGCCTCGGCTATCGCGACGAGGAGCTGGAGCGCGCCGCGCGCCTGACCTGGAGGATCAATCGGCTCAAGAAGGAGAAGCGCGCGGTCATCCCGGCCCACGTCTACCAGCGCCCGGAGATTCTCCTCGGCGTCGCGGACTTCATCGGCGACTCCTACAAGCTGGCCAAGCTGGGCGCGGCCTCCGACGCGAAGTGCATTATTTTCTGCGGCGTGCGCTTCATGGCCGAGACGGCGAAGATCCTCAGCCCCGACAAGGAGGTCCTGCTTCCGGCGCCGGAGGCGGGGTGCTCCCTGTCGGAATCCATCTCGGCGGCGGACGTGCGCGCGCTCAAGAAGAGGCATCCCGGCGCCCCGGTGGCCGTCTACATCAACACGACCGCCGCGGTGAAGGCGGAGTGCGACGTGGTCGTGACCTCGGCCAACGCGCCGAAGATACTGCGCAAGCTGTTCGCCGAGCATCCCAAGGTCATCTTCGCGCCCGACGCGATGATGGGCCGGAATCTCGCCAAGGATTTGGGCAAGAAGATCGGGGAAGAACTCGTGATTTGGGATGGGACGTGCCTTGTGCACGACAACTTCGACGCGGCATCCGTCGAGTTCTATCGCAAGATGTATCCGGGCGTGAGGATCCTCGCGCATTTCGAGTGCACGCCGGCCCTGACGTCCGTCGTCGACTATATCGGCGGCACGGGCGACATGATGAAGTGGGTGGACGACCACGACGCCTCCTCCTACATGCTGATCACCGAGTGCGGTCTCGGAGACCTCGCTCGCGCGCGGTTTCCGGACAAGGCGTTCGTGCCGATGTGCCGTCTGTGCCCGCACATGAAGGCCGCGACCCTCGAGCGGGTCCTTTCGGCCCTCGAGAGCCCGTCGGCCTCCCGGCGCGTCGAGGTGCCCGCGTCCGTCGCCGCCCGCGCCCTGCGTCCGATCGAGAGGATGTTCGAGATGTCCGAGGACCGGTCCGCCGCGTGAGCCTTTGGGTCTCCTGGACGGCGGAGGCGTTCGCCCGCGCGAAGGCGCAGGGCAAACCGATCCTGGCCGTCGTGGGCCCCACGCTTCCCGGGGGCCTGAACGGCGCCGAGGCCGTTCTGGAGAGCCGCTTCGTCGCGGTCCTGGTCGACGCGCAGGCTCGTCCCGATGCCGCGGCGCGCCTCGGCCGCGACGCGGTGGTCCTCGACGGCGAGGGCGCGCGGCGCGCGGTTCTTTCTCTGTCGTCCCCCGCCTTGCCGTCCGAGCTCGAGCGCTTGGCTCGGGAGGCCGCCGTCCCGCTCGGGAACAAGGAGCCGGTCCCGGCGTGGACCGGCGCGGTCCGCGAGACGGCTCTGCCGTCCGCGCCGGATGAGACGAGGATCGCCGCCGTTTTCTCCGCGCTGAGCGCGCTGCCCGCCGGAGACGACCCCGAACTGGCCGCCGGCTTGCTTCACGCCGCGGGCGAGCGCGGCGACGCCGCGGCGCGCGCCGCGCTGACGCGGACGCTCGAGGCGCGCCTGGCCGCAGGCGACGCGGGCGGCTTTTCGCTTTCGCTGCATGCCCGTTGGGCGGCCGTTTTCTGGGACGCGCACGCGCTGACCGGCGAGACGCGGTGGCGCGACGCCGCCGCGGGCGCCAGCGACCGTCTGCTTCGCGACCTTTGGGACCCAAGCGTCGGCGCTTTTCGCGGCCTCGGCCCGTCGGAACCGGCCGTTTATCCCGCCGACGGCAACGCCTTGGCGGCCTCGGCGCTTTTTCGCGCGCACGCCCGCGGCCATTCGGGAGCCGGCGAGGCCGCGATGAAGGCCTTGGGCTTCCTCCAGACGCGCCTATACGACCCGGTCCTGGGCCTCCAGCATTCCGCGGGCGGCGAGGGGGAGTCCGTCGTGGGTCTGCTGGGCGACGCGGCGGCGGCGGCGCTCGCCTTCACCGACGGCTACCTCGCCACCGGCGTGAAGGCGCACCGCGAGTTCGCCGACGCGATGCTCCGCTTTCTTTTTCAAGAGCTTTGGGAGCGCGAGGGCGGCGGCTTCCTCGACCGCGTCTGCCGCGCCGGCGATCCCGAGATTCTGCGCGAGCCTCACGTGGATCCGGCGCTCAACGCCCCGGCCCTCGAGGTCTGCCGCCGCATGCATCACCTCAAGGGCAACCACAACTATCGGCGGTGCCTCGATTGGGGTCTGAAGGGAGCATGGAACGCGAGGAAAGACGATGTTCGCGGCCTCGCGGGCCTGGCGCGCGTCGCGGACATGCACGCGCGCGGCCGCATGGACTTCGAGCTCGTCGGGCGTCCGGGAGAGGCCAAGGCCGACGCCCTCCTGTCGGCCGTGCACCGGTTCTACCTGCCGCGCAAGGTCATTTCCTTCGTCGATCCCGACGATCAGGACTACATCCTCGCGCATCATCTCGAGGCGGAGACCTATCCCCGCTTGTTCGGCTGCGGCGGGGACTTGCGCCGCCTCGCCGACGCGGTCGAGCCCGCCGGAGTGCCCGCGGTGATCGAGGCCGTCGCGCGCTCCGCGCGGGCGGCGGGAAAATAAATGATCGAAACAAGGATTTTCGCCGAGGGCCTCTCGGAGGATAAGGACTGGCGCAAGGCCGCCGCCGCGGCCGCGAAAGCGGCGCGCATCCGTCTCGGCCGCGCGCCCTGCGATTTGGCGCTCGCGTTCGTTTCCGAGACGTTCGGCGACTTCGATCCGTCCGAGTTCTCGACGCTTCTCGCCAAGGACCTGGCGCCCCTGCGCGCGCTGGGCTGCAACGCGAGCGGCGTCGTCGCCGGCCGGCGCGAGGTGGAAATGAAGCCCGCGATCTCGATCCTGGCCATGCGCCTGCCCGGCGTGCGCGTCCAGCCCTTCGCCTTCGCCCAGGCGGGGCTGGCTCGGCTCGAGAACGGAGCCGCGCTCGTCGGGGAGCTGGACCTGTACCCGAACGAAGATCCGAAGTTCTTGATCCTGAGCGACCCGATGACCTGCGATCCCGAGCGCATGGCGGCGCTGTTCAACGAGGGCTACCCCGGAGCGCCGCTCGTCGGCGGCATGGCCAGCGGCCTCGTCTTGCGCAAGCCCTCCTGGCTGCTGCTCGGCTCCTCGGTCCTGAGGGAGGGTCTCGCGGGCGTCGCCCTCGTCGGCCCCGTTGAGATGCGGACCATCGTGGCGCAGGGCTGCCGTCCGATCGGCGAGCATCTGATCGTGACCAAGGCCGAGGGCAACGTCCTGCGCGAACTGGGCGGGCGCAATCCGCTCGAGGTCTTGCGCGAGACGCTGTCCAAGTGCGCGCCCGAGGACCAGCGTCTCGCGCGCGGCTCCCTGTTTGCCGGCGTCGTCATGAACGAGGGCCGCTCCGAATTTCATCGCGGAGATTTCCTCATCCGCAACCTGCTCGGCTACGACCAGAATTCGGGGTCCATCGCGCTCGGCGCCAACCTCCGCCTCGGCCAGACCCTGCAGTTCCAGCTGCGCGACGCGCGCACCTCCGACCAGGACCTCTCGATGCTGCTCGAGACCTTGCCCGCGGGCGGCGCGCGGCCCCGCGGGGCCCTGCTGTTCTCGTGCTGCGGCCGCGGCGAGGGGCTCTACGGCGAGCCGGATCACGACGCGGCCTTGGTGCAGAGCCGGCTCGGCCCCGTGCCGATGGCCGGCTTCTTCGCCAACGGGGAGTTCGGCCCCGTCGGCGGCCGGAACTTCGTCCACGGCTATACGGCGAGCCTCGCGCTGATCGAATAGGCGCGCCGAGCGCCCGCGGATCAGCGCGCGGGGTCGCGGAAGGCGGCGGTAAAGCGCGGAGCGAGCAGCTCCTGCGTCTCCGGGGTGGGCCAGACGACGCGCGCCTCGATGTCGGCCTCGAAGGCGTAGGGCAGGTCCTTCTCGCCCGGCTGGAACGTCACGTGATAGCCGTGCGCGCCGGTGCGCTCGACGCTCCAGGACGGGCGGCCTCCGGGAAGATCGAGCATCCCGCCCAGGCGCTCGCCGAGCGTCTTCTCGTCGCCGGGCAGCTTCCACTCGTGCACGAGCAGCAGGGCCTCCTGCGAGCGGTCGTCGTCGTCCATGACGGGCGCGCCTTTCGCGGCGGGGGAGGCGTTCGCGACGACGGAGGGAGCGGGCTGGGCCAGGACGGCGAGATTCGGCGCCGCGGGCTCCCGGCGGCGGGAGCCGCCGAGGTCCAGGAGGACGGCGCAGGCGACGATCGCCGCGTACGGCGCCAAGGATCTCCAGCTCGCGGTCCGCGGCAGGGAGGCCGTCGCGAATCTCGCCGAGTCCATGGCGGCCTCCTTCTCGGGAACCGGCAGCGGCGCCGCTTGCGCGGCCCGAAGGGACGCCTTGAGAGCCGCCGCCTGGGCGCGCAGGCGCGCGAGTTCCTCCTCGCGCTTGGCGAGCCGGGCCCCGGCGGCCCGCGCCGCCTCGCGCAGGCTCTCGGCGCGCTCGCGGATGATCTCGGCGTGCAGCCGCGCGATCGTCTCGAGGGAGCGTTCGGTGTCGTTCATGGCGGCCCGCGCATTGTAGCGGCCCGGCGTTAAGGAGTTATTGCGCCGTCTAGGGCCGGATCAGCTGTCCGAGCAGGCCGAGCTGGCCCAGGCCGACGAGGGCGCAGGCGGCTTTTAAAAGCCGCCGCTTGCGCGCGGCCGCGCGCGCGCCCTCGACGATTTGGCCGACGA
>JACQJQ010000205.1 GCA_016204945.1 Elusimicrobiota bacterium
GAGCGGATGCTCAAGGACCTCAAGACCGGAGACAAGATCCTGACCGCGGGAGGCCTGTACGGCACGATCGTGGGCTTCAAGGGCGACGATCTCGAGGTGCAGTTCTCCCAAACGGTGAAGCTCACGGTGGCGCGCTCGTCGGTCTCGCGCGTCCTCTCGGACGTCAAAACCGGCGTCGTCGTCCGATAGCCGCGCAAAGGATCGAATCCATGACCAAGACACAGACCAAGTGGCTGGGCCTCCTGGCCCTGATCGTCGGCTCCGTTTTCCTGCTCTACCCCTCGATCAATTGGTACCAGCTCGATCCCCTCGAGCGCGCCAAGCTCGAGGCCCTGCGCGAGCGCCCGAAATGGCTGGTCAACCTCGGCCTCGACCTCAAGGGCGGCACGCACATGGTCATGGAGCTTCAGGTCGACAAGCTCGACGCCAAGACCCCGCTCAACGAGGCGATGCAGCAGGCCATCGAGATCATCCGCAACCGCATCGACCAGTTCGGCGTGGCCGAGCCGCTCATCGTGCGCCAGGGCGCGCGCTGGATCGTCGTCCAGCTGCCCGGCGTGACCGACTCCCAGCACGCGAAGGAGCTCGTGGGCAAGACCGCCCAGCTCGAGTTCCGCATGGTGGACGACTCCGAGAAGGCCCGCTCGGCCATGAACAAGATCCTGGAGCTGGGCAACCCGTTCAACGGCGCGGCCGTCTCGAGCGCGGCGGCCAAGCTCGTTCCCGAAGGCCTCCAGCTCTTCAAGGGCAAGGACAGCGCGATGTACCTCCTGTCGAAGGACGTCCCCCTCACCGGCGCCTCGCTCGACACGGCCAAGGTCGAGACGGGCGGCGAGTACGGCCTGCCCGTCGTGGCCTTCAAGTTCAAGCCCGACGCGGCCGGCAAGTTCTCGGCGCTGACCGCCTCCAATATCGGCAAGAACATGGCGATCGTGCTCGACGACACCGTGTTCTCCGCCCCCGTCATCAAGGGGCGCATCGGCGGCGGCTCGGGCATTATCGAGGGCCAGTTCACCGCCGAGGACGCGAAGTCGCTGGCGATCGTCCTGCGCGCCGGCGCCCTGCCCGCTCCCGTGAAGGTCATCGAGGAACGCGTGGTCGGCCCCACGATCGGCGAGGATTCGATCAAGGACGGCTTCCGCTCGAGCGCGATCGGCTTCGCCCTCGTCGTGCTCTTCATGCTCGTCTACTACCGGGCCTCGGGCTTCGTCGCGATCGTCGCCCTGGCCATGAACCTGCTCCTGCTCATGGCGACGATGGCCTACCTCAAGTCCACTCTGACCTTGCCCGGCATGGCCGGCATCATCCTGTCGCTGGCGATGGCCGTCGACGCCAACGTGCTGATCTTCGAGCGCCTGCGCGAGGAGCTGCGCCTGGGCAAGCCCGTGAAGCTGGCGCTCTCCCTGGGCTATGACCGCGCCTTCTCGGCCATCCTGGACGGGCACGTGACGACCTTGATCTCGGCCGCCTTCCTGTTCCAGTTCGGCACGGGCCCGATCAAGGGCTTCGCGGTCACGCTGACCATCGGCCTGGTGCTTTCCCTGTTCACCTCGATCGTGGTCACGCGCATGATCTTCGACTATTGGCTGGCCAACAACGACGTAGAGGAGCTCTCGGTCTAATGGAACTTTTCAAGAAGCCGAACATCGATTTCATCGGGCTCCGCTGGATCCCGATCGCCTGCTCCGCGATCGTGATCACCCTCAGCCTGGCCTCCATGGCCCTCAAGGGCTTCAACTACTCGATCGAGTTCACGGGCGGCACCTTGCTGCAGATCAGCTTCCCGGCCGGCTCGGACGTCAAGGTGGAAGGCGTCCGAGGGGCGCTGGAATCCGAAGGGTTCAATACGGAGATCCAGTCCGTCGAGGGCCCCCGCCCGACCTTCATCCTGCGCGAGCAGGCGACCGACGACGCGGCGGCGAGCGCGTTCGCGGACCGGGCGATCGCGTCCCTGAAGAAGGCCTATCCGGCGGCCGCGGCGACGATCGACCGCAAGGACGTCATCGGCCCCGTGGTCGGCAAGGATCTGCGCCGCCGCACCCTCTGGGCGATCGTCTTGAGCCTGCTGGGCATCCTGGTCTACGTCGCCTACCGTTTCGACAACCCGATCTGGAGCGTGGCCGGCGTGATCGCCCTCTTCCACGACGTCATCGGCGTGGCCGGCCTCTTTTCGTTCCTGGGCCTGCAGATGGATCTCCTGATCGTCACCGCCCTGCTGACCATCGCCGGCTATTCGATCTCCGACACCATCGTCATTTTCGACCGCATGCGCGAGAAACTGCGCGCCGACCGCACCCATGACCTGCGCTCGCTGATCGACTCGTCGATCAACGAGACGCTGTCGCGCACGATCATCACGGTGCTCACCGTGCAGATCGTCAGCCTGACGATCCTGTTCTTCGGCGGCCCCGTCCTGCACGACTTCGCGCTCGCGATGGTCGTGGGCAACCTCCTCGGGACCTACTCCACGATCGCGGTGGCCGCGCCCCTCGTCTACGAGTACCGGATCCGCTTCGGAGGCAAGCGCCCGCACCATGTCCCGGTCGACGAGGCCGCGGTCAAACTCAAGGAAGGCCGCCGCCACCGGTGAGAAAGATCAAGGGCTTCAAGCTCGCGCTGAGGCCCCACGCGGTCAAGCAGCGCGCCAAGAAGGCCCGGATCGACCTGCCGGCGGCCGGGCTGGCCGATTCCGCCCTGGAGCAGCTCCTCGCGCGCGTCTCGAAGGGCCTCCTCCCGGGAGTCGTTTTCGACACGTTCGGGCATCCCGACGCGGATCAGCCCCTGCTCTCGCCCATGCCGGGCCTGGCCTACAGCCTGATCCTGGCCGGCCTAGGCGAGGGCGTGTCCGCGTTCCGCGCGCAGGAGCCCGGCGCGCCGGAGCAACTGTGGCCCATACTGGAGGAGCACGCGCTCGACGAGGCAGTCCGCTTCGCCTCGGCGCTGATCGCCGACGAGGCCGAGAAGGACAACTGCGAGCTCTCGCCGCTCAACCCGATATCCGGGGCCGAGGCGCTCGCGGCCGCCCTGCGCAAGCTCGACGCCGGCGCCAAGCTCGGGGTGACGCTCGACGGCGGCCGCCTCGTCCCCAGCGCCTCTCTCGTCGTCAGCCAGTCCTGGCTCGCGCGCTCGAAGGCCAAGGGCCGCAAATAGTGCTCCGGAAGCTCGTTCCCCACCTCGTCTACTCCTATGTGACGTTCGTCGGCTGGACCACCCGCACGCGAGTGCTCCGGGCCGACATCCCCCGAGCCGTGCACAAGGCCGGTCAACGCTTCATCTACGCGTTCTGGCATCAGCGACAGGTCTTCTTCACCTGGTCGCACCGCGACGCCGAGGCCTCCGTGCTCGTGAGCAAGTCGAAGGACGGCGAGATGATCGCCAAAACCATGGAGCTCTCCCGCATCGGCGCGGTGCGCGGCAGTTCCTCGCGGGGAGGCGCCGCCGCGGTCAGGGAGATGGTCGAGATCCTGCGCTCCGGCCGCGACGTCGGCATCACCCCCGACGGCCCGAAGGGCCCGCCGCGCGAGGTCAAGGAGGGCGCGCTGCGGGTGGCGCAATTGTCGGGCATGCCCATCATTCCCATCGCCAACGCGCTGTCGAACAGGCTCGAGATCGCCATGGCCTGGGACCGCTTCCAGGTGCCTCTCCCGTTCGGGCGCGCCGTCGTGGCCTACGGCGAGCCGATCCGCGTCGCCGAGGGCGACGACCTCGCCGCGAAGGCCGCCGAACTCAAGTCCGCCATGGACGCGCTCACCGCCGAGGCCGACCGGCTGGCGCGATGAGCCTGCTGGTTCTTTTCCTCGAAACGCTGCTGGCCCCGCTCGCGGGGTTCGGGGTGGTCGTTTCTTTCCTCCTGTCGCCCAAACGGGGACGCCTCGCGGGTCTTTCCGAGGAGCTGCCGGAACGCCTTGGCTCGATCCGCGATACGGCGCTGGAGCGGCTCCATGGCCGCGAGCTCTGGTGGCTTCACGCCGCCTCCGCGGGGGAGGTCGCGGGGCTGGCGCCGCTCATCGCGGCGATCTCCCGAAAAAACGGCCCGGCGGTCGTCCTCACCACGACGACGCGCTCGGGCCGCGACGCGGCGCGCGCCCTGCCCGAGGTCGCCTGGGCTCAGCTCGCTCCGCTCGACGCTTGGCCCTGCGTCTCCCGCTTCCTGACGCGCCTGCGCCCGACGAGATTGATCGTCTCCGAGACCGAGCTGTGGCCGAGCACGTTGATCTTAGCGAAGCGCGCGGGCCTTTCCCCCGTTTTAATCAACGCGCGCCTGACCGAGAAAAGCCTTCGCCGATACCGCCTCATCTCCGCGTTTCTCGCCCCGGGGCTGCGCGCCCTCAGCGCGATCGCGGCCCAAAGCACGGAGGACGCCGCGCGCTTCGTCTCTCTCGGCGTGCCGCGCGAGCGCGTGACGGTCACGGGCAATTCCAAGTATGACGGCCAAAGCGCTCCGAGCGCAAGCGCCGTCGCTCTCGCCATGGTCGCGGCGCTGGGCTGGGAGGGCGCCCCTCTGTTCGTCGCCGGAAGCACGCACCCCTTCGAGGAGGAGATGCTGCTCGCCGCGTTCCTGTCCGCGCGCGGCGCGGCGCCCCGCCTGCGCTTGGTCCTGGCTCCGCGCCATCTCGAACGCGCCGCCGACGCCGCCGACTTGCTCGCGCACGCGGGGCTCAAGCTCGCCCGCTGGAGCCGGGCGCCGGAGAGCGGCTGCGAGGCCCTGCTCCTCGATGAGATGGGCGTGCTCCCTTCTTTCTACGCCCTGGCCCGCGCCGCGTTCGTCGGCGGGACCTTGGTCAAGGTCGGCGGCCACAACCTGCTCGAGCCCGCGTCGGCCGGCGTGCCCGTGCTGTTCGGGCCTCATACCGGCCACATCGAACATCCCGCCGAGCTCCTGGCGGCTCATGGCGGCGGACGTCGCGTCGCCGACGCGGCCGAACTCGCCGAGCGCTTGGCCGAATTCGCCAAGGATGAGAAGGCCGCGAGCGCGGCCGGAGAAGCGGCCCGGACGGTCGCCGCCGGTTTGCGGGGCGCGTGTGCCCGCACGCTCAAGGTCTTGGGCGCCTAAGCGCGGCGCGCGCCGCGACGGCCAGCGCTTCCGCCACGTCATCGACCGCGCTGGAAGGCGCCCAAGTCCGCAGGGGCCTGCTCCAACGTCCCGCGATCTCGCCGATCAGGCCGGTTCGCGCGACCCAAAGCATGGGTCCGAAACGCGCGGACGCGAGGCGGTCCAGTCCGGCGGCCCAGCCGCCTCCGGAGAGCTCCAGGGGTCCGACCTCATCGACGATGAGGACGTCGGCGTCGGCGCCGAGCGCGCGCCGGCCCAATGCCAGCCCCTCCGGCGAGAATCGGTACGGACCCGTCCGCTCCGTCCATGCCGCCGGGGCCTGCCGCCGGCAAAGCGGCAGGCGGCGGCCGTCTTGAAGGTCGATGATGTCGAACCCCTCGCGCTGCCCGTCCTTCCAAAGTCCCGGCGCGGCGATGCCCGCCACCGACAGGCCCCGCGCCCGCAGCGCGTCAGCCGCCGCCAGCGCCAGCGTCGTCTTGCCTTGAGCCTTGTCTCCCGCGATGAGGTAAAGCGCCGGTCCGGCGGGAAGAGAGTCGAGCAGCGCCGCGAGCGCCGCGCCGGGCCGCCGCAGGAAGGCGCGCGGCTCCGGAAAGCGCGCCACGCAGGCCGGCAGCGAGGCAAAAGCGGCTTCGACGGCGCCAAGCCACCGGCCGGCGCCCAAGCGCCTGAGGCCCTCGCGGATATGGCGGCCGGCGAGCTCCTGGCTCAACGCCGCGAAGCCGGCCGTCAGCGCCAGCGCGCGCAAGGTCATGCGAACGCCCGCCTCGACGCCCGAGCCGCCGAACAGGATTCCGGCGCCCGCCCCGACGGCGGCCAAGCTCAGCCAGAGGCCCGGCCGCCGCAGACGGCGCAAAGCCATCGGATAGAGAAAAGTCCAGGCCGCGACGGCGCCCGCCGTCAGCGCGACGGTCCACGGCAAGGACAGGCGGCGCGCCGCCCCGAGAAGCGCCGCGATGAGGGCGAGATTCGCCGCGAATCCGGCCGGCGACGGCGGCAGGCGCGGCTCCTGCGCCGGGCGCGCGTCCCAGACGGCGCCTCCGCCGGCGGCGGGCGCCGCGACCGCCGCCGGCAGGCGCAGGCCCGCCAGGGCGGCGCCGGCTCCGAGCGCCGCGTGAACGGCTCCCAGCGCGGCAAGCAGCTCCCACGGCCCCAACGCCACGCCCAGGCCCGACTGCGCACGGCCCCACGCCGCCTCGAAGAGCCGCGCGGCGTCGAACCCGTAGACGATGACCGTGCGCCCCAACAGATGCGCGTAGGTCCAGCTCATCGCCAAGGCCCCGGCCAACGCGTAGCCGGCCGGGCGCGCGCCGCACAGGCGCAGGCCCCCCTCCATCAATGCGCCCTCCATCGCGATCGCCGCCATCGGACCGAGCAGGACGGCGCTCGGCGAGATCGACTTCAGCGCGGCGCAGACGAGCCCGGCGCGCCACAGCAGACCGCGCCCGCCCATGCGGCGATGGGCCGCCGACAGCAGCGCCACGGCCAGCGCCGTGAGAAGGTGGCCCCGCATCGGAACGCGCAGGTTGTGCAGGAAGCTGCCCAGGACGATCTCGGCGGCGGCCCATAGCCCGCCCAGCGCCGCGGCGCGCTCCCAAACAAGATTTAGATTTTCCCGGTGACTGTCAGACATGGTCCGTAGACCATCATAGCGTTTCGCGCTGCCGGCTCGCGGGCTTCAATCCGAGATCCCCATTGACCGGATGCGGTCTTCACACTTCATCCCCGGGGATGAAACGTGAATAGTCCGCGTAAGCGCTCGCCTCGGGCCCCAACCGAATGCAACTTTTTCGCACCTTCAATCGTCTGGTAATGGGCCTTAGGGCCCTTGTGCCAACGACGATTGGAGGTTAAAATGACCGCAGCCGAATCCGCCCCTGGCGACGCGCCAACCATGAAAGAATTTGTCGAGCTCAGAGAACAGCTGTTTAGGACCGATGAAAAGGTGACTCGCATCGCGGTCGCAACGGCGCGACTCGGAGGTGATCTCTTTGAGATCAAGCGCGATATCTCCGAGCTTATGGGATTAAACATTAAATTCGACCGCTTCCAGACCGTTCTCGATGCGATGACTCGGCAGATGCAGTCGTTCGAACGCTGGTGCCGCTCTCAAGGCGACATGTTGATCGAACACGAAGGACGGATCTCCAAACTCGAGTCCAAACCACGGTAAGCCCCCGCCGAGTGAAATGATATAATCGTCGTTGTCGCCCAAAATCCTCGTTATTCGGCTTTCCAGCCTCGGTGACGTCGTCCTGACCGGGCCGGTGTACAAGAGCCTGAAAGCCCACTGGCCCGACTGCCGGATCGCGGTCCTCGTCAAGCCCCAGTTCGCGGGAGCCCTCCAGGGACACCCGGACGTGGACGAGGTCCTGCCCTTCACCGGCATCGCGGACGCCCTGCGCCTGATCAGGGCGCGGGGCTTCACGCATCTTTTGGATCTGCACGGCAACCTGCGCTCGTTTCTGATCCGGACTTTGGCGCGGGTGCCGAATACGGCGACTTACCGCAAAAACGCGCTCGCGCGGCGCCTGTTCGTAGCCCTGCACGTATCCAACCCGGACCTGCAGCGCCACACGGTGGACCGCTACCACGAAGCGCTCGCCGCTTGGGGAGTGCCGCGAGCGTCGAGCGGCGCGCGCAAGGTGCTCGTCATGCAGTCGGCCTTCCTGGGCGACAGCTTGCTGACCGTGCCCCTTCTGCGCCGCCTTAAGGAGATCCTGCCCGGCGCCGCCGTGA
>JACQJQ010000214.1 GCA_016204945.1 Elusimicrobiota bacterium
CTACTACCGCCTCAAGGTCTTCCCGATCGAGCTCCCGGCCCTGCGCGAGCGCCCCGAGGACATCCTGCCGCTGGCCGAGCACTTCCTGCGCAAGGCGAAGAAGAAGCTCGGGGGCAAGGCCGCGAAGTTCTCCCCCGAGGCCGCCGCGGCCCTGCGCCGCTACCGCTGGCCCGGCAACGTGCGCGAGCTCGAGCACGTCGTCGAGCGCGTGCTCATCATGGCCTCCGGCGCCTCCATCTCCGAGGGAGACCTTCCCCCCGAGATGCTGCCCGACGGCGCCGCCTCGGCCGCCAAGGGCGGCGGCCGCCACGAGACCCTCGAGGACTCCGAGAAGCGCCACGTGCTCCAGGCCATCGAGGACTGCGGCGGCAACCAAGTCGAGGCCGCCAAGAAGCTGGGGATCGCGCGCAACACGCTGTGGCGCAAGCTCAAGGCGTACGGCATACCGGCCAAGCGAAAATAGCCTCTGGCCGTTTCATTGCGTTCCTCGACGTCGTGAACAACCGTCCGGCCGTCCTCATCGTCGACGACGACGCCTCCCTTCGGGCGATGCTGAGCCTTTCGCTCAAGCGCGCGGGCTATCCGACCCTCTCCGCCGCCAACGGCGCGGAGGCCTTGGAGCTGCTCGCGGCGCGGCCCATCGACTGCCTCGTCACCGACGGGCGCATGGAGCCCATGGACGGCTTCGAGCTCTCCCGGCGGGCGAAGACCCTGCGCCCGGGCCTGCGCATCGCCATGCTCAGCGCCGTGTTCACCCTCTCGGACGCCGCGTGCGCGCCGATCGACCGCGTGTTCGAGAAGCCCGTCGCCGTCAGCTCCGTGGTGGCGTGGCTCCAGGAGCGCCCGGCTCCCGCGTGAGGATCGCCGCGCCTTAAGCCGAGGCGCGCTCCGGCTCGTGGGCGCAGGACGCGTCCTCGGCCCAAGCGTCTCCGGTCGTCGCCCACGCGCGGGCGCGCGAGCCGCCGCAGACCTCCCGGTACTCGCAGACGCCGCATTTGCCCTTCAGGCGCGAGTGGTCGCGCAGGCCGCGGAAAAAGGGGTCGTGCCGATAAATCTCGGCCAAGCCGTTCTCGCGGACGTTGCCGCGCCGCACCGGCAGGAAGCCCGAGGGGCAGATGTCGCCCAGATGGTCGACGAACATGAAGCCGTCGGCGGCGTTGACCGCCCGCTTGGGCAGGCGCAGACCCGCGCGCAGACTGGCCGGGCGGGCCACGGCGCGCTCGACCCGGGCGGCGGCGCCGGCGCCGCCGGCCGCTTCCTGCTGCCGCGCGAAGCGCCGGAAGTGCTGGCCCTCGGTGAGCTTGACGACGAAGGGCTTCTCCTGCGTCATCTTCCGCAGCTTCGCGAAGCCCTCCTCGAACTGGGCCGGAGTCAGGCCGCCGAGCTTGGCGCCGCGGCCGACGGGAATGAGGAAGAACACCTCCCAGAAGGCGATGTCGAGCGTGGAGACGAGCTCGGCCAGGGCGTCGAACTCGCGCCAGTTCCAGGCGCCGAAGCAGGAATTGATCTGGATGGGAACGCCCATCTCCCGCGCCCAGCGGGCCGCGCGCAAAACCGTGTCGAAGGCTCCCGGCGTGCGCCGGAAAGCGTCGTGGGAAGCCGCCGTCGCGCCGTCCAGGCTGAAGGCGACCTGGTCCACGCCCGCTTCCTTAAGCGAAGCCAGGCGCTCGCGCGTCAGATTCGGGGTCGCGGCGGGAATGGTTCCCATGCGCAGGCCCGCGGACTTGCCGTGGCGGATCAGCTCCTCCAGGTCGCGGCGATTGAGGGGATCGCCGCCGGAAAGGATCATGATCGGGGTTCCCATCGCCTTGACCTGATCAATGAGAGCCTTGCCCTCCGCGGTGCTCAGCTCGTTGGGATGCTGGGCCGTGTCCGCGTCGGCCCGGCAGTGGTCGCAGGCCAGGGCGCAGGAGCGGGTCGTCTCCCATATGACCAGGAGCGGCGCCGAGGCGAAATCAAAGGGAGCGGGAAGGTCCGCGGGATGATGGGAGTCCTTAGTCATGCCTTGCGCACAGCAACGTTTCGGCCATCAGCCCCTCATTGGGGCTCATGCGGGCGAGGCGGCTGTTTCGTTGCGGCAACATTTTGGGCATGACGGCCTGGATCGGCTACGTCGGACTCGTCGCGTTCGCGCTCGCCTGGGTGCCGCAATCCTGGGAAACCGTCCGCGAAGGTCGCTGCGGAGCCAACCGCGCGTTTTTGGCGCTGTCCGCGCTCGGCAGCGTTTCCCTGACGGCCTACGCCTTCCTCCGCGACGACACGGTGTTCGCGAGCCTCAACGCGCTGACGTCGCTGGGCGCGATGCTCAACATCTACTTCAGCCTGTTCCCGCGGGGCTCTGGCAGGAATGTTGCGAGCCGGGAGGTCGTATGACTCCCTCGGAGCGCATGTTCGTCGTGGGGCTCAACCACTTGAACGCGTCCGTCGCCGTCAGGGGAAGGGCGGTCGTGCCCTCCGGCGACCTGCCCGCGATTCTGGAGCAGTTAAAGGATCTCGTCCCGTTGGAGGAGGTCGTCGTCCTCTCCACCTGCAGCCGCGTGGAGGTCTACGCGGTCGGCGCCGACCCGCGCCGCGGGCGCGAGCTCGTGAGCGCGTGGTTCGAGCGGCGGGCCGGCGCCGCGGTCCTGCCGGCCCTGTACGCGTTCGAGGGCGCCGACGCGCTCGGCCACCTCTTTCGCGTCGCCGCCGGCCTCGACTCCTGGATCATCGGCGAGACCGAGATACTGGCCCAGATCAAGCAGGCCTACCAATCCGCCCTCGCCCGAGGCCGCACCCGCCGCGTCCTCAACCGCGCGTTCCAGGAGGCGATCGGGGCGGGCAAGGACGTGCGCGCCGCCACCGGCATACAGAACGGCATCCACTCCATCGGCGGCGCGACCGCCATGATGGCCAAGCGGATTTTCGGGGAGACGGCGGGCGGAGAGATCGTCGTGTTCGGGGCGGGCCCGGCCGCGGAGGCGGTGGTCCGCCACCTGGCCGCGAAGAAATTCGACCGCATCGTCGTCGCCAATCGGACCGTCGAGCGCGCCCGCGCCGTCGCCGACAAGCTGGGCGGCTCGGCCGCGACGCTCGCCGAGGGCCTCGAGCTCCTCGACCGCGCGGAGGTCGCCGTCTTCTCCACGGCCGCGAGCGCGCCGCTGCTCGACGCGCCGTCTTTGTCCCGCGCGCTCGCGCGCCGCCGCAAGCCGCTCTTTCTCGTCGATCTCGGCGTCCCGCGCAACGTCGACCCCGCCTGCGCCGGGCTCGACTCGGTCTACCTCTACGATCTCGACGATCTCAAGGGCATGATCCGCGACAGCATGGCGGGCAAGCTCGCCGAGAAGGGCCGCGCCGAGGAGCTGGCGGCGCTCGCGGCGCGCGACTGCCTTCGGGAAATGAACAAGCCGCCGCGCCTCGTTCCGGAGACGCGGCGCGCGGAGGCCTCCGCATGAGAACTCTCCTCGTTCTGCCGCTCTTGGCCCTCTGGGCCCCCGCGCGGGCGCAGGAGCGCTTCACCGCCGAGCAGCGCGCGGCGCGCTTCTACTACGACCTGGGCCCGAAGGAGGTGGATACGGCCGCCTACCCCGAGAAGCAGCGGGAAAACTATCGGGTTTTCGCCAAGACCTGCTCCCAATGCCACACGCCGGCGAGAGCCCTCAACGCCCCCATCGTCACGCGCGAGGATTGGCGGCGGTTCATCAGGCGCATGTACCAGAGGACCAAGGTCAGCGCCGGCTCGTCCATCGACCCGAAGGCCGCCGAGGCGGCGATTGATTTCCTGGCCTACGACGCGCAGATCCGCAAGGTCCGGGACAAGGCCGGCTTCGCGGCCAGGACCCAGGAGCTGCGGGCCCTCTTCGCGGAGGTTCGCCGGGAGCGCTCCCGCTTGCAGGCGGAAGCGGACAAGAAGAAGATCCGAGAACCGGCGCCTTACATGGGGGGCAGATGAGCTTCGCGCCCCACCCCCTGCGGTCCGTTCCCCTCCTGCGCCACGTCACGCCGGAAGAGTGGCAGCGCTTCCTTAAGATAGCGCCGGTCCATACGTACCGCCCCGGCAACATTCTTTTTTACCAAGGCAATCCCTCCCTCGGCCTTTATTTCATCAACGGCGGCCGGGTCAAGCTCGTCAAGGAGGACCGCGCCGGGCGCTGCCAGATCGTCCGCATCGTGCAGGGTCCGGATCTTCTGGGAGACCGGGCGTTCTTCGCGGAGAGGCCCTACGCGTGCACCGGAATCGCCATGGAGGAAGCCAACGTCAGCTTCCTGCGGCCCCGCCATTTCTGGGGGCTCTTCGGCCGCAACCCCGAGACTTTGCGCCTGCTGACCCAGCGCTTCGCCGTCGAATTGGGCCGCGCCGAGGACTACATGCACTGCCTGGCCGCCTGCACGGTCAACGCGCGCATGGCCACGCGCCTCCTGCAGTCCTCGAGGCGACCGGACCGCGCGCGCGCGCCCAAGGGCCGGTTCGTCCTGACCGAGACCCGCACGGAGCTGGCCCAAGTTTTAGGAACGACCCCGGAGGCCGTCAGCCGCTCCTTGGCCAAGCTGTGCGCCAAGGGCTTGATCGCCGTTTCGGGACGGCGCGTGCACGTCCTCAATGAGGAGCGCCTGCGTCTTGCCGCATGTCCGCATGATTCGATGAATTAGGCCGCAGATGGTCTTGATCTTTATCAAGTGATTCGTTGCCGTTGTTCATGGCGCACCATTTGTTCACAAGATATGTTTTCATACACGGCCGTCAAAAAGATAACAGGCGCACAGCGAGGAGATCACATGGATGCTCGAAGCAGCCGTCAAATCCGCCGGGCCATGCTCGTTCTCACGGCGATGATCGCGATGCCGGCGTTCGCCGCCGACAAGGAGCGCATACCCGACGTCTCGGCTCCGGCCTCGGCGCCGGCCGCGTCCGTCGCGGGCGCCACGACGGTCGGGCGCGAGACGTGCGCGACCTGCCACGCCGAAAAAGCGGAGGCCTTCGACAAGACCTTCCACGGCCGCAAATCGCCGTCGAACTCCAAGCTCGCCAACGCCTGCGAGTCCTGCCACGGCGCGGGAAGCGCGCACGTCGACGGCGGCGGCGACGTCTCCAAGATCATCAATCCCAAGAAGCTCGACGCCGCGGCGGCGGCCGACCTGTGCATGACCTGCCATAAGGACAAGTCGCTCATGATGTGGAAGACGGGCGCCCACAGCCAGAACGACCTGAGCTGCGTCACCTGCCACAGCGTGCACGAGGGCGAGGGACGCAAGAGCCTGACCAAGGGCGGCACCGAGACCTGCCTGCAGTGCCACAAGAAGCAGAAGGCCGACATGAACCTCTCCTCCCATCACCCGCTCCCGGAGGGGAAGATGGCCTGCGTCTCCTGCCACAACCCGCACGGCGGAATCGAGGGCAACCTCAAGGCCGACTCCCTGGAAGAGCAGTGCGCCACCTGCCACTCGGAGAAGATCGGACCCTTCGCCAACGAGCATCCTCCGGTGGCCGACGGCTGCAACAACTGCCACGCCGTCCACGGCTCGACCAACGACCGGCTCCTCAAGATGCCCGTCCAGGTCCTCTGCATGAGCTGCCACCGCAAGCAGCACTCCGGCTTCACCGCCGCCACGGCGGTGGGCACCTGGACGCAGCGCGAGCGCTGCACCGACTGCCACCGCGAGATCCACGGCTCCAACCGAGACCCGTACTTCGTCCGCTAACCCCGAGGCCAACCCATGAAATTCAAGAGACCCTCCGAGAAGATCAAGACACCTCAGATCATAATGGCGGCGTTGCTGCTCGCAGTCAACGTCCTGCCCGCGTCCGCGGCGGGGACTTACGATGCCTCCGTCGGCGTCCGATACGTGGACGTGGACACCAGGGGCAGCCGGGGCCAGGTCCAGGAATACGACGGGAAGCTGTACCGCGGCGCGGAGGGCGACGTCTCCGTGGGCAACCAAGGCGCCGGAGGCCTGTTCGACCTGGCGGTCAAGGACATCGGCAGCGCCGAGGAGAACGCCTCGCTCAACATCGACTACAAGTCCACGATGAAGCTGAGCGCCTTGTGGAGCAACATGCACCACCGCCTCAACGAGCGCGGAGCGGGGCTCATCGCCAGCAATGTCTACACGACGAACCCCCTCGCCGTCAACTACCTCGCGCCCGACCAGAACCTGATGATCCGGCGCACGGAGTCCGAACTCAACTTCGGGGTCTTCGCCCCGGAAAACTCGGCGCAGTGGTTCTCCTTGCGCTACTGGTCCGCGGAAAAGTACGGGCGCACGCCCTTCCATGCCTACCAGTACGTGACCGGCCCCGCCAACGTCGACAGCACCATCCAGGACATCCGCCTCGGCCTCGGAACCGACGTGGGGCACAGCGCGGCGATGGCCGTCGACCTCGTTCGCACGGACACGAAAGACAGCGCCTACGTCTCGTCCGCCCCGTACGTCCGCGGCAGCAGCTTCGGCTTTCTCAAGCCCAACTACGGCCAGCAGATCATGACCGGAGCCGAGTTCCGATTCCGCTGCGACCCGAGCCAAAAGCTGGCTCTGACCGGAGCCTTCACCGGCCGCCAGCGCGAGAACCTGCTCAACGCGTACAAGAACAACATCGTCGTGGGCGCCCTCAACGCGGCCTACCGGGCCGGCTCCAAGCTGTCCTTGGTCGCGCGGCTCTACCTCCGCGCGAACGAAAACGAGGAGAACATCGGCTACGTCAGCCCTCGCGGGACCGTGGGAGCCTCCGACGCCCTCAAGCAGGTGAACACGAGCCAGATCGACAAAACCGCGCTCAAGGCCGAGCTGGGCGCGACTTACCGCCCCATCGAGCGGGTCACCCTCAAGGGGAACTACAAACTCGAGTTCACCCATCGCCGCGACGCGCCGACCGAGGACCTCGCCGCGACCGACCGGTACTGGTTCGACGGGACCATCACCTACGACAGCGACAGCAGCAACAGCGCCGCCCGCCAGGACACGAAGCACACCGCCGCCGTGGCCGCGAAGGTCGACCTCCCTTTGGGCATCGAGGCGGAGGGCTCCTTCAAGCGGCTCCAGGCCAACCGCTCGGCCTTCGTCAACCAGCCCACCTGGCAGAACGACGCCAACGCCGGCCTCACCGTCCCGCTCCCCGCCCAGGTGGAGTTGACCCTCCTGGGAGGCTACCTGCAGGAACGCAACAAGGACAACCCCGACCGGAGGTACAGCGGGACGCGCAACACCTATCGGGCGGCCCTGGATTGGGCGGCGAGCCACCGGACCTTCGTCGGCACGGACGCCTCCTACGAGATCATCAACACGCGCTTCAACGGCCGGTTCGGCTCGGGAACCGCGGCGCCCGGCCCCGGAACCGCTTTTTACGAGTCCGGGATGACCAACACCCAGAGGAACACCGTGCTGGGAGCCCATGCGCGCTTCAACCTGCCGAAGGGCGTGGTCCTCAGGGGCCGCGGCTCCTACACGTGGTCGAGAGTCCAAACGCCCCTGCATTTCAACAGCACGACCGCGGTTCCGTACACGATCGACGATTACTCGCCGAGCGATGTGCGCATCGCCCGCGGCAGCGTGGGCGTCGAATACACCCCGGAAAGACTCAAGGACCTGACGGCGCGCGCCGGCTACCGCGTCGACGACTGGGTGGACAAGACGGACGTCAACAACAGCGGCCGGGCCAGCGTCGCCGAGCTCGGCGTGGCGATGAAATTCTGATCCAAGCTATAATTGACAAGACTTTGAGGAGAACGACATGAAGATCATAGCGCCGCTGACCCTGTTGGCCGCCGCCGTTGCCGTCGCCTCGCCGGCCGCCGCGGCCGAGAAGCCGTCGGCCGAGAAGTTCTACGCGGGGAAGTGCGCCTCGTGCCACGGCAAGGACGGCCGGGGCAACGCGAAGATGCTCAAGATGTTCAAGGTCGAGGCCAAGGACCTCGACCTCCTCGATGGGGCGGGCACCCCGGAGGAGGACGCCGCGTTCGTCAAGGCCATCCTCGAGGGCAAGGGCAAAAAGATGCCCTCCTTCAAGGCCAAGTTGGGCGGGCTCGACCCCGCCGACCTGGTCGCGTACATCCACGGCCTCAAGCCCGCGGTCAAGTGAGTTGCTGCGAGGGCGGTCCCGGCCGTCATGAGACCCCCGAGGAGCTCAGCCGACGGGCGTTCCTGTCCCGCGCGGCGGCCTTCTTCGGCGGCCTGATCGGGGCGGTCCTGACGGGCGTGGGCCTCGGCTACTTCATCTCGCCGGCCCTGCGCGAGAAGGCCGGAGCCTGGGTGGACCTGGGCCGCGCGGGGAACTTCAAGCCGGGCGCGCCGGTCCTCGTCGAGTACACGCAGCGCAAGCGCGACTCCTGGATCACCTCGGAAACCCGCTCCTCGGCCTGGGTCGTCACCGAGAACGGCAGGGACTTCACCGCCTTCGACCCGCGCTGCACCCACCTCGGCTGCCCTTACCGCTGGAACGCGCAGGACAAGAAGTTCCTCTGCCCCTGCCACACCGCCTCCTTCGCGATGGACGGCAAGGTCCTGGGCGGGCCGCCGCCGCGGCCGCTGGACCGCTACGAGACGAAGCTCGAGGACGGGCAGCTGCTGATCCTGCCCCAGGCGCGAGCATGAGCGAAATCTATCGCTGGCTCTGCGAACGCGCCGGGATCGACAAGGTCTGGGAGGCCCTGTTCGCCCGCAAGGTGCCGCACGCCCAGGGCCCGGTCGCCTGGCTCTATACCTTAGGAAGCGCGACCTTGATGATCTTCGCGGTCCAGTTCATCACCGGGGCCCTGTTGGCGATGAGCTACTCGCCCTCCCCGGACCACGCCTACGACTCCGTCCGCTTCATCGACGACCACGTCCTCCTCGGCCGCCTGGTGCACGGCCTGCACCACTGGGGCGCCACCTTCATGGTCGTGCTCACGGCCCTGCACATGATGCGCACCTACTTCATGGGCGCCTACAAGTACCCGCGCGAGCTGACCTGGATGGTCGGCATCGGCCTGTTCCTGCTCGTGCTCGGCTTCAGCTTCACCGGCTACCTGCTGCCCTGGGATCAGAAGGCGTACTGGGCCACCGTGGTGGGCGGCAACATCGCGGGCCAAACCCCCGTGCTCGGCCCCTACGTCTCCAAGATCCTGCTCGGCGGCGAGGACATGGGCGCGGCGACCTTGACGCGCTTCTTCGCCATCCACGTCCTGGTCCTTCCCGCCCTCACCGCGGGCGCCATCGGCGCCCATCTGTTCCTCGTGGTCTGGAACGGCATCTCCGAGCCGCCCAAGCGCGCCGGCAAGGAGGGCGCGCCGTGAGCTGGCACGAGGAGTACCGCAAGAAGTACAAGGAGCTCAAGGAGAAGGGCGTCCCGTTCTTCCCGGACGTCGTCCTGCTCGACGCGATCGCCGCCTGCGTCGTGTTCGCGACCCTCGTCTACCTGGCCGCGGCCCATCCGCCGCATCTCGAGAGCCTGGCCGACCCGACGGACACGGGCTACACTCCCCGGCCCGAGTGGTACTTCCTGTTCCTGTTCCAGGCCTTGAAGTTCTTCCCCGGCTCGATGGAGGCCGTGGCCGCGATCATCCTGCCCGGCGCGATCCTGGGCGTGATGTTCCTCGTCCCCTTCCTCGACAGGGGCCCCAAGCGCCACCCGTTCGACCGGCCCCTGTGGACGGGCCTGGGCGCGGCCGGCCTGCTCGTCTACGCGGGGCTGACCTGGGCCGGCTACCAAAGCCCGCTGGCCAACCCCGCCGAGGAGAAGCGCCCCGAGGTGGTCGCGGGCAAACGGCTCTACGCCCAGCTCAACTGCGTCTATTGCCACAAGATCAAGGGCGAGGGCGGGCGCGTGGGCCCCGCGCTCGACCGCCTCTCCGACGCCGCCACCGATGAGTGGCTCTCCAAGCACCTGCGCGACCCCCAATCCATCGCTCCCGGCTCGCCCATGCCCAAGATGAACCTGCTCGAGGACGAGGTCGCGTCGCTGACGGCCTACATCCGCTCGCACAACCCCAACGACCCCTTCACCCCGGCGGCGCCCAAGCTCTTCGCCGAGAACTGCGCCGCCTGCCACGCGATCCGAGGCGAGGGCGGAGACCTCGGCCCCGACCTCTCCGAGGTGGGCGCGATGCGCGACAAGGCCTACATCCAGAAATACCTCGAGAACCCCGCCCAATTCAACCCCGAGTCCTCCATGCCGGCCTACAAGGGCCAGTTGAAGGACCACGAGATCGAGGACATCGCCCGCTATCTGGCCCGCCAGCGGAGGCGATGAGGCCGCGGAGCCCGCGCCATGGTCTACAGGGAAATTCCCGACGACGAGGAGACCCGGAACCGGCTGTGGCGCCACGCTCTCCTGGCCCTGGTCATCATCGTCATCCCCGTCCTCTACAGCGCGGTGACGGCGGAGGTCGCCCTGGAGCGCTCCAAAAGCCTCCAGTTCTGCGCCTCCTGCCACGTCATGACGCCCTACGTCGAGGGCCTGAAGGCCCCCGACAGCGAACTGCTCGCGGCCAAGCACTACCAGTATCGCCGCATCAACCACAACCAGTGCTACACCTGCCACGCCGACTACGACATGTTCGGGCCCGCCAAGGCCAAGGCCAACGGGCTCAAGCACATGATCCACTACTACTTCGCCCCCCCGCGCAAGATCGCGCTCTACAAGCCGTTCCCCAACTCCCACTGCCTGCAGTGCCACGACGGGGCCCGCTCCTTCGTCAAGGCCGAGTCGCACAAGGAGATCATCGAGGCGCTGCGCAGCGACGAGATGAAGTGCTTCGACTGCCACGGCCCCGTGCACCCGTCCCACGTGGAGAAAGGGAAATGAACGCCCGGAGGAAATTCGCGCTCGTCTGCTCCTTCCTCGGCTTCGTCCTCGCCAGCGCCTGCTTGTATCGGACGACGCCGCTGTCGATGATGGCGTTCTTCTCGGGAGCCCTGCCGCTTTTCGCCCTAGGCATCATCGTCTATCTCTTGGACTTGGCGATCATCGCGCTGCGCCTGCGGCAAGGAGGATTAAAATGAGCCAGCCTCGCCTGACGGCGGCTTTGGCCGTGTTGATACTGGCGGGCGTTTCCGCGCGCGCCGCGGACAGCTGCATCGACTGCCATCGCCGGGCCGTTCTTCCCCTCGATCGAGAGCATGACTACGCGCAATGGGAGAAGTCCGCGCACGGCAAGGCCGGGGTCTCCTGCCACGGCTGCCACGGCGGCGATCCGACGCGGACCGGCCCGAACGCGCACAAGGGCCTGCTGCCCTCCTCGGACCCCGCCAGCCCGATCTACTTCAGCAAGGTTCCCGAGACCTGCGGGACCTGCCACGCCGAGGAGCTCCAGGCCTTCCGCAAGAGCGCCCATCACAAGGAGTTGATGCGCTCCGGCAAGGGCCCCAACTGCGTCACCTGCCACGGCTCGATGGCCAATGAGATCCTGACCCCCAAGCAGCTGGAAACGACCTGCTCGCTGTGCCATCGCAAGCCGATGGGCGCGCGCCCCGCGCTGATGGCGCTCAACAACGCCTCGGCCGCGGTGGAGCGCCTGGGCGCCCAGGTCCTGGGCTCCTCCGCCGACTCTCCCGAAACCAAGGAGACTCACGCCCAGCTCGCGCGCGAGCGCGCCGAGCTCCTGCGCGACTGGCACACCTTCGCGCTGAAGGGCGCCCTCGAAAAGGCCCAGCTCCTGACGAAGAAGGCCGTCGCGGCCTCCCGCGCCCTCACGGCGCGCGACGCCGGCCGGGAGAAATGATACAGTAGCCGCGGATGAAAAACGCCCTGCTCCCGATCCTGGCGGCCCTCCTGACGGCCGCCTGCCGCGAGGAAGCGATCACCCGCGCGCGCGTGCCCAAGGAAGAGGCGCCCGCCGCCCGCGCCGCCGGCCACGATCACGATCATGACCACGGCATGGAGGCCCCCGCCGCCGTCGAGGCGCCGGCGGAGCGCCCCCGAGGGCTGGCCTGGACCGCGCCCGCCGGCTGGAAGGAGGTTGCCGGCAACGGCATCCGCCTGGCGACCTTCACCCCCCCCGGCGGCCTCAAGACGGAAGCCACCGTCGTCGCCCTTCCCGGCGACTCGGGCGGCGAGCTGGCCAACGTCAATCGCTGGCGCGGCCAGATCGGCCTGCCCCCGACCGACGAGGCGGGCATGGCCGCCGCGCGCGCGCGCATCGCCACGAAGGCCGGTCCCGCGACGATCTACGACTTCACCGGCACGGGCGAGACGCGCGCGCGCATGATCGTCGCCGCCGTCGGCGTGGGCGGCACGACCTGGTTTTTCAAGCTCATGGGCGAGGCCGCGGCGACGGAGTCCGCCCGCGCGGGCTTCATGACGATGATCAAGGGACTGGCACCCGATGCGCCGAAGTGACCTCCTGGGCCGGCTCATCGACGCGATCAGCTCGCTCAAGCTCACCATCGTCTGCCTCGTCCTGCTGATGGCGCTGGTCGTCGCCTGCACCTTGGCGCAGGTCCATCTCGGCATCCATCTCGCCGTCGAGCGCTACATCCGCTCCTTTCTCGTCTGGTGGTCCCCGGAGGGCTCCGCCCTGCGCGTCCCCATTTTCCCGGGCGGAGGCCTGATCGGCGGGGTCCTCCTGCTGAACCTGACGTTCGCGCAGTTTCGCCGCCTGGAGCTGTCCTGGCGCAAGGGCGGGCTGTGGATCATGCACATCGGGCTGGCCCTGCTCTTCATCGGCGAATTCTCGACCGCGCTGTTCCAGGTCGAAAGCAACATGGCCATCGACGAGGGGCGGACGAAGAGCTACAGCGAGGACTACCGGCGCATGGAGGTCGCCGTCGTCGACGAGACCGACAAGGAGTTCGACGACGAGTTCGGCATCCCGGACACGCTCCTGAAATCCCGCCGCGAGATCTCCCACGACTCCCTGCCGTTCAAGCTCATCGTGCGCGCCTACCACGACAACGCGGCGCTCGCGATGAGCGGCCCCGGCGCGGCCCCCTCCGGCGCCACCGCGGGCGTCGGCGGCAACGTCTCCTTCCGGCCCCTGCCCCCCGTGACCGGCGACAACGAGCAGAACACGGCCGTCGCGCTCGTCGAGCCCGTGCTCCAGGACGGCAAGAGCCTCGGCGTCTACCTGCTCTCCAACGTCCTGGGCTCCCCGCAGGGCTTCCTTCACGAGGGCCGGAGCTGGAAGCTGTCCTTGCGCCTGCGCCGCTACCACCACCCGTTCTCCCTGACGCTCAAGGATTTCCGCCACGACCTCTACCCCGGGACGGACATCCCCAAGAATTTCTCGAGCCTCGTGCGCTTAAAGGATCCGCGCGCGGGCGACGACCGGGACGTGCTGATCTACATGAACTCCCCCCTGCGCCACGACGGCCTGACCTTCTTCCAGGCGAGCTTCGGGAAAAACGACACGATGTCGGTCCTGCAGGTCGTGCGCAATCCCGCCTGGACCTTGCCCTACCTGTCGTGCACCTTGGTGGCCTTGGGCCTGCTGTGGCACTTCGGCCTGATGCTGCGCAAGCTCAAGACCGCGGAGGACGCGTGAGCGGGCGGCGCCTCCAGACGGCGGCGTTCCTGGGCGCCCTGGCTCTGGCCGCCTGGCCCGCCCTCGCGCCCGCGCCCAAGTCGGATTTCAATTATGAGGCTTTCGCCCGCCTCCCGGTCCTCGAGGGCGGCCGCGTCAAGCCTCTGGACAGCTTCGCGCGCAGCGCCCTGCTCTCCATCCGCAGCAAGCAAAGCGTGCCGGTGGACGGCCGCGCCCTGCCCGCGGCCCGCTGGCTCCTCGACGCCGCGTTCAAGCCCGAGGCCGCCGACACCTACCCCGTTTTCGTCGTGGACGACCCCGAGGTGCTGGGCCTGCTCGACCTCGCCCAGGGCAAGGGCCGCTACTTCGCCTACTGGCAGATCGAGCCCAAGCGCGAGGAGATCTCGCGGCAGGCCGCCGCCGCCGACCAGCAGCCGAGCGAGCGCCGCTCGCGCTTCCAGAGCGCCCTTCTCGCGCTCAACCATCGCCTGACCTTGTACGAGCGCGTCAAGAACACCTTCATGGTCTCCGGCGAGGGCGACCCGGCGCAGGACCTGGCCGCGTTCTCCGCCCTGCTGCCGGGCGCCTTGCGCGCCTTCCACGCGAAGAAGCCCACGGACCAGGACCGCCGCGCCATGAAGGCCCTCTCGGATATGCTCCGGCGCTACCAATTCCTGGCGCAGGCGGCCGCTTTTAAGGCGCTCCCGCCGAAGGCGGGCCTCTCCGCCGACGCCTGGACCAGCGTCGGCGAGGCCCTGTCCGAGCCGACCGGCGAGCACGCCGCGCACCCAAGCCTCTCGTCGTTCGCCCGGATGGGCCGCGCCTACCGCGCCGAGGACGCCCCCGCCTTCAACGCGGCGCTCGCCGAGCACGCGGCCTGGGTCGCCGCGAACCGGCCCGACGCCGCGCGCGCGGCCCGCGTGGAGGCCTTGTTCAACAAGTCCGCGCCGTTCATGTCCGGCATGGCGCTTTACCTGACGGCGCTCCTCCTGATCTTCTCGGCCTGGGCGACGCGCCGCGCCGACATCGCCTCCGCCGCGCGCGCCCTGGCCTGGGCGGCCTTCCTCGTGCACACCGCGGGCCTGCTGGCGCGCACCGTCCTGCAGGGCCGCCCGCCGGTCACCAATCTCTACTCGTCGGCGGTGTTCGTGGGCTGGGCCTCCGCCCTCATGGGCCTCGCCGCCGAGCGCATCCACCGGCGCGGCTTCGCCGTCGCCGGCGCCTGCGTCATCGGCTTCTCGACCTTGCTCATCGCCCACCACCTCAGCGCCTCCGGCGACACCATGGAGATGATGCGCGCGGTCCTGGAC
>JACQJQ010000215.1 GCA_016204945.1 Elusimicrobiota bacterium
ACTACGACCTCAAGGACATGCGCCCGTACTTCGTCCGCGAAACGGCGGGGTTTTGAAAGTGGGCAAAATATTCGCGGCGCTGATCTCGGCATGCGTTCTGGCGTGGCTCGGGCCGATGTGCGCGAGGCTCCCGGAGGAGCCGGCGCGCGTCGCCGGCTCGACGGCCGCGCCGGCCGCCGAGGCGCCGGCGCCGCTCGCCGCGCATCCGCCCGTCGCCATCGCGACGTACCGCATGAAAAAGATGTTCGAGGCGCGAGGAAGCCGGTACCTCATTTACGTCATCCGAGCCAACCCGGCCGACGTTCCCGCCGTCGACATGCGGATGATCCTGGCGACGAAGATCAAGGGCGCTCTCGTCGAGCAAGACGCCGGCGCCGCCGCGCAGACCTTGGCGCCGGGAACGACGGCTTACGCCGGTCTGAGCGTTTCGACCGTCCTGATCGACGAGATGCTCGCCGGTCCCGAGGAGCCGGGGACCGAACTCGAGTGGTCGCTCTCCTACCGCTTCGAGGGCGACGATCCCGGCGCGCGGCGCTGCTTCCAGCTGCGCGCCCTGCCCCGACGGCGCGAGCCGACGGGGATCTTATGGCGCGCGCTGGGGGAATCGCGCGAGTGCGGGCCCGGGGGACGATGAGCGCGGAATTCATCTTCCCGCTGACGGAAGTGAAGGAAAACGGCCGCCTGAGCGTCAGCGCCGCGACCGAGGCGAGCGCGTTCCCGGACGCCCTCAGCGAGGGGGCCCTGGAAGGGCCGGTGGCTCTCGAGGGGGTGATCCTGGCGGTGGACGGCGAAGCCGCGTTCACGGGCGCGGCGCGGGGAAGATGGAAGTTCGAGTGCACGCGCTGCCTGGAGCCCTTGGAGCTGGCCTGGAGCGCGCCGATCGAGGCGATGGCTCCGATCGACGGCGGCCCGATGGACCTCACCGACGAGGTGCGCCAGTCCATAGCGCTCGCTCAGCCGATGAAGGTTTTGTGCGCGCCCGACTGCAAGGGCCTCTGCGCGGTCTGCCGGACGAATCGCAACAAAAAGAACTGCGGGCATCCCGAAGGAAGCGCGGACGGCGGCGTTTCGGGCGGCGGATCGCCCCGCTCGAGACGCCCGCGATTGACCCCCCGCCCTCAGAAAGGCTAAAATAGCCGCCTTCTCAAATCGAGGAATCCCATGCCCAACCCCAAACGCAAGCATACGCGCTCCCGCCGAGACAGCCGCCGTTCCGCCAACTGGAAGCTCGAGGCCGTGCCCCTGAGCAAGGACAAGGAAGGCCGCTGGCATCGCCCGCATACGATAAGTCCCGAGGGCTACTACAACGGCGTGCTCGTGCGCCCGCCGAAGGCCAAGAAGAAGGGCCCGCAGGGCGAAGGCGGAGGGGAAAGCAAATAGCAAGACTCTCGGACGGGCGCCGCGGAAAGGCATGCTGGCCGAAGTGTTGCGTTCCGCAGTCGCCTGTCTTACTTGAGGAGGCGGTTCCGCTATGAGCATGAGGCTGAAGGATAAGGTCGCGATCGTCACGGGCTCCGCCCAAGGCATCGGCCTGACCACGGCCGGGCTTTTCGCGGCCGAGGGCGCCAGGGTCGTCATCGTGGACGTCAACGCCGAGCTGGCGGCCAAATCGGCCGCCGCGCTCGCCGCCGGCGACGCCTCCAAGGCGTTCGGCCTGGCCTGCGACGTCACCAAGCTCGACCAGTGCGAGTCCGTCGTGAAGGCCGCGCTGGAAAAATTCGGGAAAATTGATATATTGGTCAACAACGCGGGGATCACCAAGGACAATCTCCTGATGCGGATGTCCGAGCCGGATTGGGACCTCGTGCTGGCCGTCAACTTGAAGGGCGCCTTCAACTTCATCAAAGCCGCCATCCGGCCGATGATGAAGGCCCGTTACGGGCGCATCGTGAACATCGCCTCCGTGATCGGCCAGGAGGGCAACGCCGGGCAGGCCAACTACGCGGCCTCGAAAGGCGGCCTGATCGCGCTGACGAAGTCGGTCGCGCGGGAGTTCGCTTCCCGCGGCATCACGGCGAACGCGGTCGCCCCCGGCTTCATCAAGACGCGGATGACGGAAGTCATCCCGGAGGACATCAAGGCGAAGCTCATCGAGAAAGTGCTTCTGGGGCGGATGGGCGACCCGATGGAGGTCGCCCAGGCGGTCCTGTTCTTGTCGTCCGACGACGCGTCGTACGTCACCGGCCACGTGCTGAACGTGAACGGCGGCGGGTACATGTGAGCGGGGTTTGTGCGGAAAATCCGAGGGAATGGCCGCGGCGAGCAGCCGCGGCCGTGAATTAAAAGGAGACAGACATCATGGCTGATGCCAACATCGCGGATCGCGTGAAGCAGATCATCGTCGAGCAGCTCGGCGTGGACGCCGCCGAGGTCACGCCGACGGCTCATTTCGTCAACGACCTGGGCGCGGACTCGCTCGACACCGTCGAGCTCGTCATGGCGTTGGAGGAAGAGTTCGATACCGAGATCCCGGACGAGCAGGCCGAGAAGATTCAGACGGTCGGCCAAGCGATCGACTACATCTCGGCCCACGCCAAGAAGTAAGGCGGACGCTCCGATGCCTCGGCCTCTCGAAGAGGTCGTCGGGTACCGGTTTAAGGATTCCGGTCTGCTTCAGCAGGCGATGTCGCACAAGTCTTTCGCCAGCGAAAGCGGCTCCGGCGTTCATAACGAGCGTCTGGAGTTCTTGGGCGACAGCGTGCTGGCCTCGGTTGTCGCGCACGCGCTGTATTCGGATCACCCTGGCGAGCCGGAAGGGAGCCTCTCGAAGAAGAAGTCCCTGCTCGTTTCGCGCTCGAGCCTCGCTCGTTGGGGCGAAGCTCTCGCCATCGGGGCCTATTTGCGCCTGGGCGTCGGGGAGGAATCCACCGGAGGCCGGACGAGGCAAAGCCTGCTCGCCAACGCGGTGGAAGCCTTGATCGGGGCGATCTACCTCGACGGCGGCTACGAAGCGGCGGCCCGATTCATCCGAGAATGGTATGCCGGCCGCCGAGGCAGCCTGCTGGAGACGGATCACAAGAGCCGGCTGCAGGAAATCCTGCAGAAGCGGCATAAGTCGCCGCCGACGTACGAGACGACCTCCACGACGGGCCCGGATCACGACAAGGTTTTCGTGGTCCTGGTGCGTCTCGGGGAGCGCGCCCTCGGACGCGGCGTCGGCAAGAGCAAGAAGGAGGCGGAGCAGACCGCGGCCTGCGACGCGCTGACGCAGATGGTCCATGGGGAGGAATGACATGATTCACGAACTGACCGAGCAGCAGGAAGAGATCCGGGATCTCGCGTGGCAGATCGCCGTTCGCGACATCAAGCCGGCTCGTGAAGCCTTCGATGAGCAGGAAAAGTTCCCCTGGGATATCGTCAAGAAGATGGCGGCGGCCGATCTCTACTCCGTCTACCTGCCCGAAGCGTACGGCGGCATGGGCGGCGGCCTGATGGAGCAGGTGATCGTCATCGAGCAGCTCTCCCGCGCCTGCGGGGGCATAGCGCTCGCGTTCGCCGCCTCCGGGCTCGGCGTGCTGCCGATCCTGCTGCTCGGCAACCCCGAACAGCGCTCCAGGTTCATCCCCGATCTGGCCTCCGGCAAGAAGCTGGCGGCCTTCTCGATCACGGAGGCCAACGCGGGCTCCGACGCGACGGCCACGCAGTGCCGCGCGAAGCTCGAGGGCGAGCACTACGTTCTCAACGGCTCCAAGACTTTCGTCTCCAACGGCGAGGTGGCCGAAACCTACGTCGTGTTCGCGACCACGAACCCGGCCCGCGGCGCGCGCGGCGTCTCCGCCTTTGTCGTCGAGAAGGGAACCCCGGGCTTCGGCTTTGGGAAGAAGGAGCATAAGATGGGAATTCGGGCCAACCCGACCTATCAGCTGGACTTCAACAACTGCCGCGTCCCGAAAAAGAATCTGCTCTACAAGGAGGGCTACGGCCTGTTCACGGCTCAGACGACCTTCGACTGCTCGCGTCCCGGCGTGGCCGGGCAGGCCCTGGGCATCGCACAGGGCGCGCTCGACGAGACGCTCGCGTACATCCGCCAGCGCCGCCAATTCGGCCAGCCGATATCGAGCTTCCAGGCGATCCAGCACATGATGGCCAACTGCGCCACGCAGATCGAGATGAGCCGCGCGCTGCTGTACGCCACCGCGACGGCGATGGATAAGTACATGCTCCCCGTCTACAAAAAAGCCATCGACGACAACGCCATCGTCTACGACGTCCTCCAGGCCGGAGACGGCAAGCGTTGGACGAAGGAGTCCGCCATGTGCAAGCTTTCGTGCTCGGACACCGCGATGTACGTCACCAACGAATGCGTGCAGATGTGCGGCGGCATCGGCTACATGCGGGATTTCCCGGTGGAAAAGTACATGCGCGACGCGAAAATAACCCAGATATACGAGGGCACGAACCAGATTCAACGCAATGAAATCGCCGCGATGATGATCAAAGAGCTCGCCTCGGCCGCCAAGGCCGAAGCCGTCGCGTCCTAAGTGACGGGCTTGGACCGGGAATTTCTCGGCTGCGGACGCAAGGTCGCGGCCGGGGGTTCGGGGCCCGAGAACCTGCGGACGGCCCTGCTGGGCGAGCCTCCGGTGTACGCGCCGGACCGGCCCTTCGACACGTGCCACGTCTATCTCGACGTCGATGTCGACCTGCGCCGCCGGCGCTTGAGCGGAGTCTGCCGCACGACGATCAAGGCCCGGCGCGGCGGGCTGCGCTCCCTGTCCTTCGACGCGGTCGGCCTCTCGGTCTCCAAGGTCCTCTTCGACGGCGAGCCCGTTCGCTTCAGGAACGACGGTAAAAAGCTCGCCGTCGCCGTCCCCAGGGCCCTGGTCGAAGGCCGGGCGCACGACGTCGAGGTTCAATACCGGGTCGAAGATCCGGAAGCCGGGCTTCATTTCGTCGAGAATCCCGCGCAGATGTGGAGCCAGAGCCAGCCCGAGGACGCGCGGCGCTGGTTCCCGTGCCATGACGCGCCCGGCGAAAAAGCCACGTCCGAGATCCGCGCGGCCGTTCCCGCCGGCTTTCGCGCCGTCTCCAACGGCGTCCTCGTCGAGCAGGCGAAGAAGGGCGTCAAGCGGGTCTGGCATTGGAGGATGGACCGGCCGCACTCGATCTATCTGATCTCGCTCGTCGTCGGCCGCTTCGCCGAGATCGAATCGGAGTGGAACGGCATCCCGATCGTCTACTACTGCGAAAAAGGCCGCGAGGCGGACGCGCGGCGCGGCTTCGGCAAGACCGCCGCCGCGATGAGAATCCTCTCCGAAAAGACCGGCGTGCGCTACCCGTACGCCCGCTACGCTCAAGTCGCCGTCGCCGAGTATCCGGGCGGCATGGAGCATACGACCGCCGCGACGCAGACCGACGCGTGCTTGATCGACAAGCAGGCCTTCCTGGACCATGATCTCGACACCTTGATCGCGCACGAGCTCGCTCATCAGTGGTTCGGCGATCTCGTCACCTGCGCCGAATGGCCGCATGCCTGGCTCAATGAGGGCTTCGCGACTTATTCCGAGGTGATCTTTCTCGAGGCCGATCGCGGCCGCGACGAGGCGCTCTTCGAGCTTCTTCAGAACAGACGCGCATATCTCGACGAGGACTCGGGCCGCTACCGCCGTCCGATCGTGTGCCGGACCTACGCCGATCCCTGGACGATCTTCGACCGCCATCTGTATGAGAAGGGCTGCTGGGTTCTGCGCATGCTCCACCTGGAACTGGGCGACCACCTGTTTTGGAAAGGCGTCGGGCACTGGCTCAACAAGCATCGGGATGGGACGGCCGAGACTCAGGACCTGGTCGCGGCCTTCGAGGAGGCGACCGGCCGCAACCTTCAGGGCTTTTTCGATCAATGGGTGTATCGCGGGGGCCACCCCGTCCTCCGCCTGCGCTGGTCCTGGGATCAAAAGACGCGAAGGGGGGAGCTCCATCTCGTCCAGACCCAGGACGTCTCCGACTCCGCCCCCGCCTATCGATTCAAGGCTCATATCCGGGTCACCGGCCGCGGCTGGACCCGCGACCTGTCCGAGTCGATCGATTCCAAGGAGCATCGGCTCGTCTGGAGCTTCCCGGACGAGCCGGTGGACGTCGAGTTCGACCCGGATCTCGAACTCCTGGCCTCGATCCGCTTCCATAAGCCCCAGGCCTATTGGCGCCGCCAGCTGCGCGCCGGGAAAACCGCCGTCTCCCGCGCCTTGGCCGCATCCATGGTCGCCGCGTGGGGAGGAGAGCAAGCCGTCGCGGAGCTCGAAGCGGCGGCGAAGCGCGAGAAGTTTTGGGGGGCCTCGGCTGAAATAATCTTGGCATTGGGCCGCGTCTCCGGCCACGCTCCGGCGTCGGCTCTGCGCCGCCTGCTCGGCCGAGTCGAGCATCCGAAGGCGCGCCGCGCGATCATCGAGCAACTCGGCCTGCGCGGCGCGCCCGCCGACGCCCGCCGGCTCGCTCCCTCCGCGCGCTCCGCGACGAGCTTGCTCGTCCGGGCCGAGGCCACGCGCGCCCTGGGCCGGCTCGACTATGGAAGACACCGAAGGCTCATCGAAGCCAACCTGAAGGCGTCGACCTATCGCGACGGCGTCGCCGCCGCCGCCGTGTCCGCGCTCGCGGCGTCTCGCGCTCCCGAGGCCGCCAAGAAGCTGCTCGCGCTCGCCAAGAGGCCGAACCGCTTCGGCGCCCGCGTCGCCGCGATCCGCGCGCTGGCGGAGTACGCGACGACGACGCCCGACGCCGTTCCCGTCCTTCTCGACCTGATGTCGGAGTCCGACGAGCGCATCGGCCTGGCGGCCTGCGCGGCGCTTGGTCGCGCGAACGACGAGCGGGCGCTGCCGCGCCTTGAGAAGGCCGCGAAGTCCGCCGGCAACCCGCGCATCCGGGTCTACGCGACGGAATCCATCGCGCGCATCAAGGCCGGCGCGAAAACCCGCTCGAAACTGGCTGGGAAACGGGTTCGCGCTTAATCGTCAGTCGGCCTTATCCGCGGAGATCAGGCCCATGTCGATGCCCTTGACCACGGCTTCGGTCCGATTGGACACCCCCAGCTTCTGAAACATGCTGTTGAGGTGGTTCTTCACGGTTTTGACGCTGCACTGCAAGGACGAGGCGATCTCCTTGTTCGACTGGCCCCTCCCGAGGTTCGAAAGCACCTTGATCTCGGTCTTGGTGAGCGCCACCAGCGAAGCCTCGGAGTTGCCCCCGCTCATTTGGCGCAGGCCCTCGATGAGCTTGCTCATCACGGGTTGGGGGATCATGACGCCCTGGTTCGCGAAAGCCTTCAGCGCGTTGACGAGCTCGGCCGCCGGAAGCATCTTTGAGAGGTAGCCGTTGGCTCCGGCCTGGATGGCGTCCATGACGTGCGCTTCGTCCTCATAAGAGGAAAGGATCAGCACGTTCGTCGTCGGGCAGTCCCTGTGGATCTGGCGCGTCGCCTCGATGCCGTCCATATGGGGGAGCTTGATGTCGAGGAGGATCACGCTCGGCTTCAGCTTTTTGACGAGGCGCAGCGCCTCGCGTCCGTCGGCGGCCTCGCCCACGACGTCTATGTTCTTCTCGTTGTCGAGCAGATCCTTGATGCCCTCGCGAAACAGCGTCTGATCATCGGCGATGACGACGGTGATTTTTTTGGAACGGGAGAAGGTCTTGGCCATGCGCCATACTACACAATTTGGGCCGCTCAAGTGTCGGATCTGATATCTGGTTCTAAATGGGCGGATTGTGGTAGAATGGCCGCCTTGCGGCGCCGTAGCTCAGTGGTAGAGCGGACGTTTCATAAGCGTCATGTCGGAAGTTCGATCCTTCCCGGCGCCAAGAATTCTATCGAACGCAAAGGAGACTAGAATGGCTGAAGCCCTCGTCGTTGCCAGCAAGGTCAAGAAACTCGTGAAGGACGCCGGACTCCGCACCGGAGGCGATTACCTGGACGCCTTGTCCTCGAAGATCGAGGCGGCCGTGAAGTCCTCCATCCAGAAAGTGCAATCGGAAGGGAAGAAGAAGACGCTCGGCGTCGAAGACCTCGCCTAGAGGCCGCGACGATGCGCTCGTTCAGGGACTTCATGGAGTCCGCTCTCTACGATCCTGAAAAGGGGTACTACTCCGTCCGCGAGAAGGCCGCGGACTTCTACACCGCCCCCGAGCTGCATGCCGCCTTCGGAGCCGTGCTGGCCGATCGTCTGGCCCTCCTGCTGGAGCGCGTCGCGGCGGCCCGCCCCGAGGGAACCCTGTCTCTCGTCGAGGCCGGCTGCGGGGACGGAACCTTGGCCTGCCAAGTCGCGCGGCGCCTGCGTGAAAAACACCGGCCCCTCGCGTCCCGCGTCTCCTTCGTGCTCGTCGAGCGGGGCCGGAAGGACTTGACGACGGCGGTTCGTCGCCTCACCGCGTTCGGCGTGCCGGTGACGGCGCACACCGGCGTCGCCGAAATCGCGCCCTTTTCCGGCGCGCTGTACTCGAATGAGCTGCTGGACGCCCTGCCCGTGCACCTGCTTGAGGCGCGCGGCGGACGGGTCCAAGAGGTCTTCGTCGACGACTCGGGCCAAGAGGTGTGCGGCCCTCCTTCCCGCCCTGAACTCTCGGCTCCCGCCGCCGCGATGGCGGCCTCCCTTAGGGAGGGCGAGCGGCACGCGGTCGGGCTGGAAGCCCGCGCCTGGCTGGCGGCCGCCGCGTGCCGCGTCGAGGAGGGCTTCATTCTCTCCATCGACTACGGCAAACGCTTCGCGCCCGGCGCCGCTAATCCGCCGCGGGCGTTCCGCCGGCACGCGGTCGAGACCGAGCTGACCCGCGAACCCGGAGCGCGCGACCTGACCGCCTCCGTGGACTTCGAGGCTCTGATCGCCGCCGGCGCCGACGCGGGGCTCGATTTGGAATCCTACGAGAGCCTCTCGCAGTTCCTGATCCAGGGCGGCCTGCTCGATTGGATCAAGGGCGCCGCCGGCGACGACAGCGCGGCCTACCGCGAGCGCGCCAAGCTCAAGACCCTCATCCACCCCGACGGGATGGGAGAGGTCTTCAAGGTTCTCATCCAGAGGAAAGCGAAATGCTGAGCGCCTACGCCGTCGTCTACGCCTTCGTCGTCGTGGCCGTCGGCTTCGCCGCGGTGACCTTGGGAGCCGCCAAGATCCTGCGCGCGAGCGTCCCGTACCCCCGCAAGGCGAGCACCTACGAGTGCGGAATCACCGCGGTCGGTTCGACCGAGATCAAGCTCAACATCCGCTTCCACGTCTTCGCCCTGCTCTTCGTGCTCTTCGACGTCGAGATCCTCTACGTTTACCCGTGGGCCGTCACCGCGCGCGCCCTCGGCCCCCTGGCCCTCGTCGAGATGGGCGTCTTCATCGCGATCCTGCTGCTCGGCCTCGCGTTCGCCTGGCGCAAGGGCGCGCTGAGCTGGGAATAGCGCCATGATCCTCGAAAAGCTGCCGGGACTCACCAAGGGCCTTCCGGGAGGGGAGCTTCTACTGACCACCTCCGATTACTTCATCGACCTGGGCCGCAAGCAGTCGCTGTGGCCGATGACCTTCGGCCTCGCCTGCTGCGCGATCGAGATGATGGCCTCCTACGCCTCGCGCCTGGACTTCGACCGGATGGGCGTCATCCCGCGCGCGAGCCCGCGCCAGGCCGACGTCATGATCGTCGCGGGCACCGTCTGCAAAAAGATGGCCGAGCCGATCCTGGAGATCTACCATCAGATGCCGGAGCCGCGCTTCGTCATTTCCATGGGCTCCTGCGCCAACTGCGGCGGCCCCTACTACGACTCCTACTCCGTCTTGAAGGGCGTGGACCGCATCGTGCCCGTCGACGTCTATATCGCCGGCTGCCCGCCGCGCCCCGAGGCGCTGCAGTACGCCGTCGTCAAGCTGCAGGAAGAGATCGCCAAGATGTCGCTGAAAAAGGGGCTCGCGACCTCCCAGCAGGAAAAGGGCAGCCGCGATATCAACGCATGAAGTTATGAGCAACGACGAACTCTTCGCCAAGATCCGCGCCGAATTCCCCGCGGTCGAGAAGGCCGCCGTGCAGGTCAAGGACTACCTGACCGTCCGCCTCGCCTCGAAGGACGAGCTCGTCGCGTTCGCCCGGTGGCTCAAGAACTCCTCCTTCGACATGCTCGAGACCGTCACCGCGACCGACCTGCTCGGCCCCGTGGACATGAAGGGCTACATCCGGCAGCAGAACTTCAACCCGTTTCTGCCGGAGGGCGCCACGCCCCAGATAGAGGCCGCCGCGACGCCGGGCTACCCCTACCGTCCGGCGATGGACTTGCTGTGGGTGTTTTATTCGGTCAAGGAGCGCGCGCGTGTGTTCGTGCGCCTGGAACTGCCTCGCGAGAACGTCGGCGTGCCCAGCCTCACACCCTTGTTCAAGAGCGCGGACTGGCAGGAGCGCGAGACGTTCGACCTGCTGGGCATCCGCTACCAAGGCCATCCGAACCTGGTCAAGATACTGACGCCCGACTTCACCCAGGGCCACCCCCTGCGCAAAGACTACGCCCACGTTAAGGACCGCTTTGATGAATGATGCCTCCGCCATGGACGCCGCGGCCCTGCCGGCCCTGAAGTCCGACCAGCTCTTCGTCAACCTCGGCCCCCAGCACCCGTCCACGCACGGCGTGCTCCGCATCGGCCTCACGATCAACGGCGAGGTCATCGTCAAAGCCGTCCCCGACATCGGCTACCTGCACCGCGGAACCGAAAAGCTCGCCGAACTGCGCAATTATCACCACTGCGTCGTGCTCACCGATCGCTGGGACTACGTCTCGGCGATGCCCAACAACCTCGTGTTCTGCCTCGCGGCCGAGAAGCTCATGGGGGTCAAGGCGACCCCGCGCGCCGACGCCCTGCGCGTGATCATGTGCGAGCTCAACCGCGTCGCCTCGCACCTGCTCTTCTTTGGGACGTACGGCATCGACCTCGGCGCCTACACCCCGTTCCTTTACGCCTTTCGGGAGCGCGAGATGATCCTCGACCTCTTCGAGATGCTCTGCGGCGCGCGCTTGACGTACAACTACATCCGGCTCGGCGGCGTGATGGTGGACGTCTCGCCCGAATGGCTCAAGCGCGCGACGGAGTTCGTCGAATACTTCAAGCCCCGCCTCGACGAGTACGACACCTTGCTGACCTACAACCCGATCTTCATGGCCCGCACCCGGGGCGTCGGGATCGTCACCGCCGAGGAGGCGGTCGACTGGGCGCTCTCCGGCCCGAACCTCCGCGGCTCGGGGGTCGATCACGACGTGCGCACGGCCGACCCGTACTGCGGCTACGAGCAGTACCGCTTCGAGGTGCCCTTGGGCAAGACCGGCTCATGCTGGGACCGCTATTTCTGCCGCGTGCAGGAGATGCGCCAGTCCATCCGCATCATCGAGCAGGCGATCGCCGGGCTTCCCTCGGGTCCGTTCATGGCTCCGGGCGTGGCCAAGATTCCGAAGCCGGCGCCCGGCGAGGCGTACGCGCATGTCGAGGGCTCGCGCGGCGACCTCGGCATCTACCTCGCCTCCGACGGAGGCATCTCGCCCTTCCGCATGCACGTGCACGCCCCTTCCTTCATCAACCTCGCGATGCTCCAGGAGAAGCTCGTCGGCATGAAGGTCTCCGACGTCATCGCCCTGCTGGGCTCCATCGACATCGTCCTCGGCGAGGTGGACCGGTGAAACTTCACGGCGTTGTTTTGACAGTTGCCCTGACAATCACGGGTGCCCTCTGCGTCCTGACACACGCTGAAGTAAACGGGGTTGATTTCGATCAAGGACTAGACGCAACCGCGATCGTCAATCAGGCGCGCCAACAGGTTGCTCAGCAAGTGGTTGCTGCGCGACGCGACGCTACGGCGCCTCAGCGCGTCTGCATGATTCACTTCAAGGCCCCATCTCTCGAGCTGAAGAACGATGTAAGGTTTGCGCACGCGCGCTATATCGTGGATCAGAACTGCGAACCCAGGTTGGCCTTTGCTAAGTTCAGCCAGTCGATCCCCGGACCGGCCCATGTTATGTCGAAAGATCCGGTCCTGTCTTCCAGGACCGCGACGGATCTAGCTGGCTTGCCAACGGCAGGGGCAACGGCCAACTTAGCATGTACCGTCGTCGCCTGGGAACAGGAAGTGGTCTACAAACGGATGATCGAGATTCAGAACGCCACCACGCGGAATACCGATGGTGAAAGCATCCAAGACGCTACCATTAACGCGCAATCTACGACTTATTTCAGTTGGTGGAATCTCATCGCTGGTCCATTTGCGGAAGCCTGGTGGGTAGTTGAGTACACGGCAGCGCACACACTTGCTCAGGCATCATTTGACTGCAATGGGGGCCCATTCTGCCAGAGCGGACCCTCCTATCCAATGACTCTGAAAGCGGAGACCGATATCTTCGCAAACGGTCGTTGCTCGGGCTACGCCACATATGATGGCCAACTGACGCCAGGCGGGGCCTTCGATTACATGGTGAGTCGATGATGAAATTAGCACGGCCAATTCTGTCCGCCATATCGATTTTTCTCGCTGCAGCTTGGCTGTTTTTTATCGTTGCTGGATATTCCACATATGACAAGGGCGTGCTTGGCGCAATTTTCTCAGTGCTGATTGTAACCGCAGGCGTTGGCGTTCTACCGCAGGCGCCTCGCCCCGCGCTGACGTTTATGGGGGGCTTCGGCATTCTGTTGACGGCTGTCGGAGTCGGGTACTATCTAGGCCTCTTTTTCCTGCCGGCCATTGCCCTATGCTGGCTTGCCGGGATGTTGGCTGCATTCGATGTGCAGATGGCGCATGCTGCTCGCCTAAGACTCCGATTTCTCGGGTGGGGTTTGCTTGCCGCAGCATCCGTATATGTAGGTCTGTGGGCCTACCGACTTCAAACGGGCTTTCGTCACAGCGCGAATATGGAGATGTTGCTGCACCATCAGACACCATGACCGCTTCTAATCCGGAAGACAAAAAATCCACCGTCGCTCCTGCCGCACAAAAACCAGCGGCCCCCGCCACCGCGGCGAAATACGTCCCGCCGACGCCGGTGCTCAACCGCAAGGACGGCCGCCTCATCGAGGACCGCTTCTCCACCTGGCCGACCGAGGTCTTCGCGAATCGCTGGTCGCGCCCCGGCTACCGGCGGGGCGCTCTCATGCTCGCCGCCATTTTTCTCGGGCTGGGCCTCACGGGCGGCTTGATCGGCGAGCTCGCGCGGAGGGCGGACGCGCTCCATGCCCTCCTCGCCGCCTTCGCCGCCTCCCGCGGGCTGCCGTCCCTGCTCCTCGACGCCGTCTGGGTCGCGCTCAAGGTCCTCGTCGTCCTTCACGTCATCCTCATCAACGGCCTCTGGTCGATCTGGTGGGAGCGCAAGATCTCGGCCCATATCCAATCCCGGGTGGGCCCGACCTACGCCGGAAGCCCCAAGGGCTGGAACCTCCACGGCTGGGCGCAGACCGCCATCGACGGCCTTAAGCTCCTGTTGAAGGAAGACGTCACGCCGGCCGCCGCGGACAAGTGGGTCCACGCCCTGGCTCCGGGGCTCGTGGTGGCGCCCTGCATCATCGCGTTCGCGCCCGTCCTCTTCGGCGACGGCCTCGCGGCCGCCAAGCTCGACATCGGCACGCTCTACGTCTTCGCCTTCGCCGGCATTTCGGTGATCGGCGTCGTAATGGCGGGCTGGGCCTCGGGCAATAAGTATTCCCTTTTAGGCGGTCTGCGCGGCGCGGCCCAGATCGTCAGCTACGAGCTGCCCCGCGGCTTCTCGGTGGTGCCCGTCCTGATGTTCGCGGGCTCGCTCGACCTGCAGGCGATCGCGACCGCGCAGGCCGGCTATTGGCACGGAGTCGTCCCGCGCTGGTTCATCTTCTATCCCGTCGTGGGCCAGATCGCGTTCGCGATCTTCCTGATCGCATCGGTGGCCGAGACGAACCGGACGCCGTTCGACATCCCCGAGGCGGAGTCCGAGCTCGTCAGCGGATTCCACACCGAGTACTCCGGCATGAAGTGGTCCATCTTCTTTCTCGCCGAGTACGCCTACGTCCTGCTCGGCTCTTTCCTGCTCGCGACGTTCTTCCTCGGCGGGGGGGCTTCGCCCGTCAACGCCGTCCCGTTCACCTTGGTCCCCAGCTGGATCTGGATGCTGGGCAAGGCCATGCTGATGATGTTCGTCTTTCTGTGGATCCGCTGGACCCTGCCCCGCTTCCGCGCGGATCAGCTCATGGACTTCACGTGGAAGTTCTTGCTCCCCTGGAGCTTCGTCAACATCGCCGTCGCCGGCCTTTATCTCGCGTACTGGCTCAAATGAGGGCCTCATGATCAGCCGCTTCACCAGCTACTTCTCGGGGATCTACGGCGGCGCCATGGCGATCCTCTCCGGCCACTGGATCACCCTTACCTATCTGTTCAAGCCCGCCGTCACGATCCACTACCCGGATGAAAAGCTCGTGCCCTTCGAGGCGTTCCGCGGCGCGCTGCTCTTCGACCAGCAGGTCTGCATCTCGTGCAACCTGTGCGTCAAGGC
>JACQJQ010000209.1 GCA_016204945.1 Elusimicrobiota bacterium
AGCTCGTGCAGGACGTCGGAGGCGGGCGTGATCGGGTATGAGCCGTACCAGAGCGGCCGGCCCGACGCCTGCGACGCCGCGATGACTCCGAGCGCGGTCGCCTCGTTGCCGGTGATGTTCCGGTACACCCCGGGCGTGATCGGCGCCCGGCGCACGCGGAAGTGATGGCCGAAGATCTCGGCCGTCTCGGCGTAGGCGTTGCCGGCGTGGAGCGCCTTATGATTGGCCTCGACGTACTTCGGGTTCTTCTTGAACTTGGTCTCGATCCACTTCAGCGTCGCCGCCATCGGCCGGTCGTAAAGCCAGTACATCATGCCCAGCGCGAAGAAGTTCTTGCAGCGCTCGGTCTCGGTGGCCGTGAGGCCCATGCCGTCGAGCGCGTTGCGCGTCAGGCGGCCGAGCTCGACCTGGATCACGCGGAAATCGGACAGCGAGCCGTCCTCGAGCGGGTTGACGGCGTAGCCGGCTTTCTTCAGGTTGCCCGCGTTGAAGGTGTCCTTGTTGACGAGGATCATGCCGCCCTTCTTGACGTCGTGGACGTTGGCCTTCAGCGCCGCGGGGTTCATGGCCACGAACACGTCGGGGGCGTCGCCGGGAGTGAGCACCTGGCGCGAGGAGAATTGGATCTGGAAGCCCGAGACGCCGGCGGTCGTGCCCACGGGGGCGCGGATCTCCGCGGGGAAGTCGGGGAAGGTCGAGAGGTCGTTGCCGGCAAAGGCGGTGGTCGTCGTGAACTGCATCCCGGTCAGCTGGATCCCGTCTCCGGAATCCCCGGCGAAGCGGATGACGGCGGACTCGATCTCCTCGATCGGAAGATTGGAGGCCTTCGGCTTGCTGGGGGCGACGCTCATGAAATTTCTCCGGCGGAGGAAGCGGCCGCTTCTCGGCTCCGCTGCGCCTATTATAGCTCCGGAAGGCGCGCGAAGTGTTGATCTAGGTCAATTCCGCGCGGCCTCGCTCCCGAGCGGCTGTTTCCGGAAACAGCCGGATGACGCGGTCTCGAGCTTAAGCCGGCTCGCGCAGCTCGAACATCATCGTCGTCGAGCCGCAGTCGATCATGTCGCCTTCCTTCAGGACGACAGAGCCCGAGACCTTCGCGCCGTTGACGACCGGGTAGCCCTCGGTGACGGCGACGAGGATGTAGCCCTCCGGCTTGCGGTGCACGGAGGCCGCGACCTCGGGCGCCGAGCCGAACAGCCCGGAGCCCTTGATCTGGATCTGCACGCGGTCGGATTTGCCGATGTAGGTGGACATGCCCTTGAGCTCGTGCTCGGGGGCGTCGACGGCGCCCTTGATGACGCGCAGCCAGCCCGCCTTCTCCGCGCCCGCGGGCTTGGCCGCGGCCGACGAGGCGGCGACCAGCTCGGCCTGCTTCTGCGGCGAGAGGAGCATCGTCGCGTCCGAGGCGGGCTGCGGCGCGGCGGCGGCCGCCTCGGCCTCGTTGAGGAACACGACCGCGTGCTTGGCCAAGCCGACGACGTCGTTGTGGTGCAGGCCCGATTTCTTGATCCGCTTCTCGTTGACGAAGGTGCCGTTCGTGGACTCCAGGTCCTCGACGTAGTAGCCGCCGCCCTCCATCGTCAGCTTGCAGTGATGGCCGGAGATCGCGGGGTTGTCGATGACGATGTCGTTGTCGGGCTTGCGGCCGATGGAAATGGACCCCTTGTCCATGGCGACTTCCTTAATGACGGCCGCGTTGAACTTCAGCAGCAGCTTCGGCATCAATGTCTCCCTTGCGAAAAACTTAGCGACCGAACAGGCGCGACACGAGGTTCCGGACTCCGCCGCCCTCGCCCGCGGCGGGAACCTTGGCGGCCACGACCGAGATATTGTCCACGCCGCCGGCGGCGCGGGATTTGGAGATCAAAACGTCCACGATCTTCTGCGGCTCCCGCTCCGCGGCGATCACCGCGGCGACCTCCGCGTCGACGACCATCTTCGAGAGGCCGTCGGTCGCGAGCAGGACGAGATCCCCCGGGAAAAGCGGGTGCTCGGCGACGTCGACCTTGACGTCCTTTTCCGCGCCGAGGGCCCGGGTCAGGATGTTCTGCAGGCTCGAGCGCGCGGCCTCGTCGGCGGTCAGCTGTCCGCGCTTGACCTGCTCGCCGACGAGAGAGTGGTCCTCGGTGAGCTGGGTCAATTCGCCGCGCCGCCAGAGATAGAGCCGGCTGTCGCCGACGTGCGCCACGGTCATGGATTTCGCGTCCACGAGAGCGGCCACCACGGTCGTGCCCATGCCCGCGTCCTTGGGAAAGGCCCGGCCCTTCTCGTAGATCATCGCGTTGGCCGACTTCACGAAAAACTCGAGCTGGCGCCCGCGCGGGGTCAATCCCGGCGTGCCGCCCTCCGGGACCATGGTCTTCTCCCCGCCGAGCATCTTGCGCGCGTAGTCGACGATGGTCCGGCAGGAGATGTCGCTGGCGACCTCCCCGCTGCTGTGCCCGCCCATGCCGTCGGCGACGACCAGCAGGCCGAGGTCGGGCTCGACGGCGAAATTATCCTCGTTGTTCTTGCGCACGCAGCCCGGGTCCGTCGCGCCGGCGACCTCCAGCCGATCCCTGGTCTTCATGCGGGCTCCTGCGGATTCGGCTTGATCCGAATGGTCGCGTCCGGGCTTTGCGTGGGCTCGATGCGCATGGTGCTGCTCGAGGCCGACTCCGGCCCGGGCGCCCTCACCGCCGGGCCGACGCCGCCCTTCTGCGGCGGCTCGATGGACATCGTGCTGAAATCGGACGGCATCGCGGGCGTCGGGCCCTTCGGCTCCGCCGCGGGCTTCGGCGCCGGCGCCTTCGGCCTGTCGTTGAGCCCCGGGATCGTGATCTCGGGCCCGATCGAAACCGTCTTGTCCGAGGGCTTCGCCTTCGGCGGCTCCGCCGGAGCCGCGGGCCGGAAAGCCGCCGCGACGGGCGCGGGAGCAGGCACGGGAGCGGTCTTATCCTTGGCCTCCGGCGCGGGCGCGGCCGCCGGGAGCGGCGCGCCGCCCTTGAGAACCGCGCGGATCGCGGCCGCGAACTCGGACCCGCGCTGGAAGCGGGCGTCGGGGTTCTTGGCGAGGCCCTTGTCGATGACGGCGCGCAGCGCGGGCGGCAGGCCCGCCTTGACCGTCAGGATGTCGGGGTGCGGGTCGTTGGCGATCTGGAAGAGCAAGGTTCCGATGCCGTCGCCGCCCTTGAAGGGCTTCTCGCCGGTCGTCAACTCGAACAGCGCCACGGCGAGCGAAAACAGATCGGAGCGCCCGTCCACCTTCTTGCCGGCGACCTGCTCGGGGCTCATGTAGGACGGCGTTCCCATGACGGTCCCGGTCGCCGTCTTCGAGGACGCCGTGATGCGCGCGATGCCGAAGTCCGCGACCCGGATCGAGCCGTCCTTCAGGAGCATGATGTTGGCCGGCTTGATGTCGCGGTGGACGATGCCCTGCGCGTGCGCGTAATCGAGCGCGTCGGCGACGGTCGCGACGTAGTCGAGCGCGCGCTCCAGCGGCAGGAGCGCCTCCTTGGCCCCGTACTTGACGAGGTCGTGGCCGTCGAGCAATTCCATCGCGATGTAGGCGACGTCGTTCTCCTCGCCGGCATCGAAGATACGGACGATATTGGGATGGTTCAGCGTGCCGGCCGACTCGGCCTCGCGGAAAAAGCGCTCCTTGACCGACTTCGTGGACTCGCCGTCCGAGCCTTCCTCGAGCATCATCGTCTTGATGGCGACCATGCGGTTGATCTTGGGGTCGCGGCCGAGGTACACCACGCCCATGGCGCCGCGGCCCAGCTCCTTCTCGATCTCGTAGCGGCCCAAGGTGGGCTTCGTCGTGCCGCCGGCGATCATCACCGTGCCGTCCTTCTTGCCGCCGCCGACGCCGCCGAACACCGCGCCCTCGGAGGCCTCCTTCAGCTTCTTCGCTTTCTCGACGACGTCCTTGTACTTGGGGTCCTTGGCCGCGACGTGCTCGAGCACGGCGCCCGCCTTCGCGAACTGGCGCTTGCGCTCGAAGTCGAGCGCCAGGTTGTAGAGCGTGTCCTTCATGTTGTCGTCGAGCGGGCAGAGCCGGAACTTCTCGAAGGCGATGTCGAGCATGCCCTGGCCCTGGAAGGAGAGGCCGAGCATCTTGTTCGTCTCGATCGCCGAGGCCTCGACGAGCTCCTTGCCCTTCTCCGTGACGAGGAAGCTCTTCGAGATGATGACGAGGTAGCCGGCGAGCAGCAGCAGCGACGGATAGCCGACCTTGAGCCACTGGCCGTTCATGAAAAGATAGGTGCCCGCCCCGAAAAGGCCGAGCGCGAGCAGGAGGCTGACGACGAGCCCCCACAAGGCCTTGAGCCGCGGCAGGATCGCCATGATGAACAGGCCGATGAGGGCGAGCAGGCCGAGCTCCGCCTTCTCGGCCCACGGCGGCCGGGTCAGGAACTGGCCGTGGAGGACGTTCTCGATGACGTTGGCCACGATCTCCATCGTGGGAAAGCCCTGCGCGACGGGGGTGACGAACAAGGTCGCGATGCCGGTGGCCGTGGGCCCGACGATCACGATCTTGTCCTTGAACAAATCGGGGGCGAGCGGCTTGTCGGACATCAGGCTCGCGTAGGACACGACGCGCACCGTGTCCTGCGGGCCGTTGAAGGTCACCGGCATCATGTTCTCGTCATCGAGCGGCACGCGCAGTTTGCCCATGGTCAGCGCGACGCCGGGCTCGAATTTCAGGTCCTCGGTCCTCAAGCCGAGATAGGCCATCGTCAGGCGCATCGCGTAGGAAGGATACAGCTCGCCGCCGTACTTGACGAGCGGCGCCTCGCGGCGCAGGACGCCGTCGACCTCCGGATAAAGGTTGACGTGGCCCAGGCCCAGCGCGGCCTCGGAGAACGCCAGGATCGGATGCGCGATCTTGGCCTCTTCCGTGATGAACGAGGACAGCTCCGGCGCCGCGATGGCCGAGCTCGAGACCGCGGCCGGCGCGGGGTCGGGCTTGCCGCCGACCGTGCCCGCCGTGAAGAACATCGGGAGCACCACGTTGCCCGCGCCCTGCAGGGAGGCCAGCAGCTTCGAGTCGGAGTCGAGAGCCACGGCCGCGGAGGAGAACTCGAGGGCGAAGTCGACCCCCCTCTGGCTGACCTTCTTGCCCGCGAGCAGCTCCCGGTATCGCTCCTCGAGGCGCTTGACCTCGAGCAGGCCCTGGTTCTGCTCGGCCTCCGAGAACAGGACGTTGAGGCCGATGACCTTGGGCCCCGCGGCCTTCAGCTTGTCGATGGCGGCCGCCATGCGCGTGCGCGGCCACGGCCAGCGCCCGAGCTGGGAGATCGAGTCGTCGTCGATCTCGACGAGGACGATCTCCGGCGGAGGGTTGAGGTTCTGGCGCAGCTTCGCCCGCAGGTCGTAGGCCTTGAACTCGACGCTCTCCAGAAGCGGAAGGCGGTAGACGTAGCTGCCGGCGACGAACAGCGTCAGCGCGAGCCCCATCGCGGCGTCGAGCAGGCGGCCTTTCTTCTTCATCGAGAGGCGGGCGCGTCGGAAATAAAAATATTCAAGCCGGGCAAAGTATAAACGGGTCCCCGTTCCATGTCAACCCCGCCGCCCCTCCAAGTTCCCGAACTATTGACGGGCGGTTTCTCGCGGACCTCATCGTGGCGCCGGGGATTATCATCCCTACGGGCCGGGCGACCGCGCGCCCGCTCCCTTCGGGATGATAATCCCCGTGACCAAGCGAGACTCCACGAACCACCCGCAA
>JACQJQ010000210.1 GCA_016204945.1 Elusimicrobiota bacterium
GCACGGCGGCCGGGTCGCCGGGCGCGCGTAGACCAGCGCGGAGCCGTCCGGGGACCAGTCGGGCATGGCGCCGAGCTCGACCAGCGGGTTGGTGATCGCCTGCCCGGTCGCGGCGTCGCGCCAGAATGCCATCAAGAAACCCGGTCCGGCCTCGGTCGTCTTGGACGAGTTCGCCGAGTTCGCTACTCCGGCCTTCAAGTCCTTCATCCAGACCGTCGGCTCGGCGCGCTTCTGGACGACGCTTTCCCACCAGGACCTCGGCCAGCTCAGGAATATCGAGGGAATGGACAAGGAAGCCTTCGACTCGGCGGTTTTCAACAACACCTCCGGCTGCAAGGTGTGCTTCCGCACGCCGGACCCGGAGGACGCCGAGTTCTGGGCGAGCACGCTCGGCACGCGCACGACGACCAGCGACACGGAGCGAGTCGAGAGCGCCTTCTTGGGGGACAACCGGACCGGGGACCGCTCGCGTCGCGAAGTCGAGCGCTTTAAGATCCATCCCAACCAGCTCAAATCGCTGGAGTCGGGAACGGCGCTCGTGCTGTCTCCAGGCCGCGCCGAGTGCCTGGTCCGCACCGCCCGCGTACGCGAGATCACGCGCGCGCTCGCCGTGCCGGCACTGCGCCCCGCGGCCGTGGAAGAGGAAAAAGGCCTCGATCTGCGCTCGGCCGCGCCCGACTATGGTCCTGCCGAATCCACGGAGGTGATGTCGTGAAGAAACTCGTCCTCGTCGTCCTGGTCGCCGCGGCGGCCTCTCCCGCCCGGGCGGCCTCATACATGGAGCAGGCGACCTTCAGCGTCGGCGCTTCCACGATCGCGGGTATCGACCGCGATTCGGTGGGCAACTTGTACGCCCTTATGATGGCCCCGGGGGCGACGACCTACTGGGTGACGGGCTACCGCACGCCCGCGCTCGAACCGCTGTTCAGCTTCGACGCGGGCGTCAGCGCGCCGCTGGCCTTCGCCGTGGAGCCCTCGGGCGTCGTGGATGTTCTGGAGGGGGGCGACGGCATCACGCTCAAGCGCTTCCTCAATACGGGCTATTTTCTCGGCCAGTCCACGTACTCGTTGGGACCCTATATCAGCACGACGAGCCTGCTCTCGGCAGCCATCGACAAGTTCGGAGCCCGTCTCCACCTGAGCTTCCAGAATCAGAAGAGCTACTACTGCGTCCAATGCTTGGGCTGTCCCTGTCCCGCAAGCGGGATCAAGGGGTACGTCAATGCCTACGATTTCTCGGGCAGCTTGCTGAGCCAAGTCGAACTGCCCGGCATAAGCGCTACCCAGACCAGCTGCTATACGCCCTCGAAGATCGCGGTCGGCGTCCAGCGCGAGCTCGTCGTGGTCGATGTTTCCTGCCAGCAGGTCCTGCGCTACTCCGATGCGGGAACGCTGGAGAGCGAGACTCCCGCCTCGCGCTTCGGCGGTTTTGTGAACCCGAGAGGAGCGTGGCTGGACGCCGACTCCTCGCTGTATCTGAGCCAGCAGGTTTGCGGCCCCGGCGGCTGCCCCCAGAGCGTGGTCAAGGTCACTTCGGACGGCAGCCTCCAGGCAGCGACCACGGCGGATTCCGCGATCGGCTCCGCATGGGACGGGCGCATCCTTTATCTCAGCTCCGCCGGTCGAGCGCCTCTTCGCCGCCTCGTCCTCAACGAGGCGCCCACCGCTCCGGTGCCTTCCGCGCCGCTCGGGGCGGTGATCCAGCACTCCTCGGCGGCGTGGCTGCGCTGGCAGTCCTCCTCGGATAACGAGGGCGACCCGATCCTTTACACTCTTGAGCTCGGCACCGTGCCCTTCGTGCTCCGCAGCATGGGGACCTCCGAGACTGCGGACTTCGTGACGGCGCCGCTCGCCTTCGGCACGACCTACTACTGGCGCGTGACCGCGCGGGACTCGTATCTAGGACTGCCTCTTCAGAGCCGCGCCTCCTCGGTCGAGAACTTCGTCCTCGGGCTCACGAATGTCCCGCCCGGGCCGTTCACCGTCTTGAAAGGCACGGGCACCGTGGTGACGCGAGACGCCTCCGTGGTCCTCTCCTGGACCCGGGCGACGGACCCGGACGGCGATGTGCCGGTCTACGAGGTGTCTTGGCGGCGCCACGATCAGGCCCAGCCCGCGATCGCGACCACGACCGCGTCCGCCATGACCGTGGCCGGCCTCGCCTTCGGTTCGACCTATTATTGGTCGGTCCGCGCCCGGGACGACTATCAAGCCGAGAGCCTCATGGACGGCGGCGCTGAGCAGAGCTACGCCCCGCTGTTTCGCAACACGCCGCCCACCATGCCGCTCTATCTCTCGACCGGCGCGATCTCGACGCGCGCGAGCCGCTATGACCTCCGCTGGCTCGAATCGGAGGATGCCGATGAGGACCCGGTGAGCTATCGGCTCTACCTCTCGACCGATCCCGCCGCCCCGGTGCTGGTCCAAGAAAGCGCGCTCACCTCCTACCCGCTCGACCTCAGCTACGGCACGACCCTCTACTGGCGCGTCGTCGCGGTCGACGGAGTGGGCGGCGTGTCCGACGCGGGGACCCGGACCTTCACCGCGACCTTCCTCAACGACCCGCCCGACCCTCTGCGTCTGAGCGCGCCCTTCATGGCGGCGCCGACGGTCAAGACCATGCGCGACGGCGTCGAGGTCTCCTGGGAGCGGGTGACGAATCCGCAGGGCGACCCCATCTCCTACACGGCCTACCTGGGCGGCTCGCCGCTTGAGCTGTCGGCCGTCGCCCGCGTCGAGCAGGCCGCCGGCGCGAGTGCGCTGCACGTCGCGGCCCTGGCGGCCAAACCCCAGGCCGAGGCGCTGGAGGACGGGAACACGGTGCGCCTGCGCCTCACCGGCCTCGACTACTACCGCAGCTATTACTTCAAGGTCACGGCCGAGAACCCTTATGGGGCCGCGAGCCAGACGCCGCTGCAGCTGTTCACCTTGGCCGCGGCGGACAGCTTCCCGCGCGTCTACAACTACCCCAACCCGTTCAACCCGGCCCGAGGGGGAACGAACGTCGTCTTCAATGCGCCTTCCTCCGGCTATCAGCGCGCCGTGCTCACGGTCTACTCCGAGTTCGGCACGACGCTCTACGAGCGCGACTACGGCCGCGTGCCGCCCGGCATCAGCGAGGTCCGCTTCGACGGCCGCGACCGGCACGGCCGCGCCCTCATGAACGGCAGCTATGTCGGCCGCGTACGCTTCGACGGGCCTTCCGAGACGGCGACCTTCTTCCTCCTGGTGGTGAAATGATGACGAGCCTCCTCTACAAGTTTCTGATGCTCTACCTCGGCGCCCTGCCTCTTTACGCCGCGCCCACGATCATGAGCCAGAGCCCCGGCGCGCAGGGCGCGGCCCTGGGCCGCGCCGCCGTGTCCGTGGTCCAGGACCCGACCGCGCTCCACTGGAACCCGGCGGGCCTGGCCGGCGCGGGCGGGGCGGTGACCGGCGAGCACCAATTCCTTTATGACGGGGCGCGCTACGACTTCATCGGCCTCACCGTCCCCTCGCGACTGGGAACCTTCGGCCTGGGCGCTCTCCAGCTCTACCGCGGCGAGATCACGGCGCGTACCGCCGTCGACGATCCCGGCTACGAGGTCGCGGCCTCGCAGGCCGAGTACATGGCGGGCTTCGCCAGGAATTTCGGCGATCATTGGGCGGCGGGGGGCGCTTTCAACATGCTCAGCTCGAACCTCGCGGGCCACAAGGACCGCGGCTTCGGCGCGGACGCGGGAGCGCGCTTTTCGTCCTCAAGCGACGACGCGTGGTGGCTGGGACGGCCGCTGTGGTCGGCGGGCGCGGTCATTAAGAACCTGCTGACCCCGCGACTCAAGCTCGCCTCGGACCCCGAGGTCCTGCCGCGCGAGCTGCGCGGCGGCGTGAGCGTCTCCTTCGACGGCTTCTCGCGCGTGTCCCTCAACGCGGGCTCGATCCGCAAGGACCGGGCGATGCTGGGCGTGGGCCTGAGCAAGCTCGTCGGCGAGACCGAGCTGCGTATGGGCCTCGGCGCCTCCTATACGCTGCAGGACGTGCTGACCTTGCGCTTCGGCCTCGACGAGGGCTTCGCCGTGGGCGTGGGCTTCAAGACCGCCGACGGCCGCTTCGGCGTGGACTACGCCCTCGAAGATCGGCCCCTCGCCAAGAACCACCGCTTCACGCTCACCTACCGCTTCCTCAAGGCCGCGAGCGCGCCCGCCGCGCCGGCGGCGGAGATCCAGGATGAGGAGTACGCCCGCGCGAAGGGGCGCTCCGAGGCGCTCGGCGGCGAGGCCTTCGCCCGCGGCCGGGAGCTGTTCAAAGCCCAACGCTACGAGGAGGCCGTCGAGAACCTGGCCTCCGCCGCGCTGCTCAGACCGGAGGACCAGGAAGCGCGCGAGCTGCACCGCCGTTCTTTGGAAGTTCGCCGGCGGGAGGAAATCCGCCGGCTGCGCGGGCAGCTTGACCGGCAGGCCACGGCCGGGGACACGGCGGAGACTTACCGCATGCTCGCCATGCTCCTGCACTACAAGACCCCGGACCACGAGTACCTTCTCGACCTGGCGCGGCGCATCGCCGAGAAGCTCGACGCCGAGGCCCGCAATGCCGTCTCAGCGGAGATCGTCTCAGCGGGTTCAGAGGATGTCCGCGCGGCCCTGGCGCGCGGCCTCGACGCGGAGGCCGCGCTCGACGTGGAATGGCTCGAGTCCGTGGCGGCGAGCACCCAGGCCGTGGCCGCCGCGCGCAAGCTGAAAGTCGAGACGGTGCGTTCCTCGAAGGAGCACCGCGCGAGACTCGAAGGGGCCATCAAGGACGCCCGCAAGTCCGGGGAGCACGGCCGCGCGGTGCTCGCGGCGTTCTCGCTGGCGCGTTCCTATCCGAATGACGCGGCGGCGGCGCAAGCCCTGGACGCGGCGCGGCGCGACTACGCGGCGGTTTCGCGCTTGAGCCCCAAGGACCGCATCTACGTCCGCAAGCTCTATTACCTCGCAGCCGTGGCCTGGACTAAGAAGGACGCGGAGCGGGCGCGGGACCTGCTCGACGAGCTGCGGCGGCGCGACGCCGCGGACGCCGACGCGGCGGCCCTTATGGACGCGATGGTCCGGGCGGGCGCCGTCTACGAGACTTTCAGCGATAACGGAGGTGGACAGTGAAGAAGAAGACGACGGGCGCGGCCTTGGCGGCCGCGGGGATGGTCATGACGGCGACGCAGGCCTTCGCCCAGTACGGCGGCAACGAGGGTCAGCTCGGCAACTTCCTCAACGGGTCGGCCAACTGGCTGATCACGATCCTGGGGCCGGGCGTGTTCCTGCTCGGCATCATCTGGGTTGGCATCAGCCTCGCCGCGGGCGACCAGGACGCGATGAGGAAGGGCGGTTTCGTAGTGGGCGGAGGCGCGCTGATCTTCCTGGCGCCCTCGCTCATGGCGCTGATGAAGCGGCTGGCCGGCGGCTTCTGATGGCCGGCCTTGCGTACCGGAGCGCCGGGGAGATCCTGGCGCCTTGGATGAAGAAACTGGACGAACGGAGGGAACGCATGGACAAAGAAGGAATGGACGGGGGAGAGGTGCCGAGCATGCAGGAGGGCGGCGCGCCCATCGGCGAGGAGAACTTGACCCGCCTGATCGGGCGGTTGACGCGCAAGCCGCTGATGGTGGAGGTGACGGGGGGCCACAAGAAGGCGATCTTCACGCTGGCGGTGACGCGCAGATACCGCGACAGCGAGAGCCGCCCCAAGCAGCAGAAGGCCTTCGTGCCGGTGGTGGCCTGGCGGTCGCTGGCCGCGCAGGTCGAGACGCTCGGCAAGGACAGCGCGGTGCTCGTCGAGGGGCACCTGCGAACCTGGTCGGACCCGAAGGGCAAGAACTTCCGCTGGGAGGTGGCGGCGGAGATGCTCGAAGTCCTCGAGCGCCTCGAGTCGCCGTCGGACAATCGCGCGCCGAAGAAGGAGGAGGCGGCCGCCTAAACGGTCCCGTTCGGTCCGCGGCGAGAACAGCCGCGGGCCGGGCGGGCCACGATTTCATCATGGAAAGCGTCAAGGTCTATCGCAGCGTGAACGCCGGCGACCGCTTCTTCGGCCTGGAACTGGCCGACGGGGTGCTGCTCCTGCTCGTCTTCTTCCTCGCCTTCAGCTTCAACCGCGAGGGGCTGTTCGGCAACGGGGTCGTCATGCTGCTGACGTACTTCGGCATCCGGGCACTCAAGCGCAACAAGGCGGAAGGTTACGTGCTGGACCTTACGCGCTACGTACTCGCCAGTCGCTTCAAGGCGGTCTGCGCGTTTGACGACGCCGAGAGCATGAAAGGAGATAAGGCTTGAACCGAGTTGAAATGGGACTGACCACTCTGCGCCAGGCGATCCACGGGCCCAAGGTCCCGCCGCTGGCCCAATTTCTCAACCTTTGGAGTCTGGGCGACGGCGTCTTGGTCGGGGTAGACCTCTCCATGTCCTCGGCCTATGAGTTGGAGCTCGACAGCTTGCGCCTGGCCGATCCGGCGCGCGCCGACCTCTTCGAGACGCAGGCGCGGGCCTTCCTCAACGCTTTGCCGGCCGACGTGACGCTCCAGTTCGTCGTCCAGGTCCGCAAGGGCGACCCGGACGCGATCCGCGCCTTCCGCGGGTCGAATGCGCACCCGGACGCTGACGCTTTGTCTCGCCTCGTCATCGAGAAGAAGTGCGAGGCCTTGGAGCGCAAGTTCCTCCAGCGGCGGCGCTGCCTGCTCTTCGTGACGAGCCATCCCAAGGATGGGCTCGTGCCCGTCTCGCCCATCATCCCGCGCTTCAAGCGCCCGATGCGCCAGGTCACGGCCGAGTTCGACGCGCTGCGGCGCAAGGAGCACGCGGCGCTCGATCAGGTCGTCTCCGAGCGCCTGCACAACCTCGGGCTCAAATCCAGAAAACTCGACTCTCAAGAGCTGCTCGACCTCGCCTACCGGCACTTGAACCCGGCCAAAACCGAAAGCTTGCCGCTGTCGCGCGTCTCGCCCCTGCGGACGCTGCGCGAGCAGGCGGCGGCGACGCCCCTGCGCGAGGAGTTCGACCACGTGCGGGTGGGCGACGCCTACTACCGCGGCGTGAGCCTGCTGCGCCTGCCCGAGACGGCTCACCCGGGCTATGCCTGGCGGCTGCTCGACAGCCTGTGGCCGGACTGCGACCTGAACCTCACCGTACATACGCTCGACGCGGAGAAGGCGGTCTCAAGCCTGAAGCTCAAGAACAACATCACGCGCACGCTCGCCTTCTCGGCCATGAGCAAGAACTACGAGGCCGAGCGCAAGCACCAGGAGCTCGACGAGCTGCTGACCGAGATCCGCGCCACGGCCCAGCGGCTGTTCCGCTTCTCGCTCTCGGTGCTCGTGCGCGCCGAGGACCCGGACACCTTGCGCGACAAGACCGCTGCGGTGCTCGGGTCCTTCCACGACTTCGCCTCGGCCGAAGGACTTTCGGACGATATGAACCACTTCCGTCTCTTCCTGGGCTCGGTGCCGGGCCACGCGCGGCTCAACAACCGGCAGTTCTACATCCAAACCGACGCCCTTTCGGGCTTCCTGCCGTTGTCGGGCTCATGGCGGGGCAGCCGGCAGAAGAAGATGCTCTTCGAGACCCCGCTGGGCGAACTGGTCGGCCTCGATCCCTTCGACGACGACCTTCCCGCCAAGCACGGCCTCATACTGGGGACCACGGGCTCCGGCAAGAGCTTCACGACCAACTACATCCTGAGCGCCTACTTGGCCGAGTCGCCGGAGAATCATGTCGTCGTCATCGACGTGGGCGGCTCCTACCGTAAGCTGGCGCGCGCATTCGGCGGCGAATATCTGGAGGTGGAGCTCTCCGAGAAGTTCGGCTTCAACCCCTTTCCGCCGCGCTCCGAGATCGCGCCGGAGGGGGAGTTCGACGGCGACGCCGTGGCCTACCTCTCCCTTTTAATCTCGCGCATGTGCCTTCGCCCTGGCGAGGGGGTAAGCACCACGGAAAAGGCGTTCCTCGAGACGGCCATCAAGGCGGCCTACGCGGCAAAGGAGGAGGTGACCCTCTCGGACGTGCGTCGGGAACTCGCGCGCCTGTCGGGCGAGCGCCCGCGCGCCAAGGCCTACGCCGACGCCCTGGAGCTGTGGACGAGCGGCATGTACGGCCGGCTCTTCGACCGGAAGGGGCGGCTCGACCTCAAGAACCGCCTCGTCGTCTTCGATCTCCAGAATCTCGAGAACCACCCGGACCTGCAGGGCGTGTACTTCTTCGTCATCCGCTCGGTCATCTGGGCCAAGCTGCAGAACCGCCGCTTGAAGAAGATCATCGCCATCGACGAGGGCTGGAAGTTCTTCAACGACGACGTGGGCTCGGAGCTCATCGAGAACCTCTACCGTACGGCGCGTAAGTTCAACGGGGCGATCTTCTCCATCTCGCAGTCGGCCAAGGACTTTCTCGACACGAAGGCGGCCAACGCCATCATCGCCAACTCCTACGTGAAGTACGTCCTCAAGCTCGCCAAGGGCCACGAGCTGCTGTCGCAGTTCGACTTGAACGAGAACGAGGTGGAGGCGGTCAAGCTCCTCCAGTCCAAGCCCCGCGTCTTCTCCGACCTGTTCGTGAAGTTCGGAGGCCGCGCCGTCGTTGCCCGCGTCGAGCCCTGCCCGCTCGACTATTGGATCTGCACGACCGACGCAAAGGACCACGTGACCGAGGAAAAGGTCCGAGCGGAGAACCCCGGCCTGACCGAGACGGACATCCTGCTTAAGCTCGCGGAGGGAAAATGAGGAACAAATTCGCCTTGGCGGCGGCGCTGCTGCTCCTGTGGGGGCAGCCGGCGCACGCGCTCATCTTCGACACGGCCATGTCCGGTCTTCAGTATGCCGAGCAGAAGGCCTATCAGGCCTTCATGAAGCTCAAGGTCATCGAGCAGATCAGGATGATGAAGCAGAACTACGACGCTTCCGTGCGCTACTACAAGGAGTTCGAACGCCTGAACAGCGGCAAGGGGCTCCTTCACAACGTCGGGGACATGCTCAAGAACACCGCCGAGCTTATGGGCGACGAGCTTAAGAGCAACGTGGACCGCGATTTCATCAACACCTACAACACCGACACGAAGGTGGATCGCTTCTTCGGCAGCGTCGACCGCAGCATCGCCAACAACATGCGCTACGCCGGCGACGGGCTCGCCGACGTGATTTCGGGACGCAAGGTCGGCATCCAAATCGCCAAGCAGGCCAACGGGCTCTCGCCTAAGGACGCCGCGAACCTCTCGGCCAAAGCCGCGGGCCTGCAGATCCAGATGATGACTCAGCTCCACGAGGATAACCTGCGGCTCATCGAGATTTCGTCCATGCGGCTTGCGACCGAGGTGCGCCAGCAGCAGGGCGAGCAGCGGCTTATCGAGAGCATCCGCAAGAGCGTCGAGAAGCGCGCGCCCGGGGCCTTGCCCCGGCAGACCGAACAGGGAGGAGACAAGTGAACACGGGACTACTGCTCGACATCACCCAAATTCCGATGAAGCTCTCGGGCCTGGCCGCGGTCAGCAAGACGCTCGCCGTGGCGGGGCTGGGCTTCCTCATACCCTTCACCATCCTCGAGATGAACGTCCGCGCTCTCCAGAGCAAGGAGTTCCCGAGCTACAGCGGCTTGATGACGCGCGTGCTCGTCGCGTGCATGTGCCTGATCGCATATAACGGCCTGTTCGGCTTCATACTCAAGCTCTCGCAGGTCATGTCCTTCGCGATCTTGAGCGAAGCTCAGTGGGGGAGCTTCCTGTCGCAGAGCCTCAAGGGAAGCGACTCGACCTACCCCACTTTGATGATCCTCATCAAGAACGTGGCCTCGATCCAAGGCATGCTCCTATTCCTGAGCAGTCTCCTGACGATGGTCGTGCGAGAGGTCGTCATCATGCTCCAGGTCTGCTTCCTGAGCCTGCTCTACGCGTTCGGGCCGCTGGCGCTCGCCTGCGCGGTCAACGAGAAGACCCTCCAGGTGACGCGCGGATGGATCACCAACACCTTCCAGGTGGCGTTCTGGAGCTTCTTCCTGCGCTTGGCCGTGCGCGTGTGGCTGACGCTGGCTCCCATGAGCGGCTCGACCGGCGCCGGGATGGCGGACGACTACATCGGCGTCCTGACCGTGAACGTGACCTTCCTCATCCTGATTCTGGGCACGCCGATCCTGACGGCGCGCCTGCTGTCCGGCGAGAACATCGCGGCTTTCGGCGAGGCCGCGATGGGCGCGGTCCAGACCGTGGTCGTCGCCCGCAAGCTGGGCGCTGCGACCATGCTCAGCAAAGAGATCAACAGCTACCGCAAGGCCAAGTTCGATGGAAAGGGCAAGGAGCCCTACTTCCAGCATCCGATCCCCGCGACAATGAGCCGGACCTACGAGATGATGTTCCCCCGCAAGAAGCCGCAGGCGGCCAAGCCCGCCGCGTCCGCCGCGGCGCCGAGAGGTAAAGGCGCGTGACGACCTCCACTACCGATTCCGCGACGCTTCCGCTCGGCCGACCGGCCTACTACGAGGTGTGGGGCTGCCTTGAGAGCGCCAACAAGGCGCTCTGGACCGCGCTGTGGCTGGCGATCACCGTGGCGATCCTGGCGCTGGCCCTGCTGCGCGTCCAGTCGCGCCGGCCTCCCGTCGTCATCAAGGTGGACGGCAGCGGGCAGTCGGTTACACAGTCGGGCGTCGACCGCCAACCGCCGGTGGGGGAAGCGGAAGTTCGCAACTTCCTGGCTCTCTTCGAGCGCTTCTTCATCGAGCTCAACGCCTACACCTACGACGCCGATCTTCGCCTGGCCTTCACGATGATGACGCCCGAGTTCCAAACCAAGGCCAACGACCTCCTCAAGCGCGAGAACACGGTCGAGAATCTGAAGGCGAACCAGACCAAGACGACGTTGTTCCTGACCGAGCTGCGCGTCATTCGGGACACGTCCGAGGTTTTCGAGTGCAAGGTGAAGGGCTACCGCCAAGTGGGCTCTTACAAGCCCGAAGCGGCGGCCGGCGAGGTGGTCTTCGAGCACGACATCGTGCTCCTCAAGGTCCCTCGCTCCCAGGAGTCGCCCTACGGCATTCTCGTCCAGGATTTCCATGAGAGCGTCTTTAAGCGATAACGCCCCGGCGTTCCTGCTGGTGCTGGCGAGCGCGATCCTCGCGGTCGCGTTCAGCCTGCCTATCGGCGCGGAGCGCCTGGCGCGCACGCAGTACGAACGCCTTGAGGGCTTCGTCGGCTCCTTCGAGTCGTCGGGGCCTGCGGACGCGGGCGCCAAGAGCGTGCCCACCGCGGGCACCGACACCTGGGGTCTCATGGCGCAGGCTGTGCGCCAGAAGTATACGCCGGTCGAGGCGAATGCGCTTTTAAGCCGCGTCGAGTCGTTGACCAAGACCAAGGAGGCCTCGGAGGAGGCCGCCGCGCACTTGGCGCGCGTCAAGACGCGCAAGCGTGCCGTTCCGGCGGCTTCGGTGGCGGTGGCCGCAAGTTCGGCCGCGGTCAAGCCGGAGGCGCCCGCGCAGCCTCAAGCCGCGACTCCCGCGCCTGAAACGTTAGATTCAGTGGGCGATACCTACGAGAGAGACCCCGCGAAATACTCTCTGAACGCGAGCGCCGCACAGGGCTCGATCGTCCTGCGCCTGCGGGGTTTGAGCCGCTCCGATGGACGCTGCATCCTCAAGGTTTCCGTGACCAATCGCGGCGGCGAGGACTTCTTCGTGCGCGAACTCGCCTTGCGCTCCGGCCAAGAGGTGATCGGCTCGAAATCCTTCGTCCGGCTCTTCGTCGAGCCGGGGCGCACGCGGGAAGGTTTTGTTGTCTTCGAAAAGCCCCGGACCGGGGCCGCCGTCCATGTCGCGCTCAAGGAGGATAAGGAGAAGGGACGAGTCGTCGAGCTGGCCGTCCCCTATCCGTTCTAGAACATGAACCAAGCATCACTGCCGCCGTTGCCGTACCTTCCGCCCATGCCCGTGCTCAGGCCCTTGCCGCCCAGCGGCCAGGCCAAGCCGGTCGTCGTCCCACTGTTCCGCTTCGACTACAAGCGGCGCTACGAGGGCATCTTCACCAATCGGCACGACCGGTTCGTGCTGCGCGACGAGCACGTCGCCGAGCTCAAGCGCGTGATGAAGGACTACAACCGGGAACGCCCGCGCCTGATGCCGGCGCTGAGCGCCTCGGACATCATCAACGCGGCGCTCGACTTCGCCTTCGAGCATCCGGTCGCCCTCGCCCGGTTGGGCGCCCCCGAGGAGTACCGCGACGCGCTGGCCCGCGAAGTGTACCGCAAAGCCTTCTTCCACTTCGCCTTCAATGACCTGCTTCCTTAAGCTGCTGGCGGCGGTTCTGCTCGCGGCGGCGCCCGTCTCGGCCCAGGAGACGGTCGTCAGCCGCGCGTTCCGGGAGAAGAAGGAATCTTCGGGACCTCCCGAAGGCTTCAAGGGCGTCACGCAGAAGACGCCCATGAAGACCAACTACTTCCTTCCGACCGGGTTCACCTTCCCGGTCCGGCTGGAGAACGCGATCTTCAGCTTCAACGTCGAGACCCCCGCGATCGCTACCGTCGAGCGCGACGTGGTCTACCAGAGGCGCGTGGTCATCCCGGCGGGTACGCGCGCCATCGGCACGGTCGCGGTCCTCAAAAGCCACGACCGCGTGCTCGTCAACTTCCACACGCTCGTCTTCGAGAAGGGCGACGAGGTGAAGTTCACGGGCATGGCCCTGTCGCTCGACGGCGCGGCGGGCCTCAAGGGGAAGGTCGAGACCCACAAGGACGCGGCGGTCGCCAACACCGTGCTGCGCTCCTTCGTCAACGGGACCCAGTCCGCCCTAGAGATGAGCGGCGTCAGCCCCATCGCCTCGTCGGCGACGCAGGGACTCACGCAGGAGGCGGTCAAGGAACTCGACACCCAACGTCAGGAAGTGACGCAGAGCATCACGATCGAGGCGGAGACGGGTCTGCGGGTGTACATCCCGCAGAGACTCGAATACTGATGGAGGGGCATGAATAACGAAGGCATCCAAAATATTTCAGTCGAAGCTGAACGCGAGGCTCCACCCGAGATCGTCGCGGAGGCGCAGCGGCTTCTCGCCCTTTGGCTGCTGATGGAGTACAAGAAGCGGAATGGAGGCCTACTTGTTAATTAGCAGTTCCTCTGTTATACTAATAGAATTAGATGGCAGCTATTAGATGGCGGAGGGGAGATGCTTGGGACTAACATGACATCGAACGGGCAGGTCACAGTTCCGAAGGAGGTGCGAGACGCCTTGGGTATTCAAGCGGGTGATAAGGTCTATTTCGTGGCGGACAAAGATAGGGCCATTATGGTGCCTCTCAAAGGCGACATTTGGAGCGTGCGCGGCGCTCTCCAAAAGCATGCCAAGAAGAAGCCGTTGGATTGGAAAAAGGTCAGGAAGGAGATTAAGGAGTGGAGAGCTGCGCGGCAGATGCGCCGGCCGGAGGGAGCATGATTGCGGCGGACACGAATCTTTTCGTGCGTTGGCTGACGAATGATGACAAGGCGCAGGCGGAAGCCGCCGCCCGCCTTTTTCACACCGCAGAGAAAACGAACGATCCGATTTGGGTCGCGGATATGGTTGTGGGTGAACTTGTCTGGGTTCTGCAACGGGTCTTCCGCCTCCGGCCTCCTCAGGTCGCCGAGATGGTCGAACCCATTATCGCCGCCCCGATGCTCGCTATCGAGAATCGGGATCGCCTGATGAGGGCTATGGAACTGTTCGCGGCCCACAACGTAGATTTCATTGACTGCTATATCGCCTCGTCGGCCATTGAGAAAGGATTGAAAGGCGTCGCCTCGTTCGATCGCGATTTCGATAAGCTGCCGGTACGGAGGATCGAGCCATGAAGAAGGTTTGGACCTTTTATAGACGCTCCACGAACATGCAGGAAGTCTCCATCGATGACCAGCGCGCCGCTTGCCGCGCCAAGGCCGCGGAGATGGGGTGGATCATCGCCCGTGAGTTCGTTCCGCCCAAGGGCTACGCCTCGGGTCTGACCATCGACCGCGACCCTGCGTTCAAGGAAATGCTCTCGTTGGCCGAGAAGGGCGATCACGGCGCCTCCTATCTCATCATCTACAGCGTCAGCCGCTTCGGCCGCCTCGATCCGGAGACGAAGATCTACTGGGAGCAGCGCTTCAAGAAGCAGGGCGGACTCCAGATCATCTATGTCAAAGACGAGTTCAAGAACGACGGCTCCATCGGCGACGTGATCATGCGGGCCGTCAAGCACAGCGAAGCTCATCAGTACAGCGTCAAGCTCTCCGAGGATACGCTGCGCGGCTGCAAAACCCACGCGTCGCGAGGGACGAGCTGCGGAGGGAGGGCGCCCTACGGCTACGACCGCATGATCGTGGATGCCGCCGGCGCGGAGGTTAAGCGGCTTAAGGCTGGCGAGCACAAGGCGGACAAGCTCCAAAGAATCGTGTGGGTTTCCGGCGATCCGCAGAAGGTCCAAGTGCTTCTCTCCATCTTTGAGATGGCCGACCGCGGCAAGGGCCTTTTCTCGATCGTTGATGAGCTGAACAAGAAAAACATTCCCAGTCCCATGGGCGGGGCCTGGAGCAAGAACCAGATCCATTACGTCTTGCGCAATGTCGCCTACACCGGGACGCGTCTATACAACAAACACAGCTTTCACGACCGTTCCGGGGCGTTCCGCCGCGGTGCCATCAAGCCGAAGGACGAGTGGATCGTCAGCGCGGAGGCGCACGAGGCGATCGTGCCCAAGGAGTTATTCTTGAGCGTTCAAGCCAAGCTCAAGTCCCGCCCGTTCGGCCATGGCGCCGCGAATCGGAGGAAGAATTGGCTGCTCAGCGGGCTGGTTGTCTGTGCGGAATGCGGCCACCGGTTTCAGGGCCTGACCAAGAAAGGGAAGGGGCGGACCGCCGAATACTACACTTGCGGCGGATATGTCACGAAGGGCTCCCAGGTATGCCGGAGCATCCACGTTCCCAGGGAAGCTCTCGAGTTGTTCGTGGTTGAGACGATCCGGAAACGGATCACCGACCCTGGGTGGATGAAGGATTTGCAGGAGAGAATCGGCCAAGTCGTGGAGGCGGAACTGCGTGATAAGCCCGGCCTGAGCTTGGAGGCCATGAAGGAGTCCCTTGTTCGGAATCAGAAGCACATCGACAATCTTCTGGACGCGATCAAGAGCGGCCTGCTCTCAGCTTCCCTGCGCCAGGAACTCGACAGGTTGGAAGCCGTGCGGCGTCAGTTGATGGAGGAAAAGGAGACTGTCCAGAAGCGCCGGAGCGTCAACGTCGCAGTGGACGTGATTCTGCGTGAGATGAAACAGCTGTTGGGCGAGTTCGAGGCGGTCATTCTCAACGGCACCAACGACCAACGGAAGGCTTTCCTGAGGGCCTTCCTGTGCGAGACGCGGATCACCCACGCGAACGGCCAGCCTCAGGCCACGCACTACTTCTTCAAGGTCCCGAGACCCCAAAAAGAAGTTACCGAAGGGAAGCACCCAAACTTGGCGCTCGCCTTCGGCAACACTCATCTCACTAAGATGGTTGCGGGGGCTGGATTTGAACCAGCGACCTCAAGGTTATGAGCCTTGCGAGCTACCGGGCTGCTCTACCCCGCGCCCCATAGTAGCAGATTTAGCCGGTAGTATCAATGCGACGTATCCACTCACGTAAGATGTGACCGGGGGGAGCCGAGCCGAACACGCCTCGGCTCAGGCGAGAATTTCCGATATGGTCGCGTCGGGGGTGAGTTTCGGAAGAAACTCTGCGCATGGTAAGCATGGGATGCCGTCCACGAGCAAGCGGTCTCGGCCGCCGTAGAGAAGACAGGCGCTTGCCTGGGGGTAGTCTTCGAGAAAGGCCTTCAGTGGACGCAAGTCCTTGGAAAAAACACGGCGGGAAGACTTCACCTCTATTGCCAAGAACGCGCCCTGTCCATAGATGATGAAATCAACTTCAACCCCGGATTTGGTGCGCCAGAAGAAAAGTTCCCGATCTTTTTTGCCGTAGGCGATCCAGGCGCGCAGTTGCTGGGCGACCAAGCCTTCCAGAGAAGCACCTGAAACTTCTTCCGGGGCATCCAGAGGCCCTTTGGGCCGTAACGATCGAAATATGCCTGCATCCATGTAATAGAACTTCGGATGCTGAACCAGGTGCCTTTTCGCTTTTCGTGTGAAGACTTTGAGCCTGAAACCGAGAAGTAGATCTTCAAGTATCTCAACAAAGCCTTCCACAGCTTTTCGTCCCACTTGGCATTCCCGGGCGACCTCTGATGTGTTGAGCAACGAGGCGTGAGAAAAGCTCATGGCTTCTAAGAACCGGGCAAAACTTCCAATGTTGCGAACTAAGCCTTCCGCCTGAACTTCTTCCCGCAGGTAGAGCGAGACATAGGACTTGAGCGTCTCCTCCGGCTCCTTGGCAGCCAGCACGAGAGGCAAGAGTCCCAAACGCAGGCTCTGTTCAAGGTCAAAGCGGCTGCCGAGTTCGGCGGCCAGAAATGGGTGGAGAGTTTTAAGGAGCACGCGGCCCGCGAGGAGGTTCACTCCCGCGCGCCGAAGCTTGCGGCTGCTGGAACCTGTGAGAATGAACTGTATGGAGCGATGCGACTTTTCTTCGATTAGTTGATGCACCACGTCCAAGAGTGCTGGTGCCTTCTGAATTTCATCGATGACGAATCGGGAGACTTTGGAATTGCCCTCGATGAGGGCGCGAAGTTGTTCCGGGC
>JACQJQ010000211.1 GCA_016204945.1 Elusimicrobiota bacterium
ACCGTCGATAAACGCTTCGCTTCCGGGTCCGGGGCTTCCCAGGGATGGACCGCGCGCAAGACTCTCGTGGTCGCTCGCGCGGATTGACGCGGGACTTGACGGGGCTCGTCTATATCAGCATTTCGAGGTTTCGCGACGCTCGCGGGAGAGCAGGGCCGCGCCCACGACGCCCCAGTCGCGATTCGACAAGGCCAGCAAGGAGGTCTTCTGAAAAGGTCTGCGGAAGGACTGGGCCGCGAACACGCGGCGGATCGGGTCGAGCACGAGCTTGCCCGCGCGCGCCACGCCGCCGAACAGGAGGACGGCGTCGGGATTGAGAACGAGAACCAGATTGGCGAGGCCCTGGCCGAGGCGCGAGCCCGCCTCGTCCCAGACCCGGCGCGCGCCCCGATCCCCGTCCAGCGCCGCGGCGGCGACGGCCTCCGGCGTCGGGGGCGAGGGCGGCCGACGCATGAATTCGCGGGCGAGGCGCCCGATGCCGTAGGCCCCCGCATACGCCTCAAGGCAGCCGCGGCGGCCGCAATGGCAGCGCGGGCCGTAGAGCTCGAGGGTCTGGTGGCCGATCTCGCCGGCCGAGCCGGTGGCGCCCCGATGCAGACGCCCCTCGATGACGAGCCCCCCGCCGACGCCGGTGCCGAGCGTGACGCCGACGACGGTGCGCGGCCGCCTTTTCAAGGCGGCGGCGTAGCCGCCCCAGACCGCGGCGTTGGCGTCATTCTCGACGACCACGGGCACGCCCAGCGACCTCCTAAAAGCCTTTCGGAACGAGAACCCGCCCCAGCCCTTGAGGTTTGGAACGAAAAGAAGCTCTCCGGTCGCCGGGTCCACGCCTCCAGCCAGGCCCAAGCCGACGGAACCGAAGGACCAGTCCTTCAGGAGCGCCGTGATCCGGCGCGCGAAATGGGCGGGGCCTCGGGACGGCTCCGTCGGAATCCTAAGAGAGCGGAGAATTTCGCCGTTTCCGTCCACCAATCCTATTTTCGTCAACGTGCCGCCGGCGTCGATCCCGACGGAGAGATTTCTCATTTTCGTCCCGCGGCCTTGAGCGCGGCGCCCGCCAGGTACAAGGAACCCGCGCAGACCGCGACTCGCGGAGAGCTCGGATCGCGGCGCCATACCGCGATGGCCGTCGCGGGATCGCGCTCGATGGTCACGCGCGCCTTGGGCGCGGCGGCGCGCGCGAAGCGGGCGAAATCGAGGGGCTCGAGCGCGCGCGGGCTCGGCGGGCGCACGAGAACGGCCTCGGCGATGAACGGCGCCAGGGGAGCTAGGACGCCCGCGGCGTCCTTGTCCCTCATGATCCCCAGAATCCAGCGCGCGGGCTTTCTCGAAAACGGCGAGGACCTCCAAGTCTCCGCCAGAGCGAGCGCGGCCTCGGGGTTATGCGCGCCGTCCACGATCAAGGTTTTACGGCCGAGACGAATGACCTCGAAGCGTCCGCGCCAGGATACTCCCGCGAGGCCCCGCACCCACGCCCGCTCGGGCACGCGCAGACCGGAAGCCTCGACGGCGGCTCGGGCCAAAGCCGCGTTCCAGCCCTGGCGGGAACCGAGGATGGACAAAGCGTAGGAACGGCCGGACGGCGCGCGCAAAAGCTGGCGCCCCCTCGTCCAGTCGGTGCGCACGCTCCTCCACGGCTTGCGCACGATAACGGGCCTGCCGCGCAGCGGAGCGCGGCGCAGGACGGGAAGATCCGCGCGCACCGCGGGGCGGCCGGCCTTGAAGATGGCCGTCTTCTGGCGCGCGATCGCAGCCAAGGTCTTGCCCAGAAAAGACTGGTGGTCGTATGCGATCGAGGTCACGATCGCGGCGAGCGGCACGGGCACGACGTTTGTCGCGTCGAGCCGCCCGCCCAAGCCCGTCTCAAGAACCATGACGTCGCAGCCCCGGTCTGCGAAGTGCTGGAAGGCGATGGAGGTCAGGAGCTCGAAGTAGGTGAGCCGGCTCTTTTTATCCGCGTCGAGAGCCCGCGCCATCAGGCGGGCGAACTCGGCCTCGGAAATGGCCCGCCCGCCGATCGAGATCCTCTCGCGCACCGACAGGAGATGGGGCGAGACGTAAAGCCCGACGCGGCAGCCGGCCGCGGTCAAGACCGAGGACAGGATCGCGCAGGTCGCGCCCTTGCCGTTGGTGCCGGCGACGTGGAAGGCGGGCACGGCCAAATGAGGATCGCCGAGCGCGGCGAGGTGCGCGCGCACGCGGCCGAGGCCCAGCGCGATTCTCGCCTCCTGGCGCTCCTCGAGAACCCTCAGCGCGTCGGCGAAGGTCATTTCTGACGCGCGAGGCGGGCGCCCGCCCGGGACAGCTTGCGCTCGATCTCCTCGTAGCCCCGATCGATGTGGTAGACGCGCGCGATCGTCGTGCGGCCCTTGGCGGCCAGGCCCGCGACGAGCAAGGCCGCGCCCGCGCGGATGTCCGAGGCCATGATCGGCGCGCCCGACAGGCGCTCCTGTCCCGCGACGACGGCGGCGCGGCCGGATACGGCGATCTGGGCCCCCATGCGGCCCAGCTCGGCGGCATGCAAAAATCGATTTTCAAAAACCGTCTCGACGACCTTCGCGAAACCGGTGCACGTGGTCATCAAGGCCATCCAGGGGGCCTGCAGGTCGGTCGGAAAGCCCGGATAGGGCTTCGTGACGATGGAGACGGCCTTGGGACGACGCTCCATGGCCAGTTCGATCCAGCCCTTGCCCGAGCGTATTTTCGCGCCGGCCTTCTTCAAGGCGGAAAGCACCGCGCCCAGATGCGCCGCCTCCGCGCCCACGAGCTTCACGCGCCCGCGCGTCGCGGCGCAGGCGAGCAAAAATGTCCCCGCCTCGATGCGGTCCGGGATGACTTTGTGGCGGGCGCCGCCGAGCTTGGCTTTTCCCTCGATGGTCACCTTCGCGGTTCCCGCCCCATGGACCTTCGCCCCGAGCTGTTCCAGGAATTTCCCCAGATCCCCCATCTCGGGCTCGCGCGCGGCGTTTCCGATCGTCGTCCTGCCCGGCGTCGCGGCGGCGGCCATCATGAGGTTTTGCGTGGCGCCCACGCTGGGAAATCTCAGCGCGATCGCGGCGGGACGCAGGCGCGGAGCCGACAGGATGATGTCGCCCTGGTCGGCGATGCGGCGCGCGCCCATGATCTCGAAACCTTTCAGGTGGATGTCGATCGGGCGCAGGCCGATGGCGCAGCCGCCGGGTATCGGCACGCGCACGAGGCCGAAGCGCGCGAGCAGGGGGCCGGCGGCCAGCACCGAAGCGCGCATCTGCTTGACGATCTCGTACGGCGCCTGGGTCTTGAGCGAGCCGGTCGAGAGCACGCGCACGGTCGAGCCCTTGACGACGACCCGTTTGCCGAGGCTCTCGAGCAAGCGGAACGTGGTGCGCAGGTCGCGCAAGGTCGAGGGGACGTTCTCGACGACGCAAGTCTCGTCGGTCAGCAAGGTCGCGATCAGGATCGGAAGGGCCGCGTTCTTGGAGCCGCTCACCTTGATCGCGCCTTTGAGGCGCCGCCCGCCGTCGATAATGAAGCGATCCACTGCGTTTAATCTACCAAAAATGGCGAATCCCCTTGCGGGAAAACGGGATGGAACCTCCTCATTCCGAATTAAGCGCCGCCGCGAGCGGGCAAAACTCCGAAAGCGAAGCGCTCGCATCCCTGAGCATCCCTCTTGATCTGGACGCCCTCGAAACTGGCCGCCTGGAATAGCTTCAAGGCGGCCGGCCCCTGCTCCGAGCCGATTTCCAGCGCAAGGATTCCTCCCGCATTCAGGAGCTTCGGGGCCGCTGAAACGATCGCGCGCACGGCGTCGAGCCCGTCCTTGCCGCCGTCGAGGGCCAAGCGCGGCTCGGCCTGGACCTCGGGCTCGAGGCGGTCGAGCTCCCCGGTCGGGATATAGGGCGGGTTCGAGACCAGCAGGTCGGCCCAGCCTCCCGGACGCCGCTGGCCGGAGAAGACATCCTCCCGGACGAAACGGACGCGGCCGCTCACGTGATGCGCGAGCGCGTTTTTCTGGGCGAGGTCGAGAGCCGACTGGGAGAGGTCGGTCGCGAACACGGTCGCCGACGGCAGGAGCTGAGCCAGCGCGATCGCGATGCAGCCCGTTCCGGTGCCGATCTCAAGGATCTTGGGCGCCGCGATCCGCGCCGACTTGAGCAGGCGCTCGCATTCGATGACGAGCTCCTCGGTCTCCGGACGCGGCACGAGGGAGTCCTTCGTGACCTCGATCCGGAGGCCGAGAAAGGGCTGGTGGCCGAGAAGGTAGGCGAGCGGCCGGCGCGTTCCCCTCTCCTTGATCCAGCTCCAGTATCGGTGCGACTCCCTCGCCGTCAGTTCGCGCCCGCCCTGCGCGACCGCCGTCAGGCGGCCGACGGACAGCGTCTCGGCCATCAGGAATTCCGCGTTGGCGCGCGGCTCGGGGACCCGGCGCCGGGCGAGATAGGACTCGCCCTTCGCCAGCCACTCCGAGACGGTCACCGCGCCTCGGCCATCAGCCGGCGGCGCTGCTCGTCGCGCAGGGCCTCGAACACGGGGCCCATGCCGCCCTCCATGATGCCCGCGAGGTTGTGCCACGAGCGCTCGAGACGGTGGTCGGTGACGCGCGATTGCGGGAAATTGTAGGTGCGGATCTTCTCCGAGCGGTCGCCGGTGCCGACCTGGGATTTGCGCGCTTCGGCGTTCGACGCGGCGGCCTTGACGCGCTCGGCGTCGGCCAGCATCGCGTACAGGCGCTTCATCGCGCGCTCGCGGTTGCGGCCCTGGGAGCGCTCCTCCTGGCACTCGACGACGAGCCCGGACGGGATGTGGGTGATGCGCACGGCCGTCTCGACCTTGTTGACGTTCTGGCCGCCCGCGCCGCCGGCCCGGTAGGTGTCGACCTTGAGCTCGTCCGGCCGGATCGCGATCTCGGCCGTCTCCTCGACCTCGGGCATGACGGCGACCGTGACCGTGGACGTGTGGATGCGCCCCGCGGCCTCGGTGGCCGGCACGCGCTGGACGCGGTGCACGCCGCCCTCGTAGCGCAGCCAGGAGTAGACGTCCCTGCCCGCGACGTAGATGACGGCGCCCTTGACGCCCTTGCCGCTCGGGCTCAGCTCGTGCGTTTCGACCTTCCAGCCCTTCGTCTCGCAGTAGCGCATGTACGCGCGCAAAAGCTCCCCGGCGAAAAGCCCCGCCTCGTCGCCGCCCGCGCCCGCGCGGATTTCGAGGTAGCAGTTCTTCGCGTCGTTGGGGTCCTTGGGCAGGAGATCGGCGGCGATGTCCGCGGACAGCGCGCCCCGGAGCTCCTCGAGCCGCGGACGCTCCTCGTCGGCCAAGGGCCGCAAATCCGGATCCGACGCCATCGCCTTCAAGCTCTCGAGCTCGCCCTCGACGCGCAGCAGCTCGCGAACCTTGGCCATCATCGGCGCCAGCTGGGAATGGCGCACGGACAGCTCCTTGAGCTCGGAGGCGGACAGCCCCCCCGCCGCGAGCCGGCCTTCAAGCTCGCGGTAGTCGTTGTCCAGCTTGGCGATCTTGGGATCCATGATTTAAGAGCGTCGGACGAGGGCAAAGAAGCGGGCCCCGGCCGTTCCCGGCCGGGGCCCGATGCGGGGCGGGACCGCTAGTCCTTCTTCGCCGGCTTGTCCTTTTTCGGGGCGGCCTTCTTGGCGGCCTTGTCTTCCTTCTTCACGGCGGTGGAGAGAACCCTCTCGCGCTTGGCGGTGTGGCCCACGTGGACGAGGCGCTTGGCCAGCGTCTTCGCGACCTTGCGCTCGACGGTCTTGCCCGCGGACGTCACGAAGCGCTTCTTGAAGCGGTCGATGCGGCCCGCGGTGTCCAGGACCTTCTGCTGGCCCGTGTAGAACGGGTGGGAGAGCGCGGAGATGTCGAGCTTGACCATCGGGTAGGTCTTGCCGTCTTCCCAGACCACGGTGTCCTTGGCGATGACGGCCGAGCGCGTCAGGAAGCCCTTGTTGGCCGAAACGTCTTGGAACACGACGGGACGGTAAAGGGGGTGGAGATTCTTCTTCATAACCTCGTCATTGTAGCAAATATTCGACCGGCGGAAAACGCTTAATCCCGTCCGAGACTGAACTTCCCCCCGCCCTGGCAGGCGATGAAGAGAAACAGGAAGCAGTAAACCGCCGCGAGCTCCCCATGGTTGACGGCCGGGAAGAAGTTTGAATCAAGCTGTAATTTCCAATGGAATTGCGTATAGGCTACGGCCATGGTGCCGCTGGAAAGAAAGGCCGCGCCGCGCGTCTTGACGCCGAGCGCGATCAAAAGCCCGCAGACGAGCTCGATGACGCCGCCGAACCACATCTGGGATCCGAGCACGAGCGGCGGCCTGTCGGGGGCGAGCAGCCCGAACAGCTTCTGCGCGCCGTGAAAGGCGAACATCCAGCCTGCCATGAAGCGCAGCGCGGCATAGGCGAAATCCGAGAAGTGCTTGAGTTGTTTCATGAGCCTATTATAAACAAATCATGTCATTGGGAAGCATGGCGATGGATGATCTCTGAAATCAACGTCTGATACGGGACTCCGTACTCATGCGCCTTTTTCTTGATGCCCGCGAGATCTTGGGCATTGAGGCGGATGCTGATCACGGCATCTTTTCTTCGGCGCTCGATGGCGTCCGCCATCTTCTGGAATTCCTCGCGGCTCACGGGCTCGTATTCCCCGCGAACGACCGAATCCTCGATGGCCTTCTCTTCGCGTGTAAGTCTCTGACGCTTCATATCAGCTCCCCGTTCCTCCACATCCTCGTGTGCTTTCGACTGCGAAAGAGCGTTTTCAAGAAAACCTCATTCTCGCCGATAACGCATGGAACCGACCAAATGTAGTCGTCGTGGACGAAGAATAGCACTCGTTGATTGAATCCTGCGGAATGCCGACGCACCGCCGCGAGCGGACACCGGATGATCTCAAGGAACGAGACCCCGCGGTTGGCCTTCAGCCGGCCGCTCTTAGCCTCGTCCCACCGGATGACATAACCAGTGTAATGCAATTGTATATACAAGTCAAGAGCTTCAGGATCCACGCTATCATACGATCGGGGGGCCGAATTGTTCCAGGACTAGAGGCGTTTCAGGAAGGAGACCAGGCGCTCGTTGAACGCGGCGGGATTCTCCGCGTTGGAGAAATGACCCGCGTCGGAGATGACGTGAAGCTCGGCGCCGGGAATGCGCGAGCGCAACGCCTCGGCCAACGGCAGGGGCGTGATCTTGTCCTGGGAGCCGACGAAAATCGCGGTCGGGACCTTGATCTTGGCCAGGCCCGGCGCGGCGTCGGGACGCGCGGCCAGGGCGGCGAGCGCCGCCAACACGGCCTCGGGCGAGGACTTCGCGGCGACGCCGCGCAGGAAGCCCATCGCCGCCTGGTTGGCGACGGCGTCCTTCAGGAACGGCCCCAGGAATGCCTCCACCCCGTTCTTGCGCACGAAGTCGATGGCGGCGGCACGCTTGAGCTTGTTCTCGTTGGCGTCGGGCTCGGCGCGCGTGTCACACAGCGCGAGGCCCGCGACGCGCTCCGGCGCCGCGGCGGCGATCCGGAGCGCGACGTAGCCGCCCATCGAGAGGCCGACGAAGGCGGCCTTGCCGGAGAAGGACTCGAGAACGTCGGCCGCGGCGTGCTCGATGAGCCACGGGGCGACAAGCGGAGTCCCCCCGAATCCGCGCAGGTCGGGAATCAGGATGCGGAAGGCCTTGAGCGCCTCGAGCTGCGGCTCCCACATGGCGCCCGACATCGGGAAGGCGTGGAGCAGGACGACGGGAAGGCCTTTCGGATCGCCCGCCTCGCGCAGCGCCGGCTTCATCAGCGCCTCCCGATCTTCGACGTCGGGTTGAGGGCGCGGCCGTTCTTGTCGCGCACCTCGAAGTGCAGGTGAGGGCCCGTCGAGATGCCGGTCGAGCCGACGCGGCCGATCATCGTCTTGCCGCGCTGGACCAGGTCGCCAGGCTTGACCATGATCTTCGACAGATGGCCGTAGCGGGTCGTCTCGCCGTTGTTGTGCTTGAGGACGACGATCTGGCCGTAGCCCTCGTTCCAGCCGGCGTCGATGACGCGCCCGGATCGAGCGGGGTAGACGGGCGTGCCGTAGGGCTTGGGGATGTCGAGGCCGTCATGCATGCGGCGGCGCTTGAGGACGGGGTGGTAGCGCGAGCCGAAGCGCGAGGAGATGCGCGGAAAGGCCTGGGATTCGAACGGGAAACGGTAGGTGTCGAAGCTGATCCGGATGCCGGGAATCAGGACGCGGTCGCCGCGCTCGAATTCGAAGGGCTGGAGCAGCGCTATCCCCGGAAAATTGTTCGCCCGCACGACGAGCTCCTTGAAGGCGCGGCGCTCCTCGGCGCCGACCTTGAATTTCGCCACGATCGCGTCCAGCGTCTCGGAGTCACGGCGCACCTCGTAGAGCTGACCGTCGCGATTGAGCACGGTCATGCGCATGCCGGGGTACATCAGCATGAACTCATTGTTGTTGGTGGCCTGGAACGCGCCCAAAGTCGAGCCGTAGCGCTTGGCCAGGCTCCCGATCCAGGCCTCGCCCTTGAGCACCCGGTGTTCGGCGTACATCAGGCGGCGGGACTTCGCCATGACCTCGGGGCGGGGCTCATCGGGGCCGGACGCCGTCAGCACGGAGAAGCGCTGGAACGCGGCGGCGTCCTTGGGCGCGGGCGCGATGACGGCGGCCCGGGCGGACGCGAGGAGGACGAGCGCGACGACGGCGGCCAGCGTCATCCGGCCATGTTGGAGAGCTCCATGGATTTGAGGAACTCCTTGTTCGACTTCGTCGAAAGGATTTTCTCGCGGAGCAGGTCCATGGCCTCCACGGAAGACAGGGGAGCGAGCACCTTCCGGAGAATCCATATCTTGTTGAGCTCGTCCTCGGACATCAGCAGCTCTTCCTTTCTCGTTCCCGTGCGGTTGATCTCGATGGCGGGAAACACGCGGCGATCGGCCAGCTTGCGGTCGAGGTAGGCCTCCGAGTTTCCGGTGCCCTTGAACTCCTCGAAGATCACCTCGTCCATTCGCGAGCCGGTCTCGATGAGCGCCGTCGCGAGAATGGTGAGGCTTCCGCCTTCCTCGACGTTGCGGGCGGCGCCGAGGAAACGCTTCGGACGCTGAAGCGACGTCGCCTCGAGGCCTCCCGACAAGACGCGCCCCGACGACGGGGTGCAGGTGTTGTACGCGCGCGCCAGGCGCGTGATCGAGTCGAGCAGGATGACGACGTCCTTGCCGAGCTCGACCATGCGCTTGGCCTTTTCGAGCACCATCTCGGAGACCTGGACGTGGCGCTCGGCGGGCTCGTCGAAGGTCGAGGCGATGACCTCGCCCTTGATCGTGCGCTGCATCTCCGTGACCTCCTCGGGGCGCTCGTCGATCAGGAGCACGAGGATCACCGTTCCGGGATGATTCTTGGCGATCGCGTTGGCGATCTTGGCGAGAATGACGGTCTTGCCCGTCTTCGGCGGCGCGACGATGAGCCCGCGCTGCCCCTTGCCGATCGGGCAGATCAGATCGAGCAGGCGCGCGGTCACCTCCTCGCGCGTCGTTTCCAAGGTGTACTTCGCGTTCGGGTGGAGCGGGGTCAGGTTGTCGAACAGCGGGCGGTCCTTGACCGTCTCGGCGTCGATACCGTTGATTTTCTTGACCTGCAGGAGCGCGAAAAAACGCTCGCCGTCCTTCGGGGGCCGCACGAAGCCGGCGACGGTGTCGCAGCGCCGCAGGCCGAACTTCTTGATCTGGGACGGCGACATGTAGATGTCGTCGGGGCCCGGAAGATAGGAGTAGTCGGGCGAACGCAGGAAGCCGAAGCCGTCGGGCAGTATCTCGAGCACGCCCTCGTCGTAGATCATGCCGTTGGCCTTGAGCTGGCCCTCGACGATCTTGGCGATGAGCTCCTGCTTGCGCAGCCCGTTGATGCCCTCGAGCTTGAGCTCCTTGGCGATCGCGCTGAGCTCGGCGATCGTCTTCTTCGCCATTTCAGCCGTCTCAAGCGGCTTGAGCGCGGCCGCGGCGGCCGCCGTCGGAACCGGAGGAGCGGACGTCGCGGGGACTTTGGGAGTCGTATCCATAGGCTTAACGGTCGTTTCCATGCGGTATGCCTCCATGAAGGAGAGTGAGGCCTTCGTGGTATTCACGGATTTTTTTTTGCAAATATGCCAAATTTCTATCGTTGTGTATCGCGACGTCCGCCAAACGCTGTTTCTTGGCCATCGGCCATTGGGCCGCCATGCGTCGCCGGGCTTCCTGGGGGTCCAAACCGTCTCTCTTCATGATCCGTTTAAGCTGTTTGTCCGGCTTGCACGCGATCAATATCGTCGCATCGAATTTTTTTTGAAGTCCCTTCTCGAACAGGAGCGGCACATCCGCGATGACGACGCCGTTCATTCGGGCGATCAGCTTCTTCATTTCCTTCAGAATCAGCGGATGGGTCGCTCGTTCCAGGCCCGCTCGCGCGTTATGATCGTTAAAGACGACGCGTCCCAACAACGCGCGATCGATCGAGAGATCTTTTTTTAAAATACACGTTCCGAAATTTTTCACGATCGCCTTATACCCTTCGCGGCCGCGTTCCGCCTGCTCGCGCGCGATCCGGTCGAGGCTCACCGTGGCCGCGCCGAGGCGCCGGAATGCGTCCAGCGCGGACGATTTGCCCGTCCCGATGCCACCCGTGAGCCCCACGACGAAGCGCTCGGGCCTCACGAGGGCTTGTGCCTCTCCGAGTAGCGGCGCATGATTCCGCGTTCGTCATCGGTCAGCGACTCCAGCCCGTCGGACAAGATCTTGTCGAGAATCCGGTCCACTTCGGCCATGTCCGCGTTCGGGGCGGATGGTTTCGGCTTCGCCGCGCGGCGGGGGCTCGGCCGGGACGCGGGCTCGTCCTCGGGCTCCGCGCTCGTCGCGCGGCGCCAAAGCGCCTTGAGGCGGATCTTGGCCACCCACCACCAGCGGATGTAGAGGTAGCCGGTCAGCATGCCGCCGAGGTGGGCGAAGCGCGCGACTCCGGGCGTCGAGCCGGTGGCGCCGGCGAAGAACTCGACGGCGCCGAAGAGGATGGCCATGTGCGCCGCCTTGATGGGAATCAGGAAATAGAGGTAGACGACGGCGTCCGGATAGAGCATCGCGAAGGCCACGAGCAGGCCGTACACCGAGCCCGAGGCGCCGATCACGGGGATCGCGGAATGCGGGGCCAGCGCGAGGTGCGCGCCCGCCGCGCCGAGGCCGCACAGGAAGTAATATTTCAGGAAGTCGCGCTCTCCCCATTGGGCTTCGACGGGCATGCCGAACATCCAGAGCGCGAACAAATTGAAGACGAGGTGCCAGATGTTGCCGTGGAGGAAGAGATAGGTGAACGGCTGCCAGATCCAGCGTTGGAAGAGCGTCTGCTGCGGCACCAGGCCGAACAGGTTGTGCAGGTCCGGCACGACCAGACCGGCGAGGAAGCCGACGATATTGGCGATCATCAGACCGCGGATCGCGGAAGGAAGGCTCCGGAAATCGACGGGGTCGTGGCGGAATATGCGCGTCACCCGAGTTTCTCCATGTCCTGCCAATTCGGCCCGACCTTGACCTCGGCCACGACGGGCACGCGCAGCTGGATCGCGGCCTCCATCACGCCCTTGACCCACTTCCCGAAGGCGGGGGCCCCGGCCGCGTCGACCTCGAAGACGAGCTCATCGTGGACCTGGAGCAGCATGACGGCGTCCTTCCGACCCTTGGCCGTTTCCTTGGCGATGTGGAGCATCGCCAGCTTGATGATGTCGGCCGAGCCGCCCTGGATCGGCGTGTTGCGCGCCGCGCGCTCGGTGAACTGGCGCACGGCGGCGTTCTTGGCGGCAAGCTCGGGAAGCCAGCGCACGCGGCCGAGCAAGGTCCGCACGCAGCCCTCGGCCCTGGCCTTCGCCAGATTGGCCTCCACCCACGCCGACACGCCCGGATAGCGCTCCAGGTATTTCTTGATGTAGGCGGAGGCCTCCTGCTGGGAAATGCCGAGCTGGTTGGAGAGGCCGAAGGCGGTCTGCCCGTAGACGATGCCGAAATTGATGGCCTTGGCCGCGCGGCGCCGATCGGCCGTGACGTCCTCCGGCCTGACGTGGAAAATCTCGGAGGCGGTGCGCAGATGGATGTCCTCGTTCTTCTCGAAGGATTCCATCAAGGTCGCGTCCCGAGATTCGTGGGCGAGCACGCGCAGATCGATCTGGGAATAGTCGGCCGACACGAGGACCCTGCCCTTCGGCGCGATGAAGGCGCGCCGGATACGGCGCCCGGCCTCGGTGCGGATGGGGATGTTCTGGAGGTTCGGGTCGAGACTCGACAGGCGGCCGGTGACGCTCCCGGTCTGGTCGAAAGTCGTATGCACGCGGCGCGTAACCCGATCCATGCGCTCGAGCAGTCCGCGCACGTAGGTGGACTCGAGCTTGGCGATCTCGCGATATTCCAGAATTTTTCCCGGCAAGGCGTGCCGGGCGGCCAACGCCTGAAGCGTCTCCTCGTCCGTCGAACGCCCGCCTTTGGCCGTCTTATGCAGAACCGGTAGGTTCAGCTTGTCGAAGAGAATCTCGCCGAGCTGCTTGGGCGATTGCGCGTTGAGCGGGGCGCCCGCGAGCGTGTCTATTTCCTTCTGGAGGCCGGCCAAGGACTTGATGAACTCCTTGGACAGTCCGCGCAGATACTCCTCGTCGATCAGAATGCCCGCGCGCTCCATATCGAGAAGCACGCTCGAAAGCGGCATCTCGATGTCCTGAAACAAGTCGAGCACCCCGGCTTCCTTCATCTTCGCGATGATGCCGGCCCGGCCGGAGCACATCGCGGCGCGGGCCAGCACGGCCGCCTCGACGTCCGCGGCCTTCGGATCCTTCGCCGAACCGGGATCCAGGCAGTAGGCCGCGAGCTTGTAGTCGAAGTCGGGCCCCTTCAGCTCGAAGCCGGTCTCGTCGAACGCGCGGCGCACGCCCTTGAGGTCCCAACCGGACTTCAAGGCATGTCCCGCGAGCGCGGCGAGAGCCGCCTTGTCCTTGAGCTGGTGTTCGTCGAGCACCGCGACCCGCCCGTCCTCGAGGCCCAGCCCGACCCGCACGCGGGACACCGACAGGAGCTCTCCCTCGCTCGCCGAATCCGCCACGGCGACGACCAGCAGCGCCTTGGCCTTGGCCAAGTCCCTGGCGATCTCCTTGAGCGGAACCTTCTCGACCCTTAAGGCCGCCGCGGCCGCGCTCGACGCATGGGCGGGGCCGGCTTCCGCGGCGGGCGGAAGCGAAACGCCCAGGTCGCGCGCGAGCGCGCGGAACTCGAACTTCTCCAGGCCCGCCGCGAGCGCCCGCGGGTCCGGCTCCTTTGTCCGGCAGTCCTCGGGACGGGCCTCCAAAGGCACCTTCTCATCGAGCGCTATGAGCGAAAGCGACAGGTCGGCGGTCTTTTCCCCGTCCACGAGAGCTCGCGCCAGCTTGGGCGTGAGCGCCTTGTCCCCCCTCTTGGCCGCGGCGATGGCGCCCTTGAGCGAGCCGTACGCCCGAATGAGCTTGACCGCGCCGACGGGACCCACGCCCTTGAGGCCGGGAACGTTGTCGGATGAGTCGCCGACGATCGCCAAATAATCGCGCACGGCCGAAGGAGGAACGCCGAGCTTCTCCTCGACCTGCGGAGGGTCCATCCAGGCGTCCTTGGATACGTTGAACACTCGAACGTCGGGCCGCACCAGCTGCAAGGCGTCCTTGTCGCCGGTCACGAGAACGGCCTGCCAGCCCTCCTTGACGGCTTTGTCCGCCATGGTCGCCATGATGTCGTCGGCCTCAAAGCCGGTCTTTTCGATGCAGTGAAAGCCCATGGCTTCGGCAAGCGGCTTGGCCTGCCCCAGCTGCGCGATCAGGTCGGGGTCGACGTCCTTGCGCGTGGCCTTGTAGCGCTCGTACGATTTATGCCGAAAGGTCGGGCCCGGAGTGTCGAAACAGACCGCGATGCCCTCGGGCTTGTCGCGCTTGAGTATCTGAAGCAAGGTGCGCGCGAAGCCGTACAAGGCCCCCACCGGCTCCCCCCTCGAGTTCGTCAAGGGCGGCAAGGCGTGGTAGGCCCTGTGAAGATACGCGTGGGCGTCGATCAGGTAGAGACGGGGCTTCATCGACCGAAGGTCGGATTGGGACGGCTGGACGTATTAGACGACGGTCAGGCGATAAGACCGTCGAGCAGCTTCTTGATGTCGGCCTTGGACTGCACGCCGACGCGCTGCTCGACCATCTTGCCGCCCTTGAAGAACAAAATCGTGGGAATCGCCGAGATTCGGAAACGGCCCGGCGCATTCGGGTGCTCGTCGGTATTGAGCTTGCCGACTTTGACCTTGCCCGCGTACTCCTTGGCGATCTCCTCGATGATGGGCGTCAGCATCCGGCACGGGCCGCACCACGGGGCCCAAAAATCCACCAGCACCGGCTGGGCGGACTCTAGGACCTCCTTGTCGAAGGTGTCGTCGGTGAGTTGAATCTCGGCCATCTGGGGGGTCTCCTCGGGGAACGACGGCTGCCTTCCCATGATAGCAGGAGCGATCGGGAGTGTCAAGTGAGCGCGCGCCGACGGCGCAGCAGCTCATCGAAGCCCACGCCGGCCAGCATCAGGACGATGATCATCAATGGCACGCGGTAGCGGATCGGCGACTGGCTGATCGAGAACGCCGCCGTCACGAGGAGGATCGTGGGCAAGAACGTCCAGCGCACCCACGGATCGCGGCGCTTGACCCAAAGCCCCAGCAGGGCCAGCGGAAACAGCCAGCCGTCCGAGCCCAACGCCGCCAGCGCGACCGCCGCATACGCGTGCGTGTACGCGCGATCATGGGGCAGGACGCGCCACAGCTTCGCCGCGTGCTCGGCCTGCCTCGCGAGGAACTGCAACGGATGGGCGAGGAAATAATCCTTGGCCGCCGCCATGTACGCCTTGTTCTGCTCGATTTCGCCGTCGATCTTCGAGATCGCCGCGAATCTCTCGTCCGCGTTGAGCAGGCGCGACTGCTCCTCGGTGCCGAGAACTTCATAGGGGATCGTCATGCTGATGTAGATCTCCCCGCCGACATACGCGGAAAAGGGTATCACCTCGCGGAAAACGACCCAATTGCGCCACGTCCACGCGCCGACCATCAGGAGGAGGGGAAGGATGAACGCGGCGCTCCTCCTGAGCTTCATGTCGCGCGTTCCGATCGCATGCGGCGCCGCCGCCATCCAGAAGCAGGCCGGCGCCCATGCGCCGTTGACGAGGCACAGCCAGCCCGCCAGGAGGCCGGCGCCGAACGCGGCCGCGCTATTCTTCCAACGCGCGAGGACGTAAAGAATGAGGGCGAGCAGAAACGCGAGCAGGCTCTCGCGGAAGAAGTAGGCCGTATAGTAGATGAAGTACGGATAAAACACGCAGGCCCAGAACGCGAACCTCGCCGCGGCCGCCGAGAACAAGCGTGCCGCCAGCCCGTAGAGCAGGCCGGCCGTGACGGCCGACATCAGCGCCTGGGCCAGGAACACGCAGAGTCGATGCGCCGTGAACGTCTTGTAGATCAGGGCGATGAAAAGAATGTAGCCGGGTTCGCGCCCCGCCGTGGGGACGCCCCCGGGAGGCAGGCTATACACGCCGGAGGCGAGCAGGGCGCGCGCGATCGGCTCGTATGTGTACGTGCCGGCTGCGCCCGACCGGATCTCCTTGTGGTAGGCGTGGACCGTGAAGCCGAGGCGCAGGAACAGCGCCAGCGCCAGGCCCGCGATCAGTTCCCGGCGGCTCAAGCGCCCTTCTCCTTCAGCCTGTAGATCTCGATGAGCGGGTTCGCCGTCGTCGAGCTCGGGTCGAGCGCGATCCATGGGAACAGGCGGCCGCGCGCGAACGAAGCTCGGAGCTCGTAGCGGGGCAGGACCGAGCCGAGCGCCGGCCGGTCGTCGTAATCGGGCACCGTCAACGCGAGCCAGCGCGGCAGCCGCTCCGGCGGCAAGGCGGGCGCCAGCTTCGGCTCGATGAACTTGAGCCGGTAGCGGTCGTAGCGGAAGAACGGGCTGTTCGACGGCTGCGGGTAGCGCAGGAGTCCGATCGTTTCTCCCGCGGGGACGTTTTTCTCGATCCACTCGCCGGAAAGGAAATGATTGGACCGGTCGCTTTCGGCGAGATGGAAGTTATGCGCGTAGGAAAGCCCCTGGCAGGCGAGTCCCGCCAGCACGACGGCCGCGGTCGCCGCGCCGAAGCGTCCCGCGGCCCCCTTCAAGGCGGTCAGTTCCCGCAGAAGGCAGCCGGCGAGCAGGGAGCCGACCCCGACCCAGCCCATGAAGTAGCGGACCTGCCGCGTCGCGATCACGCCCTGAACCGTCGCCATGGACGCGAGCGCCAGAAGAAAGGCCGCGGCGCAGAGGAGGAGCGCCGGCTCGCGCCGGCCCCGAAGCAACGCGAGCGCCGCGCCGCCGAGCATCAAGGTCAGCACGGGATCGGTGACCGAGCGGCGCAGGGCGTTCTGGAGGAACAGCCAGGGATGCGCGAAGTCGAGGCCTCCAAAATTGCTGAGCGCCTGCATCTCGAGCATCGCCTCGCGGAAATCCAGAATCCAGTACGGATTGACGATGAGGAACACCGCTCCGGCGCACGCGCCCGCGAGAAGAAGGCCTTTGAGCTCGGGGAGCGGCTCGCAGGGGCGCCCGTCGGGCTCATGCAGGCCGGATAGGCGCATCGCCCCCGCCGCGCCCACGACGAGGCAGGCGGGCCACGCGCAGAGAAAAGAAGCCACCGCCAGGCCCGCGACCGTCCCCGCCGCCGCGTAGTCGCGGAGGGCGCCGCGTTTGAGCAGCAGGACGCATCGCTCCACGGTCCACAACGCGAAGAAGGACCAGAACATATGATTCTTGAGCACGTGCGCCTGCACCACGGCCGCCGGGGTCATCAGGAAGATCGCGGCCGCGGCCGCTCCGGCTCCCGCGTCCTTGCAAAGCCGGCCCAGGCGCAGGAGCATCAAGGCGCAGGCGACGAAGGCGGCCACCGAGACCAGGCGCCCCGTCAGATACATCGCCGCCATCGCGGGCGGATCCGCAAGGTAGAACAAAATGGAGCTTTTCAGCGTCACGAGCCCGACGGCCGCGCCGAGCGCCAGAGCCGCGCCGATCGAATAGATGTGCAGGGCGCCGTACGTAAAGAGGTGCAGTCGAAACTGCAGCTGCCTCGGCCTGACGCGCGAGAGCGCCAGTAGAAAGCTCTGCTCGTCTTCATGCTCGGAACGGAGGTAGAACGAACGATAGGAGTTGAGGAGGGCCTTCGGGGGCGTTTTCCAGCCGGCTGGCGTATCGACGACGCCGGAGAAGGTGTCGAACGACTTCGGATTGACCATCATGTTCTCGCCGAGATCCCGATGCATCTTGAGCCAGGAATCCGTGAGCTCCTCATGAAAGGCGGGAGCGTCGAGCCCGGGGGGCATGACGCGCGCCAGCCGCTGCGGGCCCGGCAGGCCCCAACGGATGCCCCACAAGCCGAGCGCCAGCCCGAGAAAAGTGAGAGCCGCGGCGAAGGCCTTGCCGTCCATCCGAATCATCGCCATGCTATTTCTTTCCGGCGCGGGGAATCATCCGCTCCATGAGCGCCGGAAGGTCGAAACGAAGCTCGACGCCGAGGCCGCGCAGCTTAGAAACGTCGGCGCGCAGATGCAAAGTCCCCTCGTCCCGGGGAACGATGACCAGGTCCTCGCGCCCCAGGCGCGCCCGGACCGCGGCGACGATTTCAAGGAGCTTGAGGGCGTGTCCCGTGCCGATGTTGTAGACCCCGGCGGCCTTCCTTTCGAGGAGAGCCTCGAAGGCCCGGCAGATCAGCTCCGGGGTGAGGAAGTCGCGCGTCCCCTGGATGCCCGGAATCTCGAGTCTCCCGCCGCGCGGCGCGTCCGAGAGCTTGCGGATGATCGCCGGCACGAAGTAGCTCTCCGGCTGCTCGGGGGCGCTGTAGCTGAAGATGCGTCCGATGCACAGGGCGAGGCCGTGGCGGCGCGCGTAGTAATCCGCCCACGTCTCCGCCTGCAGCTTGGTGGCGCCGTAGGCGTTGGCCGGTCCGAGGCAAGCGGTCTCCGGCAGAGGCTCGGGGCTCGACGCGTAGACGTGGGAGGTGGAGGCGAGAAACAGCCACGGACGCGGCCCCCCGGCCTTGACCACCGCGTCGAGGACGTTGCAGGTGCCCTGGACGTTCGTGCGCACGGCGCGCGGCAGGTCCGACTCGACCTGGCGAAGCGGCACGACCGCGGCCAGATGGAAGAGGCCGTCGAGGCGGCCGGCTCCGGCGTACCATGCCGCGACCGCGGCGGGATCGCCCACGTCCCCCTCGAAGGACGCCCATTCGACGCCGCCGAGCCGAGACTTGAGGCTGCGGCCCAGCACCCCGCTCAGGCCCGTGGCTCCGAGCCTCATCTCAGGCCCCGAGCACGCGGTATCGGAACGTGTACCTGAGCAGGTCGACCAGGAACTTCGGCGCCTCGATGAACAGATTGAGCTTCGATTGGCCGCGCACCCTGTCGATGAACGCGACCGGCGTCTCCTCGATCTTGAAGCCGCCGTAATGCACCTTGAGGATCATCTCCAGAAGGAGGGAGTTGGTGTTCTGCTCGGTTCGTATCGCATGCCATACGCCGCGCCGAATGGCGCGGAAATTCGCCGAATAGTCGTGAAGGTCGAGCCCCACGAGTCCGCGGATGATCCGGTTGCCGAGCCGGCTCACGAAGAACTTCGCTTTGACCTTGAACGTCGGGGCCTCATAGCTTCCCCCGGACTTATGGCGGCAGCCCAGCGCCAGATCGCAGCCGGAGTCGATAAGCTCCAGGAGCTTCAAGGCCTCCGAGGTCTTAAAAGAGAGGTCGGCGTCGATGGAGAGAAGAACATCCTTTCTCCCGAGATTGTAGCCGTGGCGCAGGGCCGCTCCGATGCCCTCGCGCTTGTCCTTGGAAGCCAGCGCCACTCGGGGATCATTCTTGGCCAGGGCTTCGACGACGGCCCCGGTGCCGTCCGGAGACCGGTCGTCGACCACCAGGATCTCGTGTTCCCTGGCGCCAAGAGCGTCCTGGAGCTCTCCGATCAGCACCCCGATGTTCTCCCGCTCATTATAGGTGGGAATGACGACAGAGACGCTGAGCATGGCCGCCTTCGCGCGAGCTCCGTTCATGCGGCATTATATTAGATTTCTGATACCATAGCCCCCGGTGAGAAAATCGTCATGGTCCGATGGGCGATCGACGGCCGCGGTGTTCGCGGCCGCGCTCCTTCTGAACCTGTCGACGCGCTCCGTCTTCTTCAATTTCGACGGGGTGGCCTGCGCCATCGCCGTCGAGCTGTCCGATTTCAAGCATTTGGTCCACGGCAATCACCTGGCCTACGGGGTCGTCGCCTGGACGTTCGATCGCCTCTGGCGGATCTTCGGATACCAAGGCCAGGCTCTGCTGGCCTTGCAGGCGCTCGACGCCGTCCTCGGCGCCGCGGGCGCCGCGGCCTTCTCGTCCCTGCTCCGGCGCATGGGCCGCGGCGAGCGCGAGTCCCTTCTCGGCGCCGCCGCGCTGGCCGTCTCCCACGCCTGGTGGTTTTGGAGCCTCGAGGCTCAGGTCTATATGCTGGGCGCGCTGTTCGCCATATTGGCCGCCCGCGAGGCGCTGGCGGAGCGTCCTCGACCGGCCCTCGTGGGGCTTTGGCACGCCGGCGCGATGCTGGGCCATGTCGGCCACCTCATGGCCTTCCCCGCCCTGGCGTACGTCCTCGTTCGCAAAAGAGGCCGCGGCGCCCTGTCCCCTTACTTGGCGGCCTCCGGCGCGGCCGTCATCGTCGCCTATGCCTGCGCCGGGCTCTTCGCCGTCCGGCCGACGTCGCTCATCGAACTGAAGTTGTGGCTGCTCGGCTCGGCCGCCTTGGGCGTCGACCGCGCCTTCTCCTGGCATTCGGTCCCGCTCGCCTCCGCCGTACCGGCTTGGCTGCAGATGTCCTTG
>JACQJQ010000219.1 GCA_016204945.1 Elusimicrobiota bacterium
CGAGGCGGCGGCGATCCTGGCCGGGGACGGCCTGCTGACCAAGGCGTTCGAGGCCGCCGAATGCTGCGGCTTGTCCGCCAAAAAGGCGCTCAAGACCGCCGCGGCGCTCGAGATGATCCACACCTATTCCCTGATCCACGACGATCTCCCCGCGATGGACGACGACGACCTGCGCCGCGGCAAGCCGACGAACCACAAGGCGTTCGGCGAGGCGGCGGCGATCCTGGCCGGGGACGGCCTGCTGACCAAGGCGTTCGAGGCCGCCGCCGAGAACGCCGCCGATCTCAAGCTGAAGGGACGCGAGGCCGCCGAGCTCATCCGCCTCATCGCCTACGGCGCCGGAGCCGAAGGCATGGTCGGCGGCCAGGTCGCCGACCTCGCGGCCGAGGGGCTCTCCAAGAGGCTGCCCAAAGCGGCGGCCGCGCGGATCCTCGAGGCGGTGCACCGCCGCAAGACCGGCGCGCTGATCGTCGCCAGCCTGGACGCGGGCGCCGTGCTCGCCGGCGCCGCCGCCGCCCGGCGCGCGGCCCTGCGCGCCTACGGCGAGTGCGTCGGCCTCGCTTTCCAGATCGCCGACGACGTGCTGGACGTCGTGGGCGACAAGAAGAAGCTGGGCAAGCTCGGCTCCGACCGCGACAACGACAAGCTGACTTACGCCGCGCTGTACGGATTGGACGGCGCGCGCGCCAAGGCCCGCGCGCTCATCGAGATGGCGCACGCGCATCTCAAGGGCTTCGGCCGCAAGGCCGAGACTTTGCATGAGCTGGCCGACTACATCATCGAGCGTGATCAATGAACATGGAACTGCTCCAAAATATCGACAGCCCCGCGGACCTCAAGAAGCTCCCCTCGGAGAAGCTCCCTCAGGTCGCCGCGGAAGTCCGCGCGTTCATCCTGGACACCGTCTCCAAGCTCGGAGGCCACCTGGCCTCGAGCCTGGGCTCGACCGACATCACGGTCGCCCTGCATTACGCCTTCGACACGCCCAAGGACCGCCTCGTCTGGGACACCGGCCATCAGACCTACGGGCACAAGATCCTGACCGGGCGCCGCGAGAAGATGGGCACGATCCGGCAGTTCGGGGGGCTCTCCGGCTTCCTCAAGCGCTCGGAGTCGCCGTACGACTCCTTCGGCGCCGGCCACGCCTCGACGGCGATCTCCGCCGCGCTCGGCATGGCCGTGGCGCGCGACCTCAAGGGCGAGAAGAACAAGGTCGTCGCGATCGTCTCCGACGGCTGCATGACCGGCGGCGAGGCCTACGAAGGCCTGCAGAACGCCGGCCAGGTCCAGACCGACCTCATCGTCGTGCTCAACGACAACCAGATGTTCATCTCCAACCGCGTCGGCGCGCTCGGCGCGTTCCTGTCCAAGCTCCTGACCTTGGGCGCCGTGCGTCACGCCGAGCACTCGGTCAAGACGTTCCTGGCCCGCTTCCAGTTCTGGGGCGAGAGCATCCTGCGCGTCGCCAAACGCGCGAAGGTCCTGCTGTTCCCGGGCATGCTCTTCGAGGAGATGGGCTTCACCTACTTCGGGCCGGTGGACGGCCACGACGTCGAGCAGCTCGCCTCCGTGTTCAAGCACGTCAAGCAGCTCAAGGGGCCGATCCTCGTGCACTGCGTGACGAAGAAGGGCAAGGGCTATCCCGCCGCCGAGGAGGACCAGTACACCTGGCACGGCCCGGGCAAATTCGACGTGGCCAGCGCCAAGTTCCTCAAGACGCCGATCGCGAAGGCGCCGCCGCCCACCTACACGGCCGTTTTCGGCAAGGCCGTCGTGCGCGAGGCGGAAAGCGACCCGCGCATCGTGGGCGTCACCGCCGCGATGCCCGAGGGCACGGGCATGGACGGCTTTCGCGACCGCTTCCCTAAGCGCTACTTCGACGTGGGCCTGGCCGAGGAGCACGCCGTGACGTTCGCCGCCGGCCTCGCCTCCGAGGGCTACCGCCCGATCGTCGCGATCTACTCGACCTTCCTCCAGCGCGCGTACGACCAGATCGAGCACGACGTCTGCCTGCAGAAGCTGCCCGTGATCCTGTGCCTCGACCGCGCCGGCCTCGTGGGCGAGGACGGCCCCACCCACCACGGCGTCTTCGATTACTCCTACCTGCGCATGATCCCGGGCATGACCGTCATGGCTCCGGCCGACGAGAACGAGCTGCAGAACATGCTCCGCACCGCCATCGAGCTCAACGCCCCGGTCTCGATCCGCTACCCGCGCGGCGCCGGCGTCGGCGTCGCGATGGATCCCGCGCCGGCGGCGCTGCCCGTGGGCAAGGGCGCGCGCCTCAAGGACGGAACCGACGTGACCTTGCTCGCCATCGGCAACCGCGTCCACCCGGCGCTCGAGGCCGCCCAGATTCTCGAGGACAAGGGCTTCTCGGCGGGCGTCGTCAATATGCGCTTCGTCAAGCCGTTGGACGCCGCGCTCCTCAAGGAGTGCGCGGCCAAGACTCCCCGCCTCGTGACCATCGAGGACAACGTCCTCCAGGGCGGCTTCGGCTCCGCCGTCCTCGAGGCGCTGACGCCCGGCCGCGCGGAAGTCCTGCGCCTCGGCATCTCGGACTCGTTCGTCGAGCACGGCGCGCCGCCTCTGCTTTACGACGCCGTCGGCCTCTCGGCCCCCAAGATCGCGGAGCGCGTCGCCGCCTGGCTCCCCCAAAAATCCCGCGCCGCCGTTTCGCCCCAGCAGTCCTAGGAGATGATATGACCGCCTCGACTTCCTCCCGCATCAGCATCGAAAAGCTCGTGATCGCCAGGATCCGCGGCTTCTGCGCCGGCGTCGTGCGCGCCATCGAGGTCGTCGAGCGCGCCCTTGAGCTCTGCGGCGGCAAGGTCTACGTCCGCCACGAGATCATCCACAACCGCTACGTCGTCGACGAGCTGCGCCGCAAGGGCGCGGTGTTCGTCGAGGACCTGGCCGAGGTGCCCGACGGCTCGTGGCTGATCTTCTCGGCCCACGGCGTCGGGCCCGACGTCGTCGCCGAGGCCCGCTCGCGCCGGCTCAAGATCATCGACGCGACATGCCCCCTCGTCACCAAGGTCCACCTCGAGGCGATCGCGC
>JACQJQ010000220.1 GCA_016204945.1 Elusimicrobiota bacterium
CGCACGACCACGAAGTCGATGCCGCGGCCCGAGTAGGGCGTGCGGATGCCCGGCAGCTCCCGCACCGGGCGGATGTTGCCGTAGGTCTCGAAGAACTTGCGCAAAGTCACGTTCGCGCTCTTTTCGCCGAAGCCGACGGGCGTCTCCAGGGGGCCCTTGAGCGCGCACTTCGTCCGGCGGATGGACTCGATCGTCTCGGGCAGGACGCCGGAGGCGACGCCGGCCTTGAACACGCGGGCTCCCGCGTGGCGCTCCTCCCAGTCGATGCGGACCTCGGCGGCGGCGAGCACGGCTTGGACGGAGGCGACGACTTCGGGGCCGATGCCGTCCCCGGGAATCAAGGTGACGGAGTGCGAGGATTTGGACGTCATCGGGCCATATTCTATTAGGCCAAGTTCTTGAGGCAGGCCTCGGCGATGCTGGGCGCGGTCAGGCCGTACTTTTCGTAGAGCTGCTCGGGCGTCGCGGATTCGCCGAAGGAGCGCAGGCCGACCCTCACGACGGGGCAGGAGAGCCCCCGTTCGGCGACCGCCTCGCACGTCGCCGAGCCCAGGCCGCCGTGGACGTTGTGGTCCTCGACCGCGACGATCCTCTGCGAGTCCGACGCGAACTCGGCGACGGACTCTCCGTCGAAAGGCAGAAGAGTCGAGGCGTTGGCCGCGCGCACCGCGAAGCCCTTGGCCCCCAGAAGCTTGGCCGCCTCGATCGCGTGCGGCACGGGGCCTCCCGAGGCGATGATCGTCGCCTGGTACTTCGCCGGCTTCTTCGCCGGCTCCCACAGGACGTCGATCTTGTTCGGCCGCCACTGGTAGCCGGCGGCGTGGACGTCGGGCATCTTCTGGCGGGTCAGGCGGATATAGACGGGGCCCTTGTGCTCGATCAGCCAGCGCACGGCCTGCTGGGTTTCGCAATGGTCGGCGGGCTGCAGGATCGTCATGTGCGGAAGCGCGCGCATCGCGGCCACGTCCTCGAGGCCCATCTGCGAGGTTCCGTCCTCGCCGATGCCGATGCCGGCGTGCGTGCCGACGAGCTTCATGTTCGTCCGGTTGTAGGCGGCCGCGACGCGGATGGACTCGACGCGGCCGATGAGGAAGCAGGCGAAGGAGGCCAGCACCGGAATCTTGCCGGAAAGGGCCAGGCCCGCGGCCGCGCCGATCATGTTCTGCTCGGCGATGCCCATTTCGAAGTGGCGGTTCGGATGCTTCTTCATGAACGCCTGGGTCATCGTGGACTTGGAGAGGTCCGCGTCGAGCACGACGAGGTTCGGGTTCGTCTCGGCGATCTCGAGGAGCGTCTCGCCGAAGGACTCGCGCGTCGCCTTAGCGCCCATGTTCGATCTCCTTGCAGGCCTTGTCGGCGTCGTCCTTCTTGGGGGCGTTTCCGTGCCAGGCGATGTTGTGCTCCATGAAGGAGACGCCCTTGCCCTTGACCGTCTTCGCGACGATCGCCTGCGGCCGTCCGTCCTTGGCCGCCCAGGCCTTGGCGAGCGCCCTCTCGACGGCGCCGAGATCGTGGCCATCGACGAGCTGAACTTCCCAATTGAAAGACTTCAGCTTGTCGGTCAGCGGCTCGATATTCATGACCTCGCTGACGGGCCCGTCGATCTGGCCGTTGTTGTGGTCCACGACGGCGATCAGGTTGTCGAGCTTGAACTTGGGCGCGGCCATGAAGGCCTCCCAGCTTTGGCCTTCTTGAAGCTCTCCGTCGCCCAGGACGACGACGGTCTTCCAGTCTTTCTTGTCGAGCTTGGCGGCGCAGGCCATGCCCAGCCCCACGGAGAGCCCTTGGCCCAGCGAGCCCGTCGAGAACTCGATGCCGGGCAGGCGCAGGCGGTCGGGGTGACCCTGCAGCGGGCTGTCGAGCTTGCGCAGGCTCAGGAGATCGGCCTTGGGGAAGTAGCCGCGGTGGGCCATCACGGCGTACAGCGCGGGGCAGGCGTGGCCCTTGGAGAGGATGAAGCGGTCGCGTCCCTCCCAGTCCGGCTTCTTCGGATCGTGCTTCAGGAATTTCCAGTACAGCACGGCGAGGACGTCGATGATCGACAGCGAGCCGCCGGGATGCCCGTTGCCGGCGGCCTCGATCATGCGGATGATGTCGAGGCGCAACTGCTTGGTCAGGGACTTCAGGTCGGTCGGGGCGCCGGTCGCGGTGGGCATAAGGCGATTCTACCAAAACGAGGATAGGAATGTTCCGATGTGGTAGAATCGCGCATCATGAAGATCAATCTCTACATCGGCGCGATCCGCAAGGCGGCGGGTTACATCAAGAGGCGCGCCCCCGGCTTCGCGCCCGACCTCGGCCTGGTGCTCGGTTCCGGCTTGGCGAAGGCGGTTCCCCCGCTCGAGAACGCGCGAACCATCCCGTACCGCGACATCCCGGGATTTCCCCGCACCACGGTCCCCGGCCACGAGGGCAAGCTGATCTTGGGGCGCTCGTCCGGGCGCTCGGTCGCCGTCATGCAGGGCCGCTTTCACTACTACGAAGGCCACGCGATGGAGTCCATCGCGCTGCCCGTGCGCGCGCTCGAGTACCTGGGCCTCAAGACGCTGATCGTGACCGCGGCCGTCGGCTCGATGCGCGAGAAGGTGCGGCCGGGCCACTTCACGGTCGTGACCGACCACGTCAATTTGATGGGCCGAAATCCCCTCCGGGCGTTTCACGAGGAGGAGTTCGGGACCATGTTCCCCGACATGACCCAGGCCTACGACCCGCGCCTGCGCAGGCTGATCATGGCCGCGTGCCGCAAGCGCAAGGTCCCCGCGCATGAAGGCGTGTACCTGGCCGTGGGCGGACCCTCGTATGAGACGCCGGCCGAGATTCGGGCCTTCCGGGCGTTGGGCGCGGACGTCGTTGGCATGTCGGTCGTGCCCGAGGTCGTGCCCGCGCGCCAGATGGGCATGACGACGGCGGCCCTCGTATGGACCTCGAACATGGCCGCCGGCCTTCCCGGCGCGATCCAGAACCACGGCGACGTTCTGGCCCTCGGCGCCCGCGTGTCCGACGACCTGCGCGGCGTGCTCGGCGACCTGATCAAGGCGATCTAGATGCTTTTTCTGGACCTCATCGCGAAGAAGCGCGACGGGGGCCGGCACACGTCCGGAGAGCTCGAGTTCGTCGCCCGCGCCGCGGCGAAAGGGCTCGTCCCCGATTACCAGCTGTCCGCCTGGCTCATGGCCGTGCTGTGCCGCGGAATGGACGAGAAGGAAACCGTCGAACTCACGCGCGCGATGGCCGGCTCCGGAGAGAAGCTCGGCTTGGGAGCCGTCGCGCGTCCGAAGGCCGACAAGCACTCGACCGGAGGCGTCGGAGACGGCGTGTCCCTGGCTTTGGCCCCTCTCGCCGCGGCCTGCGGGCTCGCCGTCCCGATGATGTCGGGGCACGGCCTGGGCCACACCGGCGGCACGCTCGACAAGCTCGAGTCGATCCAGGGCTTTCGCGTCCGCCTCGAGCCGCCCGAGATCCGCGCGCAGGTCGCCAAATACGGCTTCAGCCTGTTCGGGCAGACCGGCGCGCTCGCCCCGGCCGACCGCGCCTTGTACGCGTTGCGCGACGCGACCGCGACCGTGCCCGCGCGCCCGCTCATCGTTTCCAGCATCCTTTCAAAGAAGGTCGCCGAGGAGCTCGACGCGCTGGTGCTCGACGTGAAGGTCGGCTCGGGCGCCATTTTCCGGGACGCCAAGAGCGCGAGAGAATTGGCCCGGTCCTTGGTCAAGACCTCGAAAGGCCTCGGCATGCCGGCCGTTGCCGTGCTCACCGCCATGGAGCAGCCTCTGGGGCGTTATGTCGGCAACGCGCTCGAGGTGCGCCAGGCCGTCGAGATCCTGCGCGGCGACGAGAACGCGGCGGATTATCTCGAGTGCCTGCTGGCGCTGGGCGGCTGGATGCTCAAGCTGGGCGGCCTCTCCAAGACGCCCGGGGCGGGTGCTGCGCTCATGCGCACGAAGATCAAGGACGGCTCCGGCCTGCGCCTGCTGCGCGATTGCGTCCTGTCGCAGGGCGGCGATCCGCGCGTGATCGACGACCCCGCTCTCCTGCCCGAATCGAAGCTGTCGAGGACGGTGCGCGCCGCCAAGTCCGGCGTGGTCTGCGCGCTCGACGCGCGCCGGATCGGCCAGGCCGCCGTCCTGCTCGGCGCGGGCCGGGCGTTCAAGGAGCAGGAGCTCGACTACGGCGCGGGCCTCGAGCTGCTCAAGAAGGTCGGCGATCGCGTGGCGAAGGGCGAGCCCGTCGCGGTCCTCCACGCGGCCGACGAGGTCAAGATCGGCCTGGGCGAGCGCGAATATCGCGAGGCGCTGCGAATTTCCGCCAAGCCCGTCCGCCCCAAGCCCGTCGTGCTCGAAATCATCAGATAGGAGGCCCCATGCCCAAGCTCTTCGTCAGCGATCATCCCCTCGTCTTGGACAAGCTCGCGCGCCTGCGCGACAGGGCCACCCGGCCTCAGGATTTCCGCCGCCTGATGGCCGAGGTGGCCATGCTCATCGGATGCGAGGCGCTCAGGGGCGCGCGCACGCGCAAGACGACGGTGCGGACCCCGCTCAGGACGGCGCCGGCCGTGACCTTGGATCAGCCGCTGGCCTTCGTCGCGGTGCTGCGCGCCGGCCTGGGGATGACGCCGGGCCTGCTGGAGCTGGCGCCGAAGGCGGCCATCGGCCACATCGGGCTCTACCGCGACGAGAAGACCTTGAACCCCGTCCGCTACTACGTCCGCCTGCCCAAAAGGATGTCGGAGCACTTCACGGTGCTGTGCGACCCGATGCTGGCGACCGGCGGCTCGGCCTCCGAGGCGATCCGCATCCTGAAAACGGACGGAGCCGCGAATATCGCCCTGCTGACTTTGCTCGCCTCGAAGCAGGGCGTGGCCCGCATCCACAGGGACCATCCCGACGTTCCGATCTACACCGCCGCGGTGGACGCCGTGCTGAACGCGCACGGCTACATCCTGCCGGGCCTGGGAGACGCCGGCGACCGCCTCTTCGACACCTAGAACGCGGAGCGGGTTTTAGGCGGTCCTGCCGCACTTGCGCGGGTACACGCAGGTGGTGACTTGGGCGATCTCGACGTTCGGGACGATCGCGGCGACCGGCGCGGCGCTCCCGTTCATGCAGGGATTGGGCCACACGCAGGGCTGGATCTGGACGGACCGCGGATTCGCGGAAGCGAGCATGAGCGTCAGGATGAAGTTGATCATGAAGACAGTATATCGGCCCGCGCGGGCTTTCTCCGATGAGAGCGGTCAACGGGGCGGCTTGATGCCTCTCATTGACCTAGGTCAAAGGTCCTAACCGGGACCCAACCGAGAGACCTACGCCGCGGCGGCGGCGAGGGCGCGCAGGCGCTCCTCGCTGAGGATGAGGAGATCCTTATCCTTCTTGCGCAGGATGCCGCGCTCCTCGAAGTCCTTGAGCAGGCGCACCGTCGTCTCGATCGTGAGCCCGGCCATCTCGGCGAGGTCGCGGCGCTTGATGCCGGCGACGATCGGATGCGGCTTCCTCGCCGCCATCATGCGCAGGAGCGTGTCGGCCAGGCGGCCGCGCGCGGACTTGAAGGCGATGTCGCGCGCCTTGTTTTCGCCGCGGCGCACGTCCTTGGCGAGCTCCTTCATCAGCGCGTGGGCGGCGTGCGGGTACTTCGAGAGGAAATTGTAGAAGGTGTTCTTGTCGATCATCGACACGATGCTGGGGTCAAGCGCCTCGCCGGTGCCGGTGTAGGGGCCCTCGTCGGCGAGCAAGGTCACGTGGCCGAGCAGGTCGCCGGGGGACTCCACGCGCGTGGTGAGCTGCTGGCCGGTGCGGCTCGACTTGTAGATCTTGGCCTTGCCGGTGCAGACGACGTAGACGCCCTGGGGCATGGAGCCCTCGTGGAAAATCACCTCGCCGCGCTTGAAGGGATTGGCCAGGCGGATCTCGCGCCAGGCCTTTTTCGACTCCTTGGTGCCGAGGAGGTCGTAAAAACAGTTCTTTTTATAGGGGCACCAATCGCAGTTGGGCGCGTCGCGCTTCGAGTAAGGCACGAGATATTATAGCAACTTCGGAGTTCTTGCCCGGTCCGCCCCCGTCTCAGCGTCGGGCGACGCGGTCGGCGTAGCGGGCGACGAGGGAGCGGAAGGCCGGCAGGTCGCGCGCCGCCTCGAGCTCGGCGTCGGTCTTGGCTTGCATCACGAAGCGGCGCAGGTCGCCGGGCTGGACGCAGGACTTGAAGGACTCGCTCAGGGCCTCGAGCGCCACGGCGGTCTTTCCGGACATCGCGTAGGCCAGGGCGAGCTGGTAGTGCGCCGAGGGGTTCATCGGATTCTGCTGCAGGGCCTTCTCCAGGGAGCGGACGGCGGAATCGGACTGGCCGAGCCTGTTGTAGGCGGCGCCGATGTTCTCGTGGATCCGCGCGGTCCGCGCCTCGCCGAGGGTCATGCGCTCCCGGTTGAGCGCCAAGGCCTCGTGGTAGGCCGAGACGGCGGAGTGGTAGCGGCGGAACCGGAACTCGGCGTCGCCTTGGGCGACCTTCTCGAGCACCCGGGCGTCCTGCGCCGGGGGAGCGGGCGGGGGCGCGCCGTCGCGCACGGAGTCCCGCAGCTCCTCGTCTTGCGCGCCGATGCCGGCCACGATCGCGCCGTCCTCCGCGGAGGCGATGCCGAGGGCCCTGCGGGTCGGCGCTGCGGCGAGCAGCGCGGCGAAAGCGGGGTCGCGCCGCGCGGCGTCGCGCAGGGCCGCGGCCCGGCCGCTACTCGCGGCCCGCGACAGGGCGAGCTCGATGTTCGCGACCGCTTTGGGCGCGTCGCCCATTTTCAGGCGCAAGCGGGCGGCGTGCAGCGGGATCAGGGCCTTGTCCGGGGCCGAGCGCAGGGCCAGCTTGTAGGCATCGAGCGCCTTGCCGTAGGACTGGACGGCCTCGTAGCACAACGCCATCGAGAAATGCAGGCGCGAGGCGTCGGGCAGCTCCTTCAACGACGGATCGAGGTTCAGGGCCAGCGCGTAGGCGTCGATCGCGGACTGGGCGTCGTCGCGGTCGGCCGTCTCGGTCGCGCCGAGTTTGAAGCCGCGCTGGTAATGCGCCCAGCCCAGCAGGAAATACGACGAAACCGAGCCCTGCTCGCGCGCGGCCTTGTTGAAGGCCGCGATCGCCGCCGCGGTCTCCCCCCTCTCGAGGCTCGCGAGGCCTGCGGACATCAGCCGCCGGGCCTCGGCGGGAGCCTTGGTTGCGGCGGGCTGACGGCGCTTGGCGGCGTGGGCCGCAGGGGCGAGGAAAAGGGCGGCCAGCAAGACGGCGAGGCACGTCTTCGGCGTGTTTTCCTGCATGCCCCAGTATAGCGCCGGCAGCCGAGGGCCACGAGGGTCCGGGGGCCCGCGCTCCTCCGGGTCGAAGGGCCTAGGCCGCTTAAGAGGAGGACAGTGCTATAATGTCGCCTCTGGTGGCCGTAGCTCAGCTGGTTAGA
>JACQJQ010000216.1 GCA_016204945.1 Elusimicrobiota bacterium
AGACATGGCCTCGAGCACCGAGGGCGGCAGCGGCGTCGGGCCCGGGGTGAGCATGATGTTTCCGGCGGTCACGAGGGCCTCCGCGCGCCCGGAGGATTGAGGGGCGCCGCGACGGGGTCGGCGGCGAGCCACAGGGGCTTCTCCGCCGGCGCGGCGACCGGCAGGGGGCCGAGCGCGAGCGCCGCGACCTCGCGGAAATGCTTGACGGGCGTCATTTTCAGGCGCTTGCGCACCGAGGCCGGGATGTCCTCCAGGTCCTTCAGATTGGCTTCGGGGAAGACCACGGTCTTGAGGCCCTCTCGGTCGGCGGCGAGGACCTTCTCCTTCAGGCCGCCGATCGGGAGCACGCGGCCGCGCAAAGTAATCTCGCCGGTCATGGCGAGGCCGTCCACCACGGCGCGGCCGGACAGCAGGCTGGCGAGCGCCGTCGCCAGCGCTATGCCGGCCGACGGGCCGTCCTTGGGCGTGGCGCCCTCGGGGATGTGGATGTGGAAGTCGCGGCGACGAAACGCGTCGTCGGGTATGCTGAGCTCGACGGCGACGGACTTCACGTGGCTCAGGGCGGTCTGCGCGGATTCGGTCATGACCTCGCCGAGGCGCCCGGTGATGCGGACCTCTCCCTTGCCGGGCACGGCCACGACCTCGATGGCGAGCGTCGAGCCGCCGGCCTCGGTCCAAGCGAGCCCCGTGGAGACGCCGACGCCGTTGAACGAATTCCTCTCGCGCGGGAACTTCGCGGCTCCCAGCATCTTCGGAACGTCCGCGGCCTCGATCTTGACGACCGGCGTTTTTTCCGCGAGGACCTTGCGCGCGGCCTTGCGGCACAGCGCGGCGATCTCGCGCTCGAGGTGGCGCACTCCGGACTCGCGCGTGTACTCCTCGATCACCCGTTCCAGGGCGGCTTCCTCGAGCACGAATTGGCCGGGCTTGAGGCCGTGCGCCTCGCGCGCTTTGGCCAGGAGGTGGGACTTCGCGATCGACACCTTCTCGGCGAGCGTGTAGCCCGAGAAATTCATGACCTCCAGGCGGTCGCGCAGGGTGACGGGAATGCCGCCCAAATCGTTGGCCGTGCAGATGAACATGACCTGTGACAGGTCGAACTCGATGTCGAGATAGTGGTCCAGAAACGACGCGTTCTGTTCCGGATCGAGGACCTCGAGAAGCGCGGCCGAGGGGTCGCCGCGCCAGTCCGAGCCCATCTTGTCGATCTCATCGAGCAGGATGACGGGGTTGCGCGTGCCGACCTTGCGCAGATGCTGGATGAGCCGGCCGGGCAAGGAGCCGATGTAGGTGCGGCGGTGGCCGCGGATCTCGGCCTCGTCGCGCACCCCGCCCAGCGACATGCGCACGAACTTCCGCCCGAGCGAACGCGCGATTGATTTTCCAAGCGAGGTCTTGCCGACGCCGGGCGGGCCGACGAAGCACAGGATGGGGCCCTTGAGCCCCTTCGTGAGCTTGGTGACGGCGAGGTATTCCAGGATGCGCTCCTTGACCTTGGGCAGGCCGCTGTGATCCTCGTCGAGCACGGCCTGGGCTTTCTCGAGATCGATGACGTCTTTCGTGCGCTTGGACCAGGGCAGGTGCGTCATCCAGTCGAGGTAGGTGCGGGAAACGGTGGACTCGGGGGAGAACGGGGCCATCTTTTCCAGCCGAGAAAGCTCTTTGAGCGACGCGCTCTCGGCGGCCTCGGGCATCTTGGCGCCCTTGATCGCCTTCTTGAGCTCCTCCATCTCTTGGGCGAAGTCGTCCTTTTGCCGGAGCTCCTTTTGTATCGCCTTCATCTGCTCGTTGAGGTAGTACTCCTTCTGGGTCTTCTCGATCTGCGTCTTGACCCTGGTGTGTATCTTCCTCTCGAGAGCCAAGAGCTCGATGTCGGCCTTCAAGATGACGACCAGCTTTTCGAGGCGGAGCGTCGCGTCGAGGGCCTCGAGAAGGGCCTGGCGGTCGGCCGCTTTCGCGACGGAGAGCGCCGCGAGCTTGTCGGCGAGCTCGGACGGATCCTCGACGGCGTTCAGCGCGGGCTGGGAATCGGGGGTGCGGCGCGAGAACTTCGCGTGCTCCGCGCCCACCTCGCGGGCATGGCGCATCAGAGCCCGCGTCTCGGGGCCGATTTTCGGCGGCGCTTCGGGGTAGGAGACGGCCGCTTTCCAGTGCCCGCCCTCGACGTCGAATTCCATCGCCCTGACCGCTGCGCGCGCATGAGCTTGAAGGAAGACCTTGAGCGTGCCGTCGGGCATCTTGAGGTACTGCACGACCTCGACGAGAACGCCGAGGGCGAAGACGTCCTCGGGACGGGGGTCCTCGACAGCCACGTCCCTCTGCGCGACGACGCACAGGAACCTCGCGTGGCTCTTCATCGCCGCCTCGATGGCTTTCACCGACTTGGGGCGTCCGACGGAGAGCGGCAGGACCATGTGCGGGAAGACGACGACGTCGCGGACCGCGAGAAGCGGCAGGCGCGTCGGC
>JACQJQ010000217.1 GCA_016204945.1 Elusimicrobiota bacterium
GCGCGTGTGGCTCGACGCCGAGAAGATGCGCGCCCAGCAGATCACGGTCGAGGACGTCCTGGCCGCGATCCGCCGCGAGCACGCCGAGATTCCCGCGGGCCAGATCGAGACCGGGGCGAAGGAGTTCAACGTCCGCACTTTGGGCGAGATCTCCGACCCCGCGCTGTTCGGCGACCTCCTGATCACCCAGCGCGGCGGCCAGCCGATCCATGTCCCCATCGCGCTCAAGCGCGTGGCCCGCATCGAGGACGGGCTCGCCGACCAGCGGCGCATCTCCCGGGTCAACGGGGCGCGCGCCGTCGGCATCGGCATTCGCAAGCAGCGCGGCGCCAACGCGGTGGAGATCGCCGATCGGGTCAAGAAGAAGATGAGGGAGCTCGAGCCGGGCCTGCCGAAGGGCATGAAGTTGGGCGTCAATTTCGACTCGACTCGGTTCATCAAGCAGTCCGTCGGCGAACTGACCCACCACCTCCTGCTGGCGGCGGTCCTGACCTCCCTGGTGTGCTGGCTTTTCCTGGGCTCGTGGTCCTCCACGGTCAACGTCCTGCTCGCGATCCCGACCTCGGTGCTGGGCACCTTCATCGTGACGTACTTCCTCGGCTTCACGCTCAACAGCTTCACTTTGCTGGCGCTCACCCTCTCGATCGGCATCGTCGTCGACGACGCGATCATGGTGCTGGAGAACATCGTCCGGCACGTGGAGATGGGCTAGTCCCGCCTCGACGCCGCGGTCTTCGGCGCGCGCGAGATCTCCTTCGCCGCGATGGTCGCCACGATCGCCATCCTCGCGATCTTCCTGCCCGTCGTCTTCATGAAGGGCATCATCGGCAAGTTCTTCTTCCAGTTCGGCGTGACGCTTTCGGCGGCCGTGTCGTTCTCGCTCCTGGAGGCGCTGACGCTCGCCCCGATGCGCTGCTCCCAGTTCCTGGAGACCGCCTCGCACGGCAACGCCCTGATCCGCCTCGTGGACGGGACTTTCGCGCGCCTGGCCGGGGCCTACCGCCGCGGCCTGAGCGCGGCGCTCGACCGCCGCTGGACGGTGATCGCCGCCGCCGCCGTCTTTTTCGCGGGCTCGATGGCCAGCGTCACATACCTGCGCAAGGAGTTCGTTCCGGCCCAGGACCAGTCGATGTTCATGATGCGCCTGGAGACGCCCGTCGGCTCCTCGATGGAGTTCACCGACAATAAATTCCGCGAGGTCGAGGCTTGGCTGATGGGCAACGCCTCCGTGGACCGCTACTACTCCGCGGTGGGCGGCTTCGGCGGCGGCGACGTCAACTCCGGGATGATGTTTCTCACGCTGAAGCCCCGCGCGCAGCGCCCCAGGAACCCCGACGGCTCCCGCGTCACCCAGGGCCAGGTCATGGCCGAGGCGCGCAAGGCCCTCAACGCGATCCCTTCGATGCGGGCCTTCATCATGGATCTCTCGCAGGGCGGGTTCTCGTCCTCGCGCGGGTTCCCCATCGAGTTCACCGTGCGCGGCCCGGACTGGGACACGCTGACGAAGGCGGCGCTCGAGCTCAAGAAGCGCCTGGAGAAAACAGGCTCCGTCACGGACGTGGACACCGACTACAAGACCGGCATGCCCGAGATCCGCGTTCTTCCCGATCGCGCGAAGGCCTACGCGCGCGGGGTCTCCATCCAGTCCATCGGCGCGACGATCAACGCGATGATCGGCGGCGTGCGCGCCGGCCTGTTCACCGACAACGGCCGCCGCTACGACGTGCGCGTGCGCGCCGAGACGCGCGACCGCCTCGACGCCGAGGCGATCAACAGGCTCTACGTGCGCAACGTGCGCGGCGAGATGATCCGCTTGTCCGAGGTCGTCGACATCCAGGAACGGCCGACCTTGCTCGCGATCACGCGCAAGGACCGTGAGCGCTCCGTCGGCGTCTTCGCCAACGTGGCGGCCGGGAAGTCCCAAGCCCAGGTCCTGGCCGACGTCGAGGCGCTCGCCAAGGAGGTCCTGCCCGACGGCTACCGGGTGGTGCTCTCCGGCTCCTCGCAGACGTTCAAGGAATCCTTCCAAAGCCTGATCCTCGCGCTGGTTCTCGGCATCATCGTCGCCTACATGGTGCTTGGCGCGCAGTTCAACAGCTTCATCCACCCGTTCACCGTCCTGCTCGCCCTGCCCTTCAGCCTGTCCGGCGCGTTCCTGACCTTGCTGGCGTTCGACCGGAGCCTGAACATCAACTCGATGATCGGCCTGCTTCTGCTCATGGGGCTCGTCAAGAAGAACTCGATCCTGCTCGTTGACTTCACGAATCAGCGGCGCTCCGAGGGCCTGGAGCCCCGGGCGGCCCTGCTCGAGGCCTGCCCGACCCGCCTGCGGCCGATCCTGATGACGTCGATGGCGACGATCGCGGCGGCGGTGCCGACCGCGCTTTCGCGCGGCGCCGGCTCGGAGACGACGGTGCCGATGGCGCTGGCGCTCATCGGCGGCGTGTCGGTCTCCACCGTCCTGACCTTGTTCGTCGTGCCGGCGGCCTACAGCCTGCTCGTCCGCGCGGAGAGCGGCAAGACGGCGGTGAACTCGGCCGCGGTCGTGCGCGCGGTGCGCGAGGCCGAGCGGCTGGCGAACGCGAAAGTCGACGCGCTGCCTTAGGGACCGTGGATAGGCCCGAATCGATCGACGCGCAGCTTGCCCGACGCGCGGCGCACGGCGACGACGACGCGTTCGCCCAGCTCGTCCGGCGGCACGCGCCGCGCGTGCGCGCGCTGTGCGCCGCGGCCTTGGACGGGGCGGAGGAGGCGGAGGACGCGGCGCAGGAGGCGTTTCTCAAGGCGCATCGGGCGCTGGGTCGCTTCGCGGGCGCGGCGTCCTTCGGGACCTGGCTGCACCGCATCGCGGTCAACCATTGCCTGGACCTGCTGCGCGTCGCGGGTCGCCGGCGCTGCGAGTCGCTTGACGCCTTGCTTGAGGCCGACGCGGCCGCTCTTGGCCGCGTCCTGCGCGAGGAGTCGCCCGCCAAGGCGCTCGAGGACCGCGACGCCGTCTCGCGCCTGCTCGCCCGCTTGAACCCGGAGCAGCGCCTGGCCCTGACCTTGCGCGAAGTGGAGGGGCTGAGCTACGCGGAGATCGCGGCGGCCATGTCCTGCTCGCTCGACGCGGTCAAGGCGCGGCTCAAGCGCGCCCGGGCCGAGCTCCTCGGGCGCCCTAAGGTTTCCAGCGGAGGAGGTCTTTGACGGTTTTGACGGCTAGGGCGCAAACAAGAAGGACGATCGGAGACGCCAAGGCGATCATCACTCCGTTGAAGGTTTCCGGACCGTAAGCCGCCCCGACGGCGGCCGCGGCCAAGCCGATCGCGCTTCCGGTGATCACGAACTTGTCGATCAAGCGCGCGCTCATTTCATACACGTCGGAAATCGATACCGCGAGGACGACACCGGCGCCGGCGCCGCCTATGGCGCCGATCGCGCCGGAAAACGCCATCACAGTGAGAAACGCCGGATCCAGGGCCGCCGATTGGCCCAACTCGGCGGCGGCGGCGATCGCCGGCGCCAGCAGGGGCGAGGCGGCGGCCGCCA
>JACQJQ010000224.1 GCA_016204945.1 Elusimicrobiota bacterium
AGATCGGCCCGGTCATGACGGCGCTGATCGTGGCGGGCCGCGTCGGCTCCTCGATCGCGGCAGAGCTTGGGACGATGAAGGTCACCGAGCAGATCGACGCGCTCTATACCCTCGGCACCGATCCGATCCGATACCTCGTGATTCCGCGCCTCATCGCCTTTATGGTCGTCCTGCCGCTTCTCACCGTCGCGTCCGACTTCACCGGCATCTTCGGCGGCTACCTCGTGGCGCACGCGAAGTATCAGATTCCCGGGACCGTGTACTGGCACGACATCGTCAATAACATGGAGATCCGGCACTTCGTGCACGGTTTTCTTAAGACCTTCGTGTTCGCGGCCGTCGTCGCCCTGATTTCCTGCTTCAAGGGCGTCACGACCCGGGGCGGCGCCGAGGGCGTCGGAAAATCGACGACCTCCGCGGTGGTCATCAGCATGGTTTTGATCCTCGTGCTCGACTATTTCGCGACCGCGGTCCTCAACGCGTTCGGGATCACCTGATGATCGACGCCGAGGGAGTCGTCAAGCGCTTCGGGCCACGCACCATCCTGCGCGGCATCGAACTGCGCGTGGAAACCGGGGAGACGCTCGTCATCATCGGCGGCTCCGGCTGCGGCAAGTCCACGTTCCTGAAATGCGTCATCGGCCTTCACCATCCCGACGGCGGTAAAATACTTGTCGACGGCATCGACGTCTCCAAGCTGAAAACCGAAGCGGAGATCGCGGACTACCGCCGGCGCTTCGGCTATCTTTTCCAGGAGGGGGCGCTGTTCGACTCGATGACGGTCTGGGAGAATATCACCTTCGGTCTGCGCTACCTAACCGATATCCCGCCGTCCAAGTACCGCAGGATCGCCTCGGATTGCCTCGCTCTCGTCGGCCTCAAGGACGTCGAGGATTTTAAGCCCGCGGAGCTGTCCGGCGGCATGAAAAAGCGCGTGGCGCTCGCCCGATCCATCGCCGCCCAGCCTTCTTACATATTGTATGATGAGCCCACGACGGGCCTGGATCCGATCATGTCGGACGTCATCAGCGACCTGATTCTGGACCTCCAGAGGCAGCTGAAAGTGACGGCGATCGTGGTCACGCATGACATGAAGTCGGCGTATAAAGTCGCTACTCGCATCGCGATGTTTCACGAGGGCAAGGTGCTGGAGGTCGCGCATCCCGACATCATCAAGATCAGCAGTAATCCGTACGTGCGCCAGTTCGTGGACGGGAAGAGCGAAGGCCCGATCAAGATGAAGCTCAAGGAATTCGAAGCGGAAGCCGCGTCCCATCCCATCGCCAGGAAAAATTGATGACGCTCGAGACTAAAGTCGGCGCCTTCGTCCTCAGCGGGCTGACTCTTCTCGCCGTCGCCATTTTCCTGCTCGGCGACGTCTCTTTTGAGAAGCGCTACACCCTCTATGGACAGTTCTCCGACGTCGCCAACCTCTCCAAGGACGCCCCGGTCAAACTATCCGGAGTCGAGGTCGGCCAAGTCCGCTCCATCGAGCTCGTGGACGGCGGCGCGCGGGTCGTCATGTCGATCCGCCGGGGCGTCGAAATCTACAATGATGCCGTGTTCCAGATCGGCTCGACCGGGATCATCGGCTCCAAATATCTCCAGGTGGATCAGGGCAGCCGCGCCAAGGGCGCAATCCCAGCCAATTCGACCGTCCGCGGCGAGGACCCCGTCTCGATTGAAAAGTCTCTGACGAAGGCGCTCGCGAAGGTTGAGAAGCTGCTCGACAGCCTCACCAAGGAGGGGCCGCGCGGCTCCCTCGCGGAGAACCTGACCGAGACCGTGGCCAACGTCCGAGAGATGACGGCTAACCTCAACGATCTCATCGAGACCACCAAGCCCAAGCTCGAGAGGGCGATGTCCCGCACGGACGAGATCACCGAGAAGCTCGACGCCCTTCTAGCCAAGTCGAATACGATGATGGCCAGCCTGGCCACCGACAAGGGCGCCGTTGGTTCGCTGCTCCACGATGAGAAGGTCAAGGCCGACGTCAAGGAGACCATCGCCTCGGTCAAGGAAGCGGCCGGTACGGCGAAAGACGTGTTCGGTCGCATCACGCAATTCCGGGTATACTGGAACTACGACTGGCGCTATGAGCACGCGGTCCGCACCTCGCGGGTGGACATAGGCCTTAAGATCTCGCCCCGAGACGGCCGCTACTACTACGTTGGCGGCTCGAACCTGGCCAATCTGAACGACGAGAAGCGCGGCACGAAAGTGGACTATGCCCAGCCCAACCGCATCGACGCGCTGCTGGGTTGGGAGGGCGGCTGGTGGGACGTGGGCGTCGGCGTGATACGATCCGGCGGCGGCGCGCGCGTGACCTTGACGCCTTTCCACAAGAATCCGCTCCTGGGCCGGATCTCCGTCACGGCGCAGGGGCATGACTTCGGCCGCAACCGGACCGTCGAGGGACGCAAGTTCACCAAGCCCGCCTATGACTACGGCGCGCAGATCAAGGTCCAGAAGTACGTTACCGTCGGCGGCCGCGTCGAGGACGCCGCGGAGGTTCCGCGCTACCAGACCTGGCTGAAGGTCGCTTTCGAGGACACGGACATCGCCTACCTGTTCGGTATGGTATCGTTCGGCGCCGCCGGGTCGAAAGGCCGGTCGAAGAAGTAGTCGCCGCCTCGACTGTTGGCGCCAACAGTCGTCCGGGTTTCTCGATACGCCGAGCCGCCCCTCTATCATACGATTGACCCCCCAAAAAAGTTGCATGCCTTCGCAACTTTCCATCCATATCAATCGTAAGATAGGGAGGCCGAGAAATGGCAAAATACCGCTCATGTCGCGATTAAAGACGATTTATCGCTGTCAGGCCTGCGGCCACTCGGCGATGAAGCCGATGGGGCAATGTCCCGGCTGTTCCGAATGGAATACGATGGCCGAGGAGGTCGTCGAGGCCCGTCCCGGCGGCCTGGCGGAGTCGGTCGCCGAGGCTCGCGGGCAGCTATCCTCCTTTTCCTCGGCGGTCACTGCGCTCAGGGACGCGGGCGCGACGCCGGAAAAGCGCACACCCGTCGGCATCGCCGAACTCGATCGCCTGTTCGGCGGCGGCGTCGTTCCGGGCCAGGTCATTCTCCTGGCGGGGCCTCCGGGCATCGGCAAGTCCACCTTGATGCTGCAGGCTGCGGCGAAGCTCGCCGAGAAAGGGCCGTTCTTATACGCCTCCGGCGAGGAATCCCTGCGCCAGGTCTCAAGCCGCGCCAAGCGCCTCGGCCTCTCCTCCGAGCGGCTCTACCTCGTCTCGGAATCCTCGCTCTCCAAGATCCTGGCGGCCATGGAGCAGGTCAAGCCGTGGGCGATGGTCCTTGACTCGATCCAGACCGTGACGCATCCCCAGCTCGTCTCGAGCCCCGGTTCCGTCGGCCAGGTGCGAGAGTGCGCGGCCGAGCTCGTGCGCGCCGCGAAAGCGAAGGACACGGTCGTCTTCCTGCTCGGCCATGTGACCAAGGACGGCTCGCTCGCCGGCCCCAAGGTGCTCGAGCACATCGTGGACACCGTGCTGTACTTCGACACGGAGAATCACGAGCTGCTTCGGGTTCTCCGCGCTCAAAAGAATCGTTTCGGCCCCACCGATGAGCTCGGTCTCTTCGAGATGGGCGAGGCCGGGCTTAAAGAAGTCAAGGACGCCACGTCCTTCTTCGCCGCCGAGCTCGGCCGCTCGGCCGCCCCGGGCCGTTCCGTTTCCGTCGCGTTGGAAGGCTCCCGCCCCGTCCTCGTCGAAGTTCAAGCCTTGGTCGTCTCCACACGCTACCCGCTTCCCCGCCGCATGGCGACCGGCCTCGACCTCAACCGCGTCCTCGTACTACTCGCCGCGATGGAGCGGCACATCGGCCTGCGCTTGGAGGATCGGGATTGCTTCGTCAGCCTCGCCGGCGGCCTGCGCATGAAGGATCCGGCGCTCGATCTCGCCGCCTGCCTCGCCGTCGCCGGTTCTTGGCGCGAGAAATCGGTGCCGTCCGACATGGCCTTGATCGGCGAGGTCAGCCTGCTTGGGGAAATCGGGCGCGTGCCCCAGCTCGAGTCGCGCCTGCGTGAGGCGGCCAAGGCCGGCTTCAAGCGCGCGCTTGTCCCCGCGCGCTCGGCCAAGGATCTGCCCGGGATATCCGGGCTGACGGTCATCGGCGCGTCGGACCTGCGCGAGGCGGCCGAGGCGGCGTTCGGCGTCGACTCGTAGGCCCGATTTCGTAGAATATCCGGGTCCATTCCGTCATAACCTCCGTCGGAGGAATAGCATGTACACCTGGCTGTTTCGGCTCGCCGTCGTCCTCGTCTGCCCCGTCATCGTCTATTTCGGAAAAATCTCGCCCAATCCGGCCGGCGTCGGCATCGGCGTCGGCGTGGGCCTGCTGATCGTCGGCATCGAATACCTGATCGCCGAGCTGAACCTGCTGACCATCATGGCGGGCGTGCTCGGCACCGCGGTCGGCATCATCGTCGCGCGCCTTCTCGACTACATGGTGTTCCAGATCGGCAACGAGGAGCTGTACAGGACTTGGGATAAGTTCGCCCTGCTGCGCTTCTTCGCGCTCGGGGTCCTCGGCCTCGTGATCGCGATCCGCAAGTTCCCCGAGCTCGATGATTTGGACAAGGATCTGTTGAAAATGGGCAAGAAGCGCGGCTCCGATCTCAAGATCCTCGACTGCAACGCGATCATCGACGGCCGCGTCGCCGAGATCGTGGAGACCCATTTCCTGTCGGGGACCTTGGTGGTGCCCCGCTTCGTGCTGACCGAGCTGCATCGATTCGCGGACTCGGAGGATTCGATGAAGCGGGCCCGCGGCCGCCGCGGACTCGACGTGCTCGCGCGGCTTCAGGAGGGGGTATCCGTGCCCGTGCGCATCCTCGACAAGGACATCCCGGAGATCGCCGAGATCGAGGGGAAGGTGGTCAAGCTCGCGCGCGAGA
>JACQJQ010000218.1 GCA_016204945.1 Elusimicrobiota bacterium
CTGCTGTCCGGAGGGCTACTCGGACGCGGCGAACGGCCCCTGCTGGACGACCTTCTGCTTCGCCTCCTCGCGCTCGGTGCCGCCGACTTTCTTGCGAAAGTCGACGGAAATCAGCTGGCTGATGCCCTTCTCCTCCATGGTGACGCCGTAGATGACGTCAGCCGCCTCCATCGTGCGCTTGTTGTGGCTGACGATGAGGAACTGGGTCTTGTTCTGAAACTCGCGCAGGAGCGCCACGAAGCGCTCGATGTTGGCGTCGTCGAGGGCCGCGTCGGCCTCGTCGAGCATGCAGAATGGGGAAGGCTTGACCATGAAAAACGCGAACAGCAGCGCCACCGCGGTCAGGGTCTTCTCGCCCCCCGACAGCAAGGTGATGCTTTGGAGCTTCTTGCCGGGGGGCTGGGCGACGATCTCGACGCCGGTCTCCAGGATGTTCTCGGGGTCCGTCAGAAGCAGGTCGGCCTCCCCCCCCTCGAACAGCACGCCATACAGGCGGCGGAAGTGCTCGCGCACCTCGGTGAAGGTCTGGCGGAAGTTCTCGCGCGTCGCGCTGTTGATCTTGACGATCGCCGCCTTCAAGTCCTCTTTCGCGGTCAACAGGTCCGTTATCTGGGACTGCAGGAAGGCCTGTTTTTGCGCGAGGGCCTCATACTCCTCGGGCGCCGCCATGTTGATGTTGCCCATGCCGGAAATGCGCCGGCGCAAGGTCTCGATCTTCTCCACGTCGGCGACGACCCCGGCGTACTTGGCCTTCGTCTCTTCCGCGGTGAGCTGCCACTCGTCCCAGAGCCGGGTCTTCAGCAAGTCATGCTTGGACTTCAACGCCGAGGCCTGGACCTCGTGCTGGTGCAGGTCGGCCTGGGCCTGGTCGTGCTCGCCCTGCAGCCTCTTGATCTGCTCGCCCAACGCGTCTATTTTGTTCTGCAGGTCCTGCAGGCCGTCGAACACGGACTTCGCGCCGTTCTCATGGCCCGCGAGCTCGGCCTGGAGCGTCGCGATCTCGGCGCGCATGCGCTCCGAGGACTCGGCGGCCTCGGCCTTGCGGCGGCCGATTTCCTCCGTCTCGGCGGCAAGACGCGCGATGGCGGCCTCGAGGGAAGCCTTCTCGTCCTCCAGGCGCTTGAGGCTCGACGAGTACGCCGACAGCTCCTGCTCCACGCCTCGGCGGCGCTCGTCCTGGCCCTGGAACGCGGCGCGCTTGCCCGACAGCTCTTCGCGGGCGGCCGCGAGGGCCTCGGCGGCGAGAGCCTCGGCCCGGCGGACTTCGGCGACGCGGGCCTCGGCCGCGGCGCGCAGGGAGCGGCGCTCGTGGATCGATTCCTTCGCGAGCGCGGCGTCGGCCAGGGCGAGCGCGGACTCCTCCGTGGACAGCTCCACGTTGCGCGCGTGGTTCGCCAGGGACTGCTCGAGCTGATGGACGCGCGCCTCGAGGCCGTGGCGGCGGCCGGATTCCTGGGAAAGAGCGGCCGCGACCAGCCGGGCGGTCTGAACGGCCTCGGCCAGCTCGGCTTCGACCCGGGAGCGCTCCTCCGCCACGGTCGAGACGCGCAGCTCGAGCGCGCCGACTTTCTCCTTGATCTCGCCCAGGTCGGCGAGCGTCGGCTGAGGCCCGTCCTTCGCGACCGAGCCTCCGAACACCCAGCACGCGCCGAACAGCGGACCTCCGAGCTCATAGGCCTCGGCGAAAAGGTAGCGCAAGGCGACGGAATGGCGCGGATCATACTGCAGGCGCGCGAGCAGCGGCTTGGCTTCGGCGGGATAATCCCGCTCTCCGGTTTCACCGGGAAGCGCCGACAGCACGAGAAAGCGCGCGCGGCCCGCGCCGGAGGCCCGCAACAACTCCACGCCCAGGCGGGCGGCGGTCGAGTCCTCGACGACGACGGCGAACAGGCGGTCGCCGAGGATATCCTCGAGCGCGGGCCTCAAGGAATCATCGGCGCGAAACAGGCTCCGCACGGTTCCCACGACCCCCGGGATGTTCGCGTTCAGCACGGTCTGAGCGCCGACCCAGTACGGATTCTGGCCGCCCTGGGCCTCCAGGGACTCGGCTCTCGCCGCCGCTTGAGCGAGCGCCGACCGCACGGCCGCGGTCTCTTCGGACAGCGCGCCCTGCCGGGCGCGCAGCTCCTCGGCCCGGGCGTCGGCGGCGTCGGCGGCCTCCTTCGCCGCCGCGAAGGCCGTCTCGGCCGAGATGGCCTCGTCGCGGGCCCCGTCCAGACGGCCGCGCGCTTCCGCGGCCCCGGCCTGGTCGCGCTCGAGGCTCCTGAGCGCCGCGCGAGCGCGCACCTCCGCGCGAGAGAACTCGGACTCGGCCGCCGCCAGGCGGCGGCCGATCTCGTAGACGTCCTGCCCCAAGACGCCCGCCTCGCGGGCGAGCGAGTCCTTCGTCGACTGCGCCTCGGCGGCGGCGGCCTCGATGGCGGCCAGTTCCTCACCGGCGGCCGCGGCGCGAGCCTTGGCTTCGGCGAGCGCCGACTCCGTGTTCCGGATCGACGCGGCGACGGCGGCGATCTCCGGATCGATGGACGCGGATCGGCCGCGATCGGCCTCCGCCTCCAGGCGGCACGACTCGGCGCGGGAATCCATGGCGGCGACGGAATCCGCGGAACTCCGCAGGCGCTCCTCGAGCCGGCCCGCCGCGGTCTTAACCTCCGCGACCTTCCGATTCGCCTCGATCAGGCGGTTCTGCTCTCCCGTCTTCTCCAGGCTCAAGGCCGCGAGGTTGGCGCCCTCCGCTCCGATGCGGGAACGACAGAGGCCCAACGCCTCCTCCACGGGCCCGATGCGCTCCCGCATCAAGGACAGCTCGGCTTCGATCGCAGCGATCTGCTCGATGATATGGGTCGCTTCCAGCGCCGCCAGCTCCTCCTTGTACTTCGCGTAAAGCTTGGCGCGCCGCGCGTCGCTGTCGAGCTTCTTGACCTGCTCCTCGATCAAAGCGACGGAGTCCTGCAGGCGGCCCAGATCCATGTCCACGCGGTCGAGCTTGCGCAGCGCCTCCTCGCGCTTCGCGTTGTACTTCGCGACGCCCGCGGCCTCCTCGAAAAACGCCCTCCGCTCCTCGGGCTTGGAGCGGATCATCGCGTCGACGCCTCCCTGATCGATGATCGCGTAGCCGTCGCCGCCGAGGCCGGTGTCCAGGAACATCTCGCGGATATCCCGCAGGCGGCACTGGGTCTTGTTGAGGAAGTACTGCGACTCGCCGGAACGGAACAAGCGCCGCGTGATCGTCACCTCGGAGTACTGCACGGGCAGGAGGGAGCTGGCGTTGTCGAAGGTCAAAGTCACTTCGGCCAAGGACTGAGGCGAGCGCTTCGCGGTGCCCGCGAAGATCACGTCCGCCATCGAATCGGCGCGCAGGGACTTCCACGACATCTCGCCGAGACACCAGCGCACGGACTCCATGACGTTCGACTTGCCGCAGCCGTTCGGCCCGATCACCCCCGTGATGCCGGGCTCCAGGTCGACGTGGGTCCTATCCGCGAAAGACTTGTAGCCGACGATGTCGATCGATTTTAGATGCATGGAACCTCGGACACTGCGAATTGTCCATCTATTATCATCTTCTTATGATCAGATGTATCTACAGCATATAAGTGTAGCATTTCTCGGCGTAAAAATCAAGCTTTTCCCATCCATAAAGCAACGGGAGAATGCGAAGTCTCGCCAAATACCGGGGGTTATCATCCCGAAGGGAGCGGGCGCGCGGTCGCCCGGCCCGCAGGGATGATAACCCCCGGCGCCCAGATGAGCGCTCCCGATCAGCCGGCGGCTTGCCGCGAAGGCCCTTGACGCAAAAAGCGATTCTCTCTACGCTATGCGAGGCGATGAAACCCCTCTTCCTGCTCGCCGTCATGCTGGCCCTGCCGCCCGCCGTGTCCGCGGCCGACGCGTCTGCCGCGATCCAAGCCGATTGGCGTCGGGACGGGGTTGACGAGCGCGTCAAGGCCGCCTTGGCCGGACGGGGTTGGCGCTTCGAGGACGACGGCCGCGCCCTCGACCCAAGGACCAAGTCCCCCGCCCCCAAGGCCGTCCTGGACCGAGCGGTGCTGGACCTGCGCCTGGGCGCGCGGCGCGCGGCGCTCGAGGCGGTGAACCTCATGCTTGCGTCCGGAAAACCCCTGGAGTTTGCGGACGCGCAGCGAGTCAAGACGCTCGCCGCCGACCTCCCTCCCGCCCTCACGGCGGCTCTCCTCGACCCGAAATCGGACGCGCGCACGGTCAAAGCGCTGGCCGACGCGGATCTGTCCCGCGTCGCCGCCTATTTCGACGGCGGCCGGACCATGGCCGATCGCCAAGCCGCGGCGCAGCCCGTCTCGGCCGGGACGCCGCGGCCGCGAACGGACTCGCCCTATCACACCGACCAGGAGAAATCCGTCTCGGAGAAGATGCGAGCCTCGGCCGAAGCCGCGATCGGCCGGCATCCTTTCGGCAAGACCGTCCTCTCCCGCCTCAACGGAGAAAACGGGAAGCCCGAGCTGCCCCCCATCATCATCGAGGATCTCGGCGGCTCGGCCGTGGCGCGCTACGACTTTCGCCGCCGGGCCGTCGCTCTCGACAGCGAGATCGTCCTGGCCTCCGTCATCGGGGCCTCGCCCCCGGCCCAAGCGTCGGCTCTTCGCGCCTCCCTGTCCGCCCGCGCCGCGCTGGCGGCGC
>JACQJQ010000228.1 GCA_016204945.1 Elusimicrobiota bacterium
CGAGGCGGTCGAACGAATCAGAGGCCGCCACGGCGATGACGTCCTCGTACGCGCCGGGAAAGCCGACCGACCCGCCCGTGTTCCCGGCCGCCGCGACCACGACGGCGCTGGAGCCGCGGGCGAAGCGGATGGCGCGCTTCATCGCCTCGCTGTCCTGCTCGGAGCCGAGCGACATGTTGACGACGTCCATCTTGTTGTTCGCGGCCCAGACGATGCCGTCGATGACGTCGGCCAGGCTGCCCGAACCGTCGGCGTCGAGCACCTTCACCGCGTACAGGCGCACGCCCGGCGCGACGCCCACGACGCCCTTGCCGTCGCGATGGCCGGCGATGGTGCCGGCGACGTGCGAGCCGTGGCCGTTGTCGTCCTGATAGTCCTGCGGATTCTCGGTTTTCGAGATCGCCGAGTAGCCGCCGTCCACGCTGCCCTTGAGGTCGGGATGATCGGCATAGATCCCGGTGTCGATGACCGCGACCTTCACGTCCTGGCCCGTGGTGATGGGCCAGGCGGCGGGGGCGTGGACGCGGTTGACGCCCCACGGCTCCTCCCGGCGCTGCGCGGCGATCTCCGCCGCCATCGGATTCTGGGCGAACGCGCCGGCCTTGGGCATGCCCAGCCGCGAGAGCGCGTCGGCGACGGACGGAAATGGAGTCGATTGGAAGGAGATTTGGGCGGACTCGATCCACTTGACGCGCCTGTCCGCCTCGATCGAGACGATGCGGCTCGAGCACTTGCGCGCGTCCCGGCAAAGCGCCTTGCCCGTGCCGGTCGTCAGCGCCCCGCCCGCGGGAGCGTCCACGACCGCGATCGAGACCTCCAAATCGGTGTCGCCGTTGGTCGCGATGTGCCTGGCGGCCTGAAGGCCCAGGGCGCCCAGCGCCGCGTCGCGGTCCGCGCGCTTGGCCTTCGCGTCGAAGGTCACGATGTAGCGCTTGCCCGGCTTCGACGCGGGCAGCGCCGAGGCGGCGGCGGCCGCCGCGGACGCGATCATGAGCGCGATCAGTAGTTTTTTCATTGTCGTTTGCTCCTCCGCACGGATTGTGGGCGGAAGGCCCATATTTGACATGAGTCGCAAGGCCCATGTCAATATAGGTCTAAAGGCCTACAACATAGGCCCTTCGGTCCGGACGCGTGGGCCCCCTCCCGGCGCGCGAAATTCCCGTTGACGAATCGGGGCGCCGGGGCTATACTGCCGGTGAGGACGACATGAAGAAAACACCGGCGAAGCCGGCCCGGAGCCACAAGGACTCCTCCCGCAGGACGAAGGACGGCAGGGCCATCGAGTTCGATCGAGGCTGGAACGAGCTCGAGGCGCAGCATGACCGCCTGAAGTCCGATTGGATGAGCCTCGCGGTGCAGCTCGGGATCGGCGGGTCCGACAAGGCGGCCTACGACTGATCGTCGGGGTCGGCGCGGCGCTTGAGGCGCACGCTGCGCTTGCGCGCGCGGCGCCCGTAGCGCGCGACGAGCGATTCGGCGAGCGCCAGCAGTTCGCCCGTCCAGCGGCGGGCCTTGAGGCCCTCCAGCAGCGCGTGCCCGTCCAGCCGCGCCACGTCCGCCCATAACGGCGTCCGGCGGACCTCGTCCTCGAGCGCGGCGTGCCTTTCGGCCTCTCCGGTCTTGGTCGGCAGCAGGGTCTCGTCCCTGATCGTCACCGACGCCTGCGCGCGCGCGCCCGCGACGACCGCGACCCCGGCGCTCTCCGCCCAATCCGCGATGTCGCTCTCCGCCTTCTCGCGCTCGGCCTCGACCGCCTTGAGCTCGTCTTTGAGCCGCTTGCGGCGCTCCTCGATCTCCGCGTAGGCCTCGACGAGCCTCACGCCGTCGTCATGGCGGCGCTCCGCCGGCGGCAGGGCCGCCACCTTGACCGGGTGCGCGAACACGGGGCACAGGTCGCGGTACTCGCACCAGTCGCACAGCGGGCCCGGCCTGGGCTCGAAGGCGTGGTCGCGCTTGATCTCGGAGATCAAGGCTCCCGCGTCGGCGAGGAGCCTGGCGCGCGCGGCGTCGTCGCGGATCGAGACCAAGGTCTTGCCGTGGCGCACGTAGTGCCACTTCAGGCGGACCGCCTTGGCGTCGGGCCACTCGCGGCGCACCGCCAGTTCGTATAAGGCCAGCTGCCAGTCCGCGTCCGCGTGCTCTTGGTTCGGCAGCGACTTCGCGGTCTTGTAGTCCACGATCTCGAACGCGCCGTCGGGCGCCAGCGCCAGGCGGTCCACGAAGCCTTCGATGCGGTACTCGTGGCCGTCCACCAGGATCGGAAAGCCGACGCGCTTCTCCACGGCCACGGTGCGGTCCTCGGAAAAAGGATGGTGGGCGCCGTAGTACAGCTCGACGCAGCCGGCCCCGACCTTGCGCCAGTCCCCCCGGGCGAAACGCGCGTCCTTCTCGACGACCGACTCGTCCCAGCCCGCCTCGAATTCGCGATCGTAGACGCCCTGGATAAGGCCCAGGTCCGGCACCTTGCCCCCCGCCACGAGCGCGTACAGCTCCTCGAACGCCGCGTGAACCGCGGTGCCGACGACGGTCTCCGGAGTTTTGCGCGTCCTCGAAATCTTGTCGACGTAGCGGTACCGATAGCGCCGGGGGCAATTCCGGTAGACCCCGAGCTTCGATGGGGAGAATTTGAGCGAACGGTCCTCCTCAAGGCGCGTCTCCATCGCCCTAGATCATCTCCAGGAGCGCGAAGTGCAGATATTCCGTTTCCGGCATCGCGAGCAGGATCGGATGGTCCGTCGCCTGGCCGCGCAAGGCGACGAAGCGCATCGCGCGCTCGGCCTTCGCCTGCGCGTTGCGCAGCATCAGGACGAAATCCTCGCGCGAGACGTGATGGGAGCACGTCGCCGTCGCGAGCAGACCGCCCTTGGGCAGGGCGCGCATCGCCTGGCTGTTGAGCTTCGTGTACAGGCGCAGGGCCTGCGGCAGGTGCTTTTTCGCGGGCACGAGGCTCGGCGGATCCAAAATGATCATGTCCGGCTTGAACGGCTGCTGGCCGCGCGCGAAGGACTCCAGCGCGGCCTCCGCGTCGCCCTCGTCGGCCGACACGACCCCGTCCGCGCCGTTGAACTTCGCGTTCTCGCGCGCGAGCTGGACGGCCGGGGCCGAACTGTCGAGCGCCAGCACCGACTTCGCCCCCGCCTTGGCCGCGGCGATGGCGAAGCCTCCGGTGTAGCAGTACAGGTCAAGCACGGCGCGGCCCTCGAAATACGGGCGCAGGAAGGCCCGGTTCTCGCGCTGGTCGAAGTAATGGCCGGTCTTCTGGCCCTCGCCCAGGGGCGCCGCGAAGCGCAGGCCGTTTTCCGTGATGGGCGCGCGCTCCGGAACGGCTCCGGTCAAGGTCCGGCATTCGAGCGGCAGGCCCTCGAGCGAGCGCACTTTGTGGTCGTTCTTGAGGAAGATGCCCTTCGGCTGCACGAGCTCCTCGAGCGCCGCCTGAATCCACGGCATGCGGCGCTCGATGCCGGCGGACATCACCTGGAGCACGAGGTACGGGCCGTAGCGGTCCACGACCAGGCCGGGAAGCCCGTCCGACTCGCCGTAGCAGAGGCGGTAGGAGGATTCGCCCGGCAGGGCTTTCGCGCGGTACGCGAGCGCGTCGGCGAGGCGGCGCCTGAAGAAGGCCGCGTCGATCGGCTCCTTAGGGTCGCGCGTCAGCACGCGCCCGCCGATCAGGCTGTTCGGGTTGTAAAAGGCCGTGCCGAGCGGGACGCCGCCCGCCGTCACGACCACGCCGAGGTCGCCGGGCAGGGGCGGGTGGTCGGACAGCACCTCCTTGATTTCGTTCGAGAAGATCCAGAGATGTCCGGCTTTGACGCGCTTGTCGCGGTCCGGGTTGAGGATGATGCGCAGCGGCTTCGAATCGGCGGCGGCTTCGGTTGCTTCACTCATGGCGCTTCTCCCTGCGTCCGGATGTCTTAAAGGCATCCCCCGCGCTTCAATATCTCGCGCGCGGAAGCGCCGTAGGGCTCCAGCGAAAAGCAGGCGTCGAGCTCCTTGGCCGACAGGCGCTTGGACACCTCCGGATCGGCGGCCAGGTGCTCGCGCAGCGGGCGATTGTCCTTCCAGGTCTTCATCGCGTTTCGTTGGACGAGGTCGTAGGCCTCGAGGCGGCCCAGGCCCGCGTCGATGAGTCGCAGCAGCACCTTCTGCGAGAAGACGAGCCCGTTCATGCGCTCGAGGTTCGCCTTCATGCGCTTGGGGTGCACCTGCAGGCCGTCGAGCACCTGCCCGAGCCGGTGGAGCATGAAATCCAGCGCGATGTGCGCGTCGGGAATGATCACGCGCTCGTTGGAGGAGTGCGAGATGTCCCGTTCGTGCCACAGCGCGCAGTTCTCCGTCACCGCCGACTCGTAGGCGCGTATTAAGCGCGCGAGGCCGCAGAGATTCTCGCACAGCACGGGATTGCGCTTATGGGGCATCGCCGACGAGCCCTTCTGGTCATCCGAAAACGGCTCCTCGAGCTCGAGCGTCTCCGTCTTCTGCAGGTGCCGGATCTCGAGGGCGATGCGCTCGACGAAGCACGCCGTCAGCACGAGGGCATGGAAGTGCTCGGCGTAGCGGTCGCGCGGCACGACCTGCGTGGAGACCGGCTCGGGACGCAGGCCGAGGGCGTCGAGCACCCGGGCCTCGACCTCCGGCGAGAGCTGGGAGAACGCGCCGACGGCCCCGGAGATCTTGCCGTAGGAGACGACCTCGCGGGCGGCGCGCAGACGGCGCAGGCAGCGCAGGCCCTCCGCGTGCCAGCCGGCGACCTTGACGCCGAACGTGATGGGTTCGGCGTGGACGCCGTGCGTGCGGCCGACCATCCAGGTTCTCTCGTGCCGGCGCGCGAGGATCTTCAGGCGCTTGAGCGCCGGCTCCAGGCCCGCGATGAGCAGGTCCGCCGAGTCGCGCAGCTGCAGGGCCATCGCCGTGTCGAGCACGTCCGAGGACGTCATCCCGTAGTGCAGGTAGCGGTCCACCTTGGGGGCCTTCGCTTTCAGCTCGCCGGCGACGGCCGCGAGCATGCCGATCACCTCATGGCCCGCGCTCGACTCCTTGCGGCGCGAGGCGTCGAGCAGGGACTTCTCGAGCAAGCGGCGCAGGGACTTGAGTTCGGCGGCGGGAACGCCCTTCTCCCCGGCGATCGCCTTCAGCAGCTCCTCCTCGACGCGCAGCATCGCCCGCAGGCGGTTGTCGTCGGACCATACGGCGCCCATCGCGGGCCGGGTGTAGCGTGCGATCATGCGACCTCCTGTGTCACGAGACCTTGTTCCGCGTCCCCCAGGCGGCGTCCGAGGCGATGAAAGCCCCAGCCCGCCGCGCCGGCGAGCGCTCCGGCGGCCAGCCACGGCGCGGGCGTCCAGCGCCCGCTGAAATGCTCGAAGCCGAGGCCGCCGAACAGCGGGCCCAGCGCCTGCCCGAGAGACTGCATCAGCCCCTGGAAGCCGAGGTAGCGGCCCTTGAGCCTCGCTGGCGCGAGGTTGGCGGCGAGCGCCTCGATGCTCGGCAGGACCACGATCTCTCCCACGGTGACGACCGTCATGCCGAGCGCCAGCGGCCACCAGCCGCGCGCGAAGCCGATCCACGACCAGCCGGCGAGGTAGAACAAGGACCCCGCGGCGGCGGCGAGGGTGAGCGGCGCGCGCGAAACGGCGCGCGTGGCGGCCCGCTGAAAGAGGACGACGAGGACGCCGTTGACGGCGAACAGGAAGCCGACCTTGGTCTCCGTGAGGCCGCCGTGGGCGGTCGCGTGCGCCGAGAGCGGCGCCACGAGCTGGGACATCGAGCAGGCGATGAGCAAGGTGAAGATCACGAGCTCGAGAAAGCGCGGGTCCCGAGCCGCCGTCAAGCTCCCGCTCCACGCGAAGCCCTCGCCCGAGCGGGCGGCGGGCGCGGCGGGCACGAAGCCCAGGAGAAGGCCCAGGCACACCAGGGAAAGGGCCGAGGTCGCCGCGAACATGAGCGCGTACGAATAGCCCGCCATGAAGCCGCCGATCGCCGGACCGACGGCCCACGCCGCGTTCTGGGCCACGCGCAGCGAGCCGTAGGCACGGGCCCTTTCGCCGGCCGAATGCTCGTGCGCGATCCACGAGCGCACGGCCGGGCCGTAGAGATTGCCCGAAAACGCCGCGGCGATGTGAAGGCCGATGATCGAGGAGACGGGCCAGAAGCCCGCGACGGCCGCGGCGAGCGCCGCCGTGAACGCCGCGCGGCAGACGAGAGAGAGCGCCATCACGCGCTTGCAGCCCCACACGTCGGAAAGCTCCCCGCCGAGCGCCTGGCCCACGGCCGCGGCCGCGACCGCGCCGCTCACCGCGAGGCCGACGAGCCCCATCGGCAGGCCGCGTTTCTCATGGAAGTACAAGGTCAGGAACGGAAAAGACAGCGCCAATCCCGCCACCAGGACGCCCTGGCAGACGAGGAGGGCCCGCAGCGCGGTCTTCGGCCTGCTCACTCGCCGTCCGATCCGAGCTCGATCTCGCGCTTGGCCGTCGACAGCGGCACGCCCGCCGCGCACTGCGGGCAGGTCTCCGAGGACGCCGCCTCCAGCGGATATCCGATCAGGCTGCGCACCGGCACGCCGAGGCACAGCGGCGCCCGCGAGCGGTCCACCATGGCGCCCACGCCGACGACGCGCGCGCCGTAGGCGCTCGCCAGCGCCGCGACCTCGCCGTTGGAGCGGCCGGTCGTGAGCACGTCCACGACGATGAGCGCGCGCTCGCCGCGCTCCAGGCGGAAGTCGCGGCGAAACGCCATGGAGCCTCCGACGCGCTCGGTGAAGATCGCGCGGCTCTTCTTGGCGCGCGCGACCTCCTGGCCGAGGACGACCGAGCTCATCCCGGTCGAGATCACGACGTCCACCGCGCCCGCGAACTTGACCGCGATCGCCTTGGCGATCTTTTGCGCCACGTGCGGGTATTGCAGGACGAGCGCCGGCTGCAGGTAGACCGGCGTGTGCAGGCCCGACGCGAGCCGGAAATGCCCTCTCGCCACCGCGCCGTGCTCCTGAAGAAGTCCCAACACGTCCATCTTGTTCAATCGGCTCATTTCGCTCTCCTCACAAGGTCTGGAGCTTCTCGATCGCCTCGAAGCGCTTCTTGCCGCCGGCTCGGCCCTCCTCCAGCTTGCGCTCGATCTCGTCCACCGGGATCTTCTTGAACCGCGGCTCCAGCTCCGGCATGTTCAGGTCGCCCTTCACGCGAAAGCCGATCGACGGGCGCCCGATCTCGTCCACCCACCACTCGGGCAGGACGCCGTCGTAGCGGGTGAGCCGCGTCAGCACGCTCATATCCACCTGCTCGCGGCCGAAGTCGGCCGTGCCCTCGGCGAACGCCGCCAGCTGGCCGGAATTCACGTGGAAGTAGCGCGTCGCGGCGACGCCCCTGTTGAGCGCGTATTCGCTCTCGATGCGGACGAAATCCAGCGTCTTGGGATAGGCGGTCGCGGTGCTGAACACGGAAAACTTGTTCATCTTGTGCATGTAGATGAAGGGCATGAAGATCACGCGCAGCAGCTTGTGCGCGTCCTGCACGGCGGGGATGTCGGCCACGCGGCCGGGTCCGAAGCGCACGCGGGCCTCGCCGCCGACCTTGTCGAGGGCCGGCGTCACTCCGCGGATGGACCAGAGCAGATCGAGGTCCTTGCACCAGAAGTTCTCCTGCCGGACCATGCCGACGCGCAAGTGGCCCGCCGTGTCGGGAAAGCCGCGGGGGATGACGTATTTGAAGGTGCTGACCCAGGGGCGGGCGCGGCTCCCGTCCCGCGCGGTGGCGGTCCGCGTCGAGATGGAGGCGGCGATGCCGGCGACGAGACGCTGGGCGTCCTCCCAGACGAGCTTGTCCAGGTTCCCGGAGATCAGGACCTCCTTCGGCGCGGAGAGCCGCTCCACCCGTCCGCGCAGGCGCAGGCGCGAGCCGCCCCAGCGCAGCGCCAGCCGGTCGACGCTCAGGGTCTGCTTGGCCACCGACAGGGAGATATCCGGCTCGTCGAAGGTGTTGCCGAACGCGACGACCTTGCCCTTGGTGACCGACGCCTTGACCGAGGCGAATTCCTCGGCGACCGCGGCGTCGAGTTCGACGCCCGACGCGCGCCAGCCGCCCCAAGCCGCCCCGAAGTCACGCAGGCTGAACGCGGCGTCCTTGATCTGCAGCGCGCCGAACGGCCCCGCCACGGCCGCGCTCAGCGAAGCCAGGCCGGAGGGCGCGCGGGCCGCCCAGGACGGATGCCAGCCGGCCGATTTCTCGAGGACGGCGTCCTTCGTCTCGAACCGGGCGCGCAGGGAGGCGGTGTCCGCGCTCAGGTCGAAGACGGCGCTGCCGGACGCCGTCCCGGCGGGCGTCTCGACCGACAGGCGCTCGACGTTCCAGATCGAGTGAGAGGAGAGGTCGACGCGCGCGTCCCACTTCGTCGCGGGCAAGGACAGCATCAGGTCGCGGCCCGTCCAGCGCGGCCAGAACTCGCGGCCGACGGGAGACACGGACGCCGAGACCTCGAGGACGGGCCGCAGGAAGCCCGCGACCGAGCCCCTGCCCTCGACCTTGACGCCGTCCGCCTCCGCCGCGAAGCGGTCGATCCGCAGCGCCGCGTTCGCCCAGCTCAGGTCGGCCAGGTCCATGCTGCCCTCGGCCGAGACGCTCGTCGTCAAGGTCCGGGTGCCGAACGAGACGGCGTTCACGAACGACAGCGCCAGCGGAAACGAATGCGCCTGGTCGAAGCCCTCGGCGCGCAAGGTCAGCTTCTCGAAGGAAATCCTCCGCTCCCGCCTGCGGTCGTCCACCAGGAGGACGCCGTCGTTGACGATGGTCTCGGCCGCGGCCAGCGCCAGCGGCAGGGCGCCGCCGCGGGCGGGACGCGTGGCCGTGAACAGATCGGCCATATCCCACGCGCCGTCCGCCTCGCGCCTCAGCGAAATCTGCGGCGATTCCAGGCGGAAAGTGCCGAACTCGAGCCGGAGGCGCAGCAGGGAAGTCAGTTTGACGGTGATGAGCGCCGTGTCGCAGGCGAGAATGTCCCCCTCGGCGCCGCCGCCCCGCCGCACCCGCAGTTTCTTGAACTTCAGGCCGCGCGGCGTGAGGACCACGCGCTCGATCGCGACCTCGCGGTGCAGGAGCGCCTCGAGCTGCGTGATCGCGAAAACGCGCGCCTCCTCGGGGCCGAATTGGCGGTACGCGTAGACCGCGAAGCCGCCGGCCAGGAGCACGAGAAGGATGAAGAAAAGGCCGAAACCGTGGAGGACGGTCCGGAAGGCGGCCAGGAAGAGGCGAAACGCCCGTTTAAGGGCGTCCATAAGACCTCATGAGCGTCGATTTTACTTCTTTATGACCAGACTTTCGTAGACGTCGAGGAGCGCGCGGGCGCCGCGGTCCCAGGCGCAGGGCGCGGCGGCGGCCGGCCCGCGCGCGCCCACGCGCGCGCGGCGGCGCGGGTCGGCGAGGACGAGCATGGCGCCGGACAGGGCCTCCCCCGCCGGATCGGCGAGCACGAATTCGCGCGATTCCTCCCTCAACAGCTCGGCGGCGCCGACCGAGGCGCCGGTGATCACGGGCAGGCCGCAGGCGAGCGCCTCGAGCACGCTCATGCCGAATTCCTCCCACCGCGCGGGATGGACGTAGACGTCGAGGGCGTGATAGAAGCGCCAGACGTCGGCGATCGGCTCGCGGAAGATGACGCGGTCCGCCACGCCCAACTCGCGCGCGAGCGCCAGGTAGGTGCCGGGGCGGGATTCCCTGCCGACGACGACGGCGCGCGCGCCGGGAAGCCGCCGCGCGACGGCGGCGAAGGCGCTCAAGAAAGCCTTGAGGCCGCGCTTCTCGAAATCGCCGGAGGTGACGAGCCCGTAGAGGAGAGCGTCCGGCTTGACTCCGAGCTCGGCGCGCGCCGCCGAGCCGAACTCCGCGCGGCCGCCCGCGTTGAAGCGGCAGGAATCGAAGCCGGGCTGGATCACCGAGACGAGCTCGGCGGGCACGCCGAAGCGGCGCGTCACGTCGTCCCTCATCAACTTCGAATTCGCGACGAGCGCGCGGAAGCGCCGGCCCGACAGCTGAAGGGCGTGCAGGCGCCCGACCGCGTCCTCCTCCGGAAGAGGGCGGCCGTGAATCGCCTCATGCGCGGCATGGACGCAGTTGTGCAGGCTGAGGACGTCCTGATCGAGCAGGTCCCCGTGCCCGTGCACGAGGTCGAAGCCCCGAACCATGCGCCCCGCCGCGGCGGCGAAGGCCCGCCGCTTCAGCCAGGAGCCCCACGGCCACGCGGGCACCCAGCGCGGCACGGCGCCCGCGTCGATGAGCGCCCTCTTGTCGAGCCTCTCCGCGAAAACGTGCACGTCCCAATCCCGGGCGGCGAGCCGGCGCGCGTGCTC
>JACQJQ010000229.1 GCA_016204945.1 Elusimicrobiota bacterium
CTCAATAAAACGAAGACGATCGCCCTGCATAACGTCACCGAGGACGGCAAGCTCCTGGGCTACCCGCACAACCCCAACGGCTCCATCTTCAACATCGCCGGCCTCACCAACCCCGAGGGCAACGTCCTCGGCCTCATGCCGCACCCCGAGCGCTTCGTCTCCCTCCACCACCACCCGAACTGGACGCGCCAGACCTACCGCAAGGCGCCCGTCGGGCTCGAGATGTTCAAGAACGCCGTCGCCCACGCCCGGTAGTTCGCCGGCCCCCGCCGGGGGCATGCAACTTTTCCGGGGTCTCGATCGTATGATGGGCATGGAAACCTTCGATGCCGACCTCGAACGGCATATAATCCCCGTTCGAGGGCTCCGAGTCATGCTCGATGAGGACCTGGCGCGCATCTACGGCGTCTCGACGAAACGCCTCAACGAGCAGGTCCGCCGCAATCGCCATCGTTTCCCAAGCGGATTTCTGATCGAATTGACGCCGAGGGAAGCCAGGCTGATGCGGTCGCATCTTGCGACCGCATCCCGGCGAAATATCCGGCACCCGCCTTTCGCTTTTACCGAGCACGGCGCCATTATGCTTGCGACGGTTCTCAACACGCCCGTCGCCGTAGAGGCAAGCGTTCGTGTCGTCCGAGCCTTCGTCAGAATGAGAGAACTGCTCTCGTCGCAAACGCAGCTTCGCAGGAAAATGGATGAGCTCGAACGCCGTGTTGGAACGCATGATGGCCGGCTTCAAGAGCTTTTTGACGCTATCCGGCAGTTGATCGCGCCGATCGCCGAACCGCGTCGAAAAATAGGCTTCAGGCCCCCCTGACATCGCCTTTTTCAACAGCTATACTTAGGGCATGTGCGGAATCTTCGCCGTCTCCGGGCGGCCCGACGCGGCCGAGCTGACCCAGCTCGGCCTCTTCTCCCTGCAGCACCGCGGCCAGGAAAGCGCGGGCATCGTCACGGTCAAGAACGGTGAGCTCCAGACCCGCGTCGGCATGGGCCTCGTCTCCGAGGTGTTCGCCGAGGGCGTGGCCGCCCTGCCAGGACGCGTCGCCATCGGCCACGTGCGCTACGCGACCACCGGCGGCAGCCACATCCGCAACGCCCAGCCCCTCGTCTTCAAGACCGGCCACGGCATGCTCGCCATCGGCCACAACGGCAACCTGACCAACGCCGTCCAGCTCAAGCACAAGCTCGAGAGCCGGGGCGCCATCTTCCAGTCCACCACCGACTCCGAGGTCATCGTCCATCTCCTCGCCCGCCAGGCGGGCCCGGTCGAGGACGCCCTGATCACGAGCCTGCGCCAGGTCGAGGGCGCCTACTCGATGCTCCTGCTGGCCATCGACAAGCTCATCGCGGTGCGCGACCCCTACGGCTTTCGCCCGCTCGTGCTCGGCCGCATCGGCGACGCCCACGTCTTCGCCTCCGAGACGACCGCCCTGAACCTGATCGGGGCCGAGCTGGTCCGCGAGATCGAGCCCGGCGAGATGGTCATCGTCGAGGGCGCGACGATCAAGTCGCTCAAGCCCTTCGCGCCCGTGCCCGCGCCCGCGCGCTGCATCTTCGAGCAGGTCTATTTCGCGCGCCCCGACTCGATGATCTTCAGCCGCGGCGTCCAGGCCGCGCGCCGCGACCTGGGCAAGGCCCTGGCCCGGGAGATGGAGGGCCTCCAGGCGGACATCGTGGTGCCGGTGCCGGATTCGGGGATTCCGGCGGCGCTGGGGTTCTCCCAGGAAAGCGGCGTGCCTTTCGAGATCGGCCTCATGCGCTCGCACTACGTCAGCCGCACCTTCATCAAGCCCACGCAGGAGCTGCGCGACAAGGCCGCGATGCTCAAGCTGGCGCCCGTCCCCGAGACCCTGCGCGGCAAGCGCGTCGTCCTCGTGGACGATTCCATCGTGCGCGGCACGACCTCCAAACGCATCTGCAAGCTGCTGCGGCAGGCCGGCGCGCGGGAAATCCACATGGCGGTCACCTCGCCGCCCATCGTCTCTCCCTGCTACTACGGCATCGACACGCCCTACGCCTCCGAGCTGATCGCCAACCAGAACACGGTCGAGGATATCCGCAAGTATCTCGGCGTGGACAGCCTCCATTACCTGAGCCTGGCGGGCATGCAGCGCGCGGTCGGCAAGGGAGACGAGTCCGGCTGGTGCGCGGCCTGCTTCACGCGCCGCTACCCCACGCCGATTCCCGACTACCAGGTCACGGAAGCGGTGAAGTGAGGACGCCGCTTGCTTTAGCCGCCGCCCTGTTCGCGGCGGCATGCGCCCCGGCCGTCCGCGACGCTCCCTCCGTCCTGGATTTAAGAGTCTGCGTCCAGGACGAAGCCGCTGTGGAAGCGTACCGCCGCCACTTCAGGGCCGCGACCGCAGCGGAGCCGCGCGATGGACGCGAATGCGACGTCACGGTCCGCGGCACCCTCCTCAACGCTGGCAAAATAACGCTGCGATCAGCCTACGACGGCTCAATCTTAGCCGAGATCGAGGGCCCGATGGATCTCACGCCGCAGCTCGCCGCGCTGTCGCTTGCGCCCGATACGGACGCGCATCGGCGCGTATCGGAGCAGCGGGCGCGTCCGGCTTTTCGCGCTAAATAGTATCATCAGGGCGTGAGGGTCCTCCTTCTCGGCTCCGGCGGCAGGGAACACGCGATGGCCTGGGCGCTGGCGAAAAGCCCCAAACTGACGAAGCTTTGGGCGGCGCCGGGCTCCGACGGCATGGACGCCTCGTCCGAGCGCGCCGCTCTCGACCCTCTCGACGCGCGGGCCGTCGCCGGCTTCTGCGTCGCGGAAAACGTCGATCTGCTGGTCGTCGGGCCCGAGGCCCCCCTCGCCGCCGGCGTCGCCGACGCGGTCCGCGCCGTCGGCGTTCCCGCGTTCGGTCCGGGCAAGGACGGCGCCCGGCTCGAATCCTCGAAAGCCTTCGCCGAGGATGTCTTGCTCCGCCACGGCCGGCCGACCGCGCGCGCGCGCGGCGGCGGCGCGCCGGAGGCCCGCGCCGCGGCCCGCGAGGGCCGCGGACGCTGCGCGGTCAAGGCCGACGGCCTCGCCGCCGGCAAGGGCGTAATCGTCTGCCTGTCCGCGCCGGAGGCGGAGGCGGCGATCGCGGCGCTCGCCGCGACCGCCGCGGGCGGCACCCTTGTCGTCGAGGAACTGTTGACCGGCCCCGAGATCTCCATGATGGCCATGCTCGATGGTAAAACCTACGCGCTGCTTCCGGCAAGCCAAGACCATAAGCGCCTGCTCGACGGCGACCTCGGCCCCAACACCGGCGGCATGGGCGCCTTGTGCCCGGTCCCCCTCGACGCGGCCCTTCTGACGAAGATTCGAGCCGAAGTCTTCGACCGCGCGCTCAAGGGCCTTCTTGCCGACGGTCTCGATTATCGCGGCGTGCTGTACGCGGGTCTTATGCTGACGCCCGAAGGCCCGAAAATACTCGAGTTCAACGCCCGTCTCGGCGACCCTGAGGCTCAGGCCGTGTTGCCATTGCTTGATGTCGACTTCTTAGAACTGTGCCTTGCTTGCGCGCGCGGCAAGCTGCGCGCGGGCGACGTCCCCGCGCGCGCCGGCGCCTGCGTGTCGGTCGTCGTCGCCGCCGAGGGCTACCCGCGGGCGCCGAAGCCGGGCGCCGCGCTCAGGCCCGAAGCCGCGGACGGCCTCGAGGACGTCATGATCTTCCACGCCGGCACGAGGAGGACGGACGGACGCTGGCTCGCCGCGGGCGGGCGCGTGCTGAGCGTCGTCGGCACGGGCGCGGACCTCGCCGCCGCGCGCGAGCGCGCCTACGCCGCCGTGCCGCGCGTCGCCGGTCTGGGCCTGCGCTGGAGGAAGGACGTGGCCGCCAAGGTGCTCGGGAGGATTCTCGCATGAAGAAAAACGGCGCTCCGCTCGTCGGGATCATCATGGGCAGCCAGTCGGACTGGACGACGATGAAGGCCGCCTCGGACGTTCTGAAGGATTACGGCGTCGCCCACGAGGTCCGGGTCATCTCGGCCCACCGCGCGCCCCGCACGCTCTTCAGCTACGCCTCGTCGGCCGCGGGGCGCGGCATGAAGGTGATCGTGGCCGGCGCCGGCGGCGCGGCCCACCTGCCGGGCGTGACCGCGGCGATGACGTGCCTGCCGGTGCTGGGCGTGCCCGTGGAATCGCGCTCGCTCAAGGGCCTGGACTCGCTCCTGTCC
>JACQJQ010000230.1 GCA_016204945.1 Elusimicrobiota bacterium
ATCTAATAATAAATATTAGATTTAAAAAAGCTATGCTGAAGGCATGCTGCGCGCCGCCGCGTTGTTCGCCGCCCTGGCCGTCCCGGCGCCGCCCGCCCGGGCCGCCGCTGAAAACGCCGATTGCGCCCCCCTGGCCGGGTTCGGCTGCTATTTCGTCCCCGAAAACGCGCCCGCCGACGCGCCCCTGCTCGTCTATCTCCGCGGCCACCACCCCGTCTACGGCCGCGGCGTCCCCGCCCGGCTGTGGCTGGAATCGGCCCGCCAGGCGTTCGAGGCCTACGCGCTCAATCAGACGGCCCGGGAAAAGCGGGTCGTCGCGCTGGTCGCCTACCGCAGCGATCTCGCCATGACCGCGGCCGTCCTCGACGCCTTGACCATAAAAACGGGGCGGGTCTTCACGAGGACGATCCTGGCGGCGCACAGCGGCGGCTACGTGGGCCTGGGACGGACTTTGGATTCCGGCCTGACCGCCTCGCGCGTCCTCATGCTCGACGACTTCTACGGCGCCGACGACGACGGGCTGCCGCAGAAGCTGCAGCGGCTCATCTCATCCGGTACCGCCTGCGCCGGCTACTACACGCCGCACAACAAGGCGAACTACGACGCGGGCTTCAAGGGACGGATCCAGTGCGCCGTCGACGAACTGGACAGCGACCTGCAGCACAACGCCGCCGTGCGCCGCTGCCTCGGCGGCTATCTTGACGGGCGCTCCTGCCTCTGAGGGCGGGCCTAGGCGCCGCGGAAGGGACGGCGGCGATCGGACGCGTTCAAGCCTTGATGCGCCAGGAAGTCGGTCGTGATCTTCTCTTCCGCCTCGCGCCAGGCCTTCTCCGGCGCGGCCGCGCCGACCTCGATGGAGCCGCCGGCGATCATGCCGTGCCCGCCGCCGCGGTTGCCGCCTCCGAGCAGGCGCTTGAGGAGGCGCCCCGCGCCCGCCCCGGGGTCATTGGCGCGCAGGGAGACGTGCAGGCGGCCGCGATAGCGCGCGGTCACGATGGACCACCGCATCTTCTCGAGGGTGAGCAGGAAATCGGCCATCTGCGCCACGTGGTCGGGCGTGTGGGCCTCGCCCAGGTTCGCGCCGACGACGCGGCCCGCCACGAAGGCCTCCCGCACCGCGTGGGCCAAGGTCTTGAAGAACTGCTCCGGGCGCTGCGGGTAGGAGATGCGCCACAGCGTCTTCATGTTCGCCCTCGGCCAGAACGCCTGGTAGGCCCCCATGTCGCGCCCGGTCGCCTCGCGGCCCAGGTTCTGCGTCTCCGAGCCGATGCCGTAGACGATGGCGGTGGCCAGGCGGCCCGGGACCTGAACGCCCGAGGCCATCAGCGCCTCGACGAGGATCGTCGTGGTCGCGCCCACGCCCTCGTCGATGAGCGCCGTATCCGAGTGCGTGTCGGCGTGGCGCGGATGATGGTCCACGATCAGGTCCGGGACGCGGCGCGGAGGGCAGCGGTTGTTCTTGAAGGGCGGCTGGGTGTCCACGAGCGCCAGGTGCGGCACGCCCGCCAGCTCCCCCTTGCGCAGCGGGCGCGCGGGCACCAGCAGGCGCTCGGCCATCATGCGGTTCTCGGCGCGGCCGATCATGCCGCCGTACACGATGCGCGCGCGGATCTTGCCCACGGACTGCGCCAGGTGGGCGAGCGCCCACGCGCTGGCCAGCGCGTCGGGATCGGGATGGTCGTGCGTCAGGATCGTCAGCGGCGAGAGCGAGCGGCCCCTCTCGGCCAGCAGCTTGACGAGCCGGCGCGCGTGGAAGCCGGGCTTCACCGCGCCGCCTCGGAGCCGACGAAGAACGTCCAGAGCAGGATCGAGACCGCGGTCGCGATCGCCTTCTCGCGCAGGTTCTCCGTGAGAAAGCCGTAGAGCCGGCTCTGCGGGGTTTTGGGCAGATGCTTGGTCAGGAAGATCTCGATGCCGTCCTGCAATTCCTGGAGGTCGACCACCGCGACCAGGTCTCCGCGCAGGGCGAAGGAGATCTTGCCCGTCTCCTCGCTGACGACGAGGCACATCGCGTCGCAGCGCTCGGAGAGGCCGAGCGCCGCCGAGTGGCGCGTGCCGAGGTGGGTGATCTTGGAGAAATCCTTCGACAGCGGGAGCTGGACGCCGAAGCGGGACACTCGCCCTTCCTCGACGATGAAGGCGCCGTCGTGGCCGAGCGAGTGCGAGTCGAAGATGCTCTTGATCAGGGCCTCGGAGAGGTCGCCGTTGAGGTCCCAGCCCCCCTCGACATGCCGGTCGAGCGGATCGAGGCCGCGCAGGACGACGAGCGCGCCGATGTTCTCGCGCGCGAGGTCCCCCAGGGAGCTCACCAGGATCTCCACCTGCCGGTGGGTCGGGGCGCTCTTGAGCACGCCGCCGGTGAGGCTCCAGACCGCGAGGCGCTCGAACATCGAGCGGATCTCCTCCTGGAAGATCACGATCACCGCGACGATGAACACGGCGAAGAAGCCCTGGAAGATGCGCACGGTCATGTACATGCCCGCGACGAAGGCCACGGTGTAGACCACGACCGCGAGCAAAAGCCCCAGCGCCACGAACGCGGCCCGCGTCCGCTTGAACCAGAGCAGGAGGCCGTACACGAGCGTGCCGACCAGGAGCATGTCCATGACGTCGGCGACGGCGATGGGCTTGAAGCCGGGAGGCATGACGGCGTCCAGTATAGCGGAAGAACCGCCGCCCGGCCAGGGGTTCAGGCGGGTCCGCTGGGAACCTTGGTCTTGTCCCCGAGCAGTTCGGGCATGTTCCAGATCATGTCTTGGCGGCTGTAGGAGGACAACTCGACGTCGTCGGCGTCCATGTGGATCGCGTCCACGGGGCAGGCCTCGACGCAGTAGCCGCAGAACACGCACATGCCGAGGTCGATGTCGAAGGTCTTGGCGCGCTTCTCGACCGCCACGTCGGGGGCGTTCTCGGCCGTGATGCGGATGCACTTCGCGGGGCAGATCGTCTCGCACAGCAGGCAGGCCGTGCAGCGCGGGGCCCCGTCGTCGCGCTTGAGCAGACGGTGGCGCGTGCGCGCGCGCTTGCCCAGCACGGCGGGATCTTCCGGGTACTGAATCGTCACCGAGCCGGGCAAAAAGCCCCTGATGCCGAGGGCCTTCATCGCGTGGCGGAACAGGTTCACGAACAAATGCCGGAAAGTGACCGCCAGGCCGCGCCAAACCTCGACCAGATAGATCTGCGTCGCGAAGGTGCGCGCGGGACGCGCGACGGCGCGGACGGTTATCGCCATAAGTACACCACCCATGCGGTCGCGATGAAATTAAGCAGTGACAGCGGCAGCAGATTCTTCCAACCCAGATCGAGCAGTTGATCGAAGCGGAAGCGCGGCAAGGTCCAGCGCAGCTGCATGAGCAGGAAGAGCAGGAGCATCATCTTTCCCACGAAGCTCGCGACCATCAAGAGGCCGCCGAGGGCCCCCATCGCCTGGAGGTCCAGTCCGGGGATCGCCCAGCCGCCCAGGAACAGCGCGGTGATCACGCCGCAGATCACGATGGACTCGAAGAAGTCGGTCATCATGAACATCCCGAACTTCATACCCGAGTACTCGATATGGTAGCCGACGATCTCGCTCTCGCCCTCGGGCAGGTCGAAGGGCGCGCGCTTGGTGACGGCGGCGCCGGCGGTGAGGAAAAGAAAGAAGGCGAGGGGCTGGACGGCGATTCCCCATAAGCCGCGCGAGGCCTGCCACAGCACGGCCTCCTGAAAGTCGAGCGTGCCGTAGATGAACAGGATCCCGGCCAAGGACGAGGCGAGGCAGACCTCGTAGGCGATCATCTGCGCCGCGCCGCGCAGGGCGCCGAGCAGGCCGTAGTTGGAGCCCGAGGCGTAGCCGGCCATCACGATCCCGTGCACCCCGAAGGCGAGCGCCGCCAGCACGAGCGGCACGCCCATCGAGAGCGCGATCGGCTGGAGATCCCAGGCGCGGCCGGAGAATTGGACCGCGCCCCCGTACGGCAGGGCCGCGAGGCAGAACATGGCGCACCCCAGCGAGATCATGGGCGCCAGGCCGTGCAGCGGCCCGCGCGCGCCCTTGGGCACGAAGTCCTCCTTCGTCAGCAGCTTGATCGCGTCGGCGATCGGGTGGAAGAGGCCGAGCAAGGTGACGCCGAAGATGGACGCTCGGTTGGCGCCGATGCGGTCCTGCATCACGGCGCTCTGCTTGCGCTCGACCCAGCCCAGGAAGCCGGCGATGTTGAGGCCGACGCCGACGACGGCGAACAGGATCTTCGCCGCGGTGAAGAGGACGTCGTTCAACGGAATCGCGAAGCTCACGCGGCCGCCGCCCGCTGCTTGGCGCCCGACAGCGCCTTCTGGAGCAGCCCGAAGATCTCCCAGTCGGGCTTGGAGTCGCCGATGGGCGCGAGCGCTTTCTTGTAGGCGCCGATCTTGCCCTCGAAATTGGTGAAGCAGCCTTCTTCCTCGACGTACGCCGTCGCCGGAAGGCGATAGGCGAACGAATCGCCCAGGGCGTATTTATTGGGGCCTTGGAGAATGGTGATGCCCGCCTTCGACTGCAGGGCCTGGGCGCGTTCCCCGAAGATCCTCGTCAAGTCGCGCTCGATGACGTACAACGTTTTGATCTTCCCGGCTTCGAGCTCTTCGGCCAGCTCGCCGAATGAGCCGCTCTTGAGGCCGAGGGCTTCGGCCCCCTTGAGATTGGGCACCTTGTCCCTCTTGCGCAGCAGCTCGTCCTCCGCGCCGACTTGATCCGGTTCGGGCGCGAAGTAGTGCCGCTTGACGCTCAACGCGTCCAAGAACAAGGACTTGTACGCGGCCCAGTCCTCGTTCGAGAGCATCCCGGAGGCGACGACGGCGAGGCCTTCGCCGGCGCTCCACAAGACGTCCGCGAGCTCCGCCGCCATGGCGTCCCAGGTCAGCTCGGTCTTTTGCGGCGTCAGCCGCAAAACCTTGCCCAGGCGATCGGCGTCCAAATTGGAAAACCCGTAGCGCCCGTCGTCGCACATCCAGTGGCCGTTGACGGCGGGATTGAAGCGCGGCTTCAGGCGCGCGACGCGCTTGCCGTCGTTGTGCCAGGGTCTTGAGGTGTTGGCGTGCACGGAGATGCTGCAGCCGCGCGAGCAGCCGGGGCAGATCGAGTCGGTCTTGTCGAGGTACCAGACGCGGACCTTGTAGCGGAAGTCGCGGTCGGTCAGCGCGCCGACGGGGCAGACGTCGACCACGTTCCCCGAGTAGGCGTTGTCGAGGCTCATCCCGGGCGTCACGTCGATCCTCTCGGAATGGCCCATGCCGAAAATGCCCAACTCGTGGGTCTTGGTGACGTTGTCCACGAAGCGGGTGCAGCGCGTGCACAGGATGCAGCGCTCCTGATCGAGCATGACGTGGGGGCCGGCGACGATGCGCTTGTCCTTGTGCTCCTTGTCCTCGCGCACCGAGCTTTGGTAGCGCCCGATCTTCATGTAGTAGTCCTGCAGGCCGCACTCGCCGCTCTGGTCGCAGACGGGGCAGTCGAGCGGGTGATTGACGAGGTGGAGCTCGAGGGCGGACGTCTGCGCGCGCTTGGCCGCCTCCGAGTCCGACGAGACGACCATGCCCTCGCGCACGCCGGTGCGGCAGGACGCCTGCGGCTTGGGCGCGCCCGCGACCTCGACGACGCACATGCGGCAGTTGCCGGGATTGCCCAGCGCCGGGTGATAGCAGTAGTGCGGTATCTCCACGCCGACGTCCTTGGCGGCCTCGATGACGAGCCGGCCCTCCAGCGCCTCGCGCTCGACCCCGTTGAGCTTGTACTTGACGACTTTACCCACGGGGAACCCTCTTCTTGAAATCCTCCGGATAGCGCGCGATGTAGCCCCTGAGCACCATGCCCACCGTGTCGCCGAGCGCGCAGATCACCTTGCCGGTGATGTTCTCGCCCACGCGATCGAGGTTGGCGACGTCCCCGGCCTCGCCCTTGCCCTCGAGCAGGCGCTCGAGGATGCGCTCCGACCAGGACGCGCCCTCCCGGCAGGGCGTGCACTGCCCGCAGGACTCGTGGGCCAGGAAGCGCTCGATGTTGTGCGCGACGTCCACGGCGTCGTCC
>JACQJQ010000226.1 GCA_016204945.1 Elusimicrobiota bacterium
GACGGCGCCGAAATCGGCGCCGCCGGCGGCGGCGAAGCCGACGCGCCCGTCGCGCGCGACGCGCACGCCCGCGCCGGCGGTTTTCGAGAACTCGACGCCATCGCGTTCGCCATCGCGCCGAGACAAGGCGCGAGCCTCGCCGCGCGAGAGATACAGCTCGGCCTGCGTCTCGGACGACCGGGCCTTCATCCAGGCGACGGCGTCGCGCGCCAAGGACTCCAAATCGGCGCCCATGCGCGTCAGCGCCCGAGGGCGGCCCAGCCCATGTACAAGAACAGGAAGGAGATCAGGAGAAAAAACATGCCCCATTTCTTGCGTTCGAGGGCGATGTAGGCGTCGTTGAGGAGATAGTCGCGCAGAACCGCGTTCATGCGCTCGATCAGGTCCGGACGGTACAGGTAGCCGAGCCCGAGAAGGCCGCTGAGCAAGCCGATGATGATCTTGAGGGCGGGGGTCATGGTCGCTTCCTACGTCGATGGATTATAGCGGTTCATGGCCGCGTCGATGCCGGCCCCGAGCGCGACGCCCACCGCGTCGGCCGCGAGCGCCAAGGCGGCGTCCAGCTCCTTCTCCTGGGATTTCGAGAACCGTCCGAGCACGAAGGCGGCCGCATCCGTTTTTTCCGGCTGCGGTCCGATTCCGATGCGCAGCCGCGGCACCTCCTCCGTTCCCAGATGCCGGATGATCGAGAGCATGCCCTTCTGCCCGCCGGAGGAGCCTTTCCCGCGCAGTCGAATCTTGCCCAGCGGAAGCGCCAGCTCGTCGTAGACGACCAGCATGTCCCGCGCGGCGACGTTGTGGTAGGAGGCGAACAGCTTGACGAACTCGCCGGACAGATTCATGTAGGTCATCGGCTTGATCACCCACAGGCCGCCGCTCCTGGCCGCCACGCCGAGACCCTTGAAGTTCGAAAAAGAATCCGCCCCACCGACCAAGCGGTCGGCGAGGCGGAAGCCCACGTTGTGGCGCGTCCTCGCGTATTCCGGGCCCGGATTGCCGAGGCCGACGACGAGCTGAAGCGCCACCGCGGGAGGGGTTTACTTGCCTTCCTTCTTCGCGGGTTCCTTCTTCGCGGGCTCTTTTTTCGCGTCGGCGGCCGGAGCGCCCGGCTTCGCCGCTTCCTTGGTGAGCTTGCCTTCCTCGTCCTTCTTGCCCTTGGTCGAGGCCGACTCGGGCTCGGCCGCGGCGGCGGCGCCCTCGACGACCGCGCCGGGAACCGGCTCGGGCGCGACCTCGACTTTCGCCACCACGATGCGGATGACGGCGGCGTCCGCGGAATCGAGGACCTCCACGCCTTCGGCCAGCACGAGATCCTTCACGTGTATGCTCTGGTGCAGCTCGAGCTTCGAAACGTCGACGTCGATATGCGGCGGAATGGCCGTGGGAAGCGCCTTGATGCGCAATTCGCGCATGTCGATGGACATCATGCCGCCGGAGGTCTTGACGCCGGGCGCCTCGCCGACGATGTTCAGCGGAACCTTGGCCTCGATCTTTTGGGTCAGCGAAATGCGCTGGAAGTCGGCGTGCACCGGCCGATCGGTGACCGGATGCCGCTGCAGCTCCTTGACGATCACCGTCTCCTCTCCCTTCGCGTGCTTAAGCCGAAGGATCGCGTTGACGCCCCCCTTCCTGCGGGCGGCCATCAGCTCTTTTTCCGACAGAGCGATCATGATCGGCGCCTTAGCGCCGCCGTACACGACGGCGGGGACGGTGGACTGCGCGCGCAGAGCGCTCAAGGCCTTCTTGGTGCCCTTCGCCGCTCGGACTTCAACGTTCAACGTGATTTCCATGACTGGTTTCTCCTCGAAATTAAACGAACAGCGCGCTGATCGACTTGCCCTGATGATTGCGGGCGATCGCCTCGCCCAAGAGGGGCGCGATCGACAGAACCGTCAATTTTCCCCCGGCCAGCGCGTGAACCGGGATCGAATCGGTGAGGATCATCTCCTCGAGGGACGACTTGACGATCAAGTCGTGGGCAGCGCCGGACAGCACGCCGTGGATGCAGGCGGCGTAAACCTTCAAAGCGCCGTTTTCACGGATCTTGTCGGCGACCTTGCACAGCGTGCCGCCGGTATCCACCATGTCGTCGAGGATGAAGCAGTTCTTCCCCTTGACCTCGCCGATGATGTTGTAGACCGAGGCCTCGTTCGGGCGCGGACGCCGCTTGTCGATGATGCATAGGCCCGCGTTGAGGCGCTTAGCGAACGCGCGGGCGCGCTCGACGCCGCCGACGTCCGGCGAGACGACGATGAGATTCTTGAGCGCCTTCTTCCTCACGTAGTCGATGAGGATGGGCGCCGCGTAGAGGTGGTCGACCGGGATGTCGAAGAAGCCCTGGATTTGCGCCGCGTGCAGGTCCATCGTGATGACGCGCTGCGCGCCCGCCTCGACGATGAGGTTGGCCACGAGCTTGGAGGAGATGGGCATGCGCGGCGCGGTCTTGCGGTCGGCGCGGGCGTAGCCGTAGTAAGGGATGACGGCCGTGATGCGACCCGCCGACGCGCGGCGCAGCGCGTCGATCATGATCAGGAGCTCCATCAGGTTCTCGTTGACGGGGCGGCAAGTCGGCTGGATCACATAGCAGTCGGCGCCGCGCACGTTCTCCTCGATCTGGAGATTGATCTCGCCGTCGGCGAAGCGGCCGACATGGGTCTTGCCCAGGGACACCCCCAGGTATTTGGCGATGCCTTCGGCCAAGGGCCGGTTCGCGTTGCCGGAAAAAATCTTGAGGCCGCGAAGCGTCCTCAGGCCCTCCATCGGGAGCGGCTTCTCGACGATCTTACGGGACGCCATGCGCGCCTCCGGCTTCTCTAAGGTCTTTTGGGCCATATCAGGTCTTGTTCACCTGGCGGGCGCGGGCGATGGCCAGCGCGTCGTCGGGCACGTCCTCGGTGACCGTCGAGCCGGCGGCGACCTTCGCGCCGCGGCCGATCTTCACCGGGGCGATCAAGTTGACGTTCGAGCCGATGAAAGCCTTCGCGCCGATCGTCGTCTTGTGTTTCTCCTTGCCGTCGTAATTGCACGTGATCGTGCCGGCCCCGATGTTGACGTCTTCGGCGACGTCGGCGTCGCCGATGTAGGAAAGATGGTTGACCTTCGAGCCGAAGCCGATCTTCGACGACTTGACCTCGGTGAAATTGCCGATGCGCGCGCGCGGCCCGATCGTCGAGTCGGGACGTATATGCGCGAACGGCCCGACCGAGGTCTTCTCCAGCAGGCGCGAGGACATCACGTAGGAGAAGCGGACCTCGCACTCGTTGCCGATGAGCGTATCCTCGATATGAGTGAAGGGCCCGATGCGGCACATGCGGCCGATCTTCGTATGGCCGCGAAGAATGGTGCCCGGATAGATCACGGTATCCTGTCCGATCTCGACGTCGGCGTCGACATGGGTGGACTGCGGGTCGCGGATGGTGACGCCGGAGATCATCAGCCGCTCGAGCATGCGCTTATTGAGCACGCGCTCGGCGGCGGAAAGCTGCGCGCGGTTGTTGATGCCCTGGATCTCCTCGGAGTTCGAAGACGTGTAGGCGTGGATGCGCCCGCCCTTGCCGCGGATCGCCTCCATGGCGTCGGTCAGGAAGTGCTCCCTCTTCGGGCCCTTGGCGCCGATTTCCTTGAGGCCGTTGACGAGAGCCTCCACCTCGAAGCAGTACGCGCCGGAGTTGACCTCGGCGAGAGCCAGCTCCTTCGGGGAGGCGACGGATTCCTCGACGATGCGCTGGACCTCGCCCAGGGCGCCGCGCACGATGCGGCCGTAGCCCTTCGGGTTCGACAGCCGCGCGGTGAGCAAGGTGGCCTGGCCCTTGAGTTGCTCGTGCGTGAGGAAGAGATTATAAATCGACTCATACGTGAGCAGCGGGGTGTCGCCGCACATGACCATCGCGGTCTTGAACTTCTTGATGAAGGGGAGCGCCTCGAGCACGGCGTTGCCGGAGCCGAGTGGCTTCTTCTGGTGGATCATCTGGAGCGGGCGGGCGATGCCGACGGACTTGAGCATCTCCGTCGAGGCGTCCTTGACCTGCTGGGCCTCGTGGCCGACGACGACGCCGATCGCGCCGGGCTTCAGCGCGTTGGCGATGCGCAGGACGTAAAACAACATCGGGCGCCCGCCCACGTGGTGCAGAACCTTGGGGATGGCGGACTCCATCCGAGTGCCCTGGCCCGCGGCGAGGATCAGCACGCAAAGCCGGCCTTGTCCCTTTTTGGTCGCGCTCATTCCATTTCCTATAAAATCGGCAATTCCCGGGCGTGGACTCGAACCACGAATAACGGCTTCAAAGGCCGCTGTGTTACCATTACACCACCCGGGAGTCTGCGCCGTTCCCTGCAGCGGCCTGGAGAACTTCCCGCTCGTAGCAGGCGAACACTTTGCTCTCCAAAAGAGACCTGAATTCGACGGTGATCGGATGCGCCACGTCCTTGAAGCTGCCGTCGGGCATCTTCCGGGACGGCATGCAGAGGATGAGACCCTTGTCGCTTTCGATCACCTTCATGTTGCGGACCACGAAGCAACGGTCGAACGTGACGGTGGCGAACGCCTTCAGCTTGTCCTCTTTGCGCAGATGGATGCGGATTTCCGTGATCTCCAAGATGATCAGCCGTGACAGCTCGTCAAATAGACCTTCCAGGGGTACGCCTGGAGCCGCCGGATGACTCGCACGCCTTCGGCGTGCGACGAAACAAACCCGAAGACCGAAGAACCCGAACCCGACATGCGCACCCCCTTCGCACCCGCTGATTCAAGAATGCGCCGGGCCCGTGCTACTTCCACCATGACCGGCAA
>JACQJQ010000227.1 GCA_016204945.1 Elusimicrobiota bacterium
CGTGAACACCCTCCTCGTCGAGGACGCGCAGAACTTCGGCCTCGCCCAGCTCTACCAGCTGCGCGGGCGCATCGGACGCGAGAAGAGCCGCGCGTTCTGCTACCTGTTCCATCCGCCCGACGCGGAGATGAAGGACCTTCCCGAGGACGCGGTCAAGCGTCTGGACGCGCTCAAGGAGTTCGGGGCGCTCGGCGCGGGCATCAAGCTCGCGCTACGGGACCTCGAAATACGGGGGGCGGGAGACCTTCTCGGCGCCAAGCAGCACGGCTTCATGAACGCGGTCGGCGCCGACTACTACGCCCAGCTGCTGGAGAGCGAGGTCTCGCGCCTGCGCGGCCGGCGCGTCGAGGAGGACGATCGGCCCATCGAGGTGGATCTGCGCCTGCCCGCCTACATCCCCCAAGACTACCTGCCCGGCGAGATCGAGCGCCTGAAGATATATAAAAGAGCCCTGCGGGCGACGCCCGCGGAGGCCCGGGCGATCCTCGAGGAGCTCGAGCGCCTGTCCGGACCGCCCCCGGCCCCGGTCAAGAACCTCTTCGCGATGTTGGCCCTGCGCGCCGAGGCCCGGCGCGCGAAGGTGGCCGCGATCGCGGAGAAGGACGGCGCCGTCGAGATCCGCTGGCGCGCCGACGCTCCGCCGCATCCCGACGCGCCGGCGCGCTGGCTGAAGGCCTTCGGCGGGCGGGTTTCCTTCATCCCCTCGTCCGAGGGCGACGCCGCGCGCCTGGAGCTCGGCGAGCAGAGCGCGCTCGACGCCGCGCGCGCTTTCCTGGCGGCCTAGCGCTGTCAAGGGGCGGGGTATTGACAGAGCCGTGGCCCGGGCCTATACTCCGCTCGAGGCTCGGATATCCGTGAGACCCCTCGTCCTCGCCGTGCTCGCCCTTGCGTCCGTTCCGCGCGCCTTCGCGCGCGCGCCCGAGCCGGCTTCCGCATCGTGGGGGGTCCGGCGCGTGAACGCGCCGGCGGCGTGGAGCAGGACCAAGGGGAACGCCCCGATCTGCGTCGTGGGCTCCGGAGTCGATCCGAACGCGGCCGGGCTGCGAGTCGACGGCGGCTACAACGTGAGGACGAAGACCGAGGAGTACGCGGACGACGTCGGCCGCGGCACGAAAATCTCCGGCATCATCGCGAGCGTCGCCCCGGAAGCCCGCCTTTACGCCGTCAAGGCGGTCGATTCGTGGGACACTCCCGGCACGCTGTCGCCGGCCGCCATCGCCGCCGGCGTCCTCGAGTGCGTCGATCGAGGCCTCAAGCTCGTCCATGTCGTGGGCATCAATAATCGGGCCGCGCGGGAGGATCGGGCCAAGACCTTGGAGAGGGCGATCGACGCGGCCTACGCGCGCGGCGCCCTCGTCATCGCGCCCGCCAGCGCCGGGCTGTTCGCGCACGGCGCCGGCCTCGCCTATCCGGCGCGGTACGCGAAGGTCGTGGCGGTCAGCGGATCGACGTCGAGCGATGAGCTGCTTCCCGAGGGCAACGGCAGCGGCGAGCGCTACGGCTTCTTTCTCGGCGGCGGGCGGAGCATGAGCTTCATCGCCCCCGGCTCGGAGGTCCTTACTCAGGAGATCGGCGGCCGTTCCGTGGCGATCTCCGGCTCCGACGCCGCCGCCGCCTACGTGACCGGGCTGGCCGCGCTGTATCTTTCCCTGCATCCGGACGCCGCTCCCGACGAGATCAAGGAGGCGCTCCGGCGCGCGGCGACGCCGTTGAAAGGGCTGCCGGCCGACCAGCAGGGCAGCGGGATGATCGACGCCGGCAAGCTGGTGGCGGCCCGAACGGAGTAGGAAATCCCGGGGTTTTCCCCCGGCCGCTCATAATGATAAGATGGGCCCGTGATGAAACGGGCCCATCTTCTTTTGCTTCTCGCGCCGCTTTTCGCCGCCTGCCGCGGCGAGAAAGACCCGGTCGTCGCGCGCGTGGGCAAGCTCAAGATCACCCAAAGCGAGTTCCAGCGCAAGCTCGGCGAGGTGTCGCAGGGCTACCAGGACTACGTGCTGTCGCCGAGCGGGCGCCGGCAGTTCCTCGACGTGCTGATCCGCGAGAAGCTCGTGCTGGCCGCCGCCCAGCAGTCCGAGGTGCCGCGTTCCGCTGAATTCCGCGCCCAGCTGGAGAAGCTCCGCAAGGAGGAGGAGGAGCGCGTGCGCGAGGGCGGCGACTACCTGCTGACCTCGATGTGGATCGAGGACCTGCGCCGCCGCGGCGAGTTGAAGGTCGACGAGAGCGACGTGCGCGACTATCTGGCCAAGCATCCGGTCGAGGTGGACATGCGCCACATCCTTCTCGGCTCGCCCGAGCTCGCCGCCGCGGTCGCCAAGCGCCTGCGCGCGGGGGCCCACTTCGCCAAGGTCGCCAAGGAGGAGTCGCTCGACGCGGCGACCGCCGCGGACGGCGGCAAACTGCCGACCTCCCTGTACGGCGAGGTCATCCCCGAGCTCGAGGAGGTCGTCTTCCGCATGCGCATCGGCGAGATCGGCGGCCCGTTGAAGAGCAAGTTCGGCTACCACGTCCTGCGCAAGGACGGGGAGCGGAAGGTTTCCCTCGAGGAGGGGCGGCCCCGCGTGGCGCGCCTGCTCGAGAAGCAGAAGCTGGACGCCCATCTGCAGGCGATTCAGGAGAAATTCCCGGTGGAGGTCATCAGTGAGGATGAACAGTTCCGTTAAGGCGTCCGCCGCCGCCCTGCTCCTCGCGGCGCCGGGGTTCGTTTGCGCCAAGCTGCTCGAAGACACCGTCGCCGTCGTCAACGGCGTGCCGATCCTGCTGTCCGAGTACCAGAAGGAAGCGAGCACGGCCATGGACTACTGGAGCAAGACCAATCCCGCCGTGATGGCCGACTCCGCCAACCTGGGCAAGCTCCGCGAAAGCGTGCTCGAGCAGCTCATCGATCTCGAGCTCCTGGCCCAGGAAGGCGCGCGCATGAAGCTGAAGGTGCGCGAGCGCGAGATCGACAACGGCGTCGACGAGATCAAGTCCCATTTCCGGAAGGACGAGCGCGGCAACAACCTCTCCGAAGCCGAGGCCGAGGCCGCCTTCCAAAGGAAGCTCAAGAGCGACGGCCTCGACTGGGCCAAGTTCCGGGAGCGCCTCTCGCGCCAGATCCTGGCGCGCAAGGTGATCGACGAGAGCGTGAAGGCCAAGATGCTTCCGCCGGCCGAGGAGGAGGCGCGCGCCTACTTCGTCAAGATCCAGAATTACATCGAGAGCAAGAGCACCGGAACGCCGAAGGGCATGGATGAGGAGGCGGGGATGGCCCTGCGCGAGGTCTCGGGCCAGGTCAAGGCCCTCAGCTCGGAGCGCGTGCGGGTGCAGCGCGTCCTGATCCGTCTCTCGCCCGGCGCCACGGAGAACGAGAAGAGACGCGCGCAGAAGACCGCTCTGGAGGTCAAGAAGCGCCTCGACGCCGGCGAGGACTTCGCCTTGGTCGCCAAGGAGGATTCCGAGGATCCCGAGAGCGCCGCGCGCGGCGGTGACCTGGGCTACGTTCTGCGCGGAGTGGCCCCGCCCGAGCTGGAGAAGGCCGCTTTCTCGCTGGGCGTGGGAGACACGAGCGGGCCGATCTTCACCGAGGCGGGCTACAACATCATCCGCGTCACCGAGAAGCGCGCGGCGGAAAAGCCCGAGTACGACAAGTTCAAGGACGAGCTCATGAACTTCCTGGGCGGCGTCAGCTTCCAGAAGAAGATCGAAGCCTTCGTGAAGGGCCTGCGCGACAAGGCGACGATTGAGCGCAACCTCCCCGCGACTCTCTAGGACCCTCGCCTTCACCTGCGGAGATCCCGCGGGCGTGGGCCCTCGGGGCGCGCTGGCCTCCCTGCGCGCCGGGGTCCTGCCGGCCGGGGTGTCGCCGCTCCTCGTCGGCGAGGCCTCCGTCTGGCGCCGCGCGGGCTGGCGCCCCGGCGACGGGCCGATCCGCGACACTGCCCTCGGCCTCCGGGCCCCGCGCCCCGGCCGTCCCAGCGCCGCGGGCGGGAAGATCTCGGCGGCGTCCTTCGAGGAGGCCCTGCGCCTCGTCGCCCGGGGTTTGGCCGGGGGCGTCGTCACCGCTCCGATCTCGAAGGCGTCCTGGTCGCGGGCCGGCTATCCGTGGCGCGACCACACCGAGCGCCTCGCCGATTTTTCCGGAAAGCCGGACGCGCAGATGGTTCTCGGGGCGCCGTCGCGGCGCTTGTGGTGCGCGATCGCCACGCGCCACATCCCCCTGAAGGAGGTCTCGCGGAGCCTGAGCGCGCGCACCATCGCCGCGTGCGCCGCCGCTCTTGACGAGGCGTTGCGCCGCCTCGGCCGACGGAAGCCGCGTCTCGCTGTGTGCGGATTGAACCCGCATGCCGGCGAAGGGGGCTTGATCGGAACCGAGGAGTCCCGTTTGCTGGCGCCGCTCGCCCGAAGGCTGGGGCTCGACGGGCCCTTGCCCGCGGACTCCGCCTGGCGCCTGCACGCCTCGGGCGCCTACGACGGGCTCATCTGCCTGTACCACGACCAGGCGCTGATCCCACTCAAGGCGTTGGGCGGATTGTCGGGCGTGAACTGGACGCTGGGGATTCCTTTCGTGAGGACCTCGCCCGCCCACGGCACCGCCTACGACGCGGCGGCCGCCGGCCGCCTGGACCCCGCGGCCGCCATCGAGGCGGCGCGGCTCGCGGCGCGCCTGCTGATATAGCCAGGAGCGAGCTCATCGGCGTGAAGTAAACGCTCCAAGTTACCCACTGTACACGTGTACAGTGGCACACAAGAGGGTGATGCGCGAAATTGCGGGTGGTTCGTGGAGTCTCGCTTGGTCACGGGGATTATCATCCCGAAGGGAGCGGGCGCGCGGTCGCCCGGCCCGTAGGGATGATAATCCCCGGCGCCACGATGAGGTCCGCGAG
>JACQJQ010000222.1 GCA_016204945.1 Elusimicrobiota bacterium
CTGGAGCCGCGCGTCCGGCCGCGCCGCGCCGCGCGCCAGCGCGGCGCCGCCCGTCAGCATCCTCTCGTCGCGCAGCAGGAGCTCGGCCAAGGCGGCGCGCTCGTCCTTCGGGAGGGCGCGCGCCGCGTCGAGCTCGGTCTTCAGGCCGTCCAGGTCCTTGGCGAGCTCATCGAAGGTGAAGGGGCCGGCGCCGGTCAGGTGGGCGAGGATGTTCTTTTCCAGAGCGGTTTGGCGCAGGCGCAGGCCGATGGCGGCGGGGTGCGTGAAGACGACGGCCTCGTCCTTCGTCGGCGCGGGCATGGCGCGGTTGAGATTCCGGGCCTTGGCCGCGTTCGTGCCGGGCGCGCCCTTCGGCGTGAAGGACCAGGTGTCCTCGAGCGTCCTGCGGATCGCATCGAAGTTCACGCCGACCGAGCCGGCCGCCGCGCCGTAGCGGCGGTTCAGGTTGTCGAATATCCCGTCGGCCTCGGCCGGGGCGCTCGCGGCCCGGTCCAGGAGGCCGAGCAGGGCGTCGATCTGGTAGAGCGGATCCGTGGCCGAGGCGGGATGGCCGGCGGCGTTGGCGCTCGCGACCGCCTTGGAGACCTCGGAATCGAGCGTGGCGCCGCCGCCGGTGAGGCGGAGGCTGCGCGCGATCACGCTCGCCGAGCGCTCCAAGCGCTCGGTGAGAATCTTCTTATCCCTGGGCGCGAGCCCGGCGGAGTCGATGCGGTCCTTGAGCGCCTTGCGCTGCGCGTCCAGGGCCTCGAACGTGGAGGGCTCCTCGCCCTTCAAATGCCGGATCAGCGCCTTCTCGAGCGCCGCCACCGCCACCGCCATGCGTTCGCCCGCGGGCGTGGAGAGGGCGCCGCTCACGGGCGGCATGGTCAATTCGGGAACGGCCCGGCCTTCGCCGGCCGCGGCGAACGACGAAGCCGCGCACGCGAAGGCGCACGCGGCGAGGAGGGGGGCTCGGAGGCTTCGGGTCCTCATGGCTTCAGTGTAGCCCTGAAAGGCCTAACCCGTTCAGGGGCCCGGGGCCTACTCGCCTCTAGGACTAAAGACCCAGCGCCGCGAGGGGCCCCGAGAGTATACCCGGGAGCCGCCGCGCGTCAAGGCTTCAGCGCGGCGAGGCGTTCCTCGAAGCGGGCCTGCGCCTTGGCGGCGGGGCCCTCGTCCTTGAGAAGATGATACTTGCTGGCCTTGGGGGCCAGGATGACCAGGAACTTCGCGGGCACGCCGGCGCGCCGGTACGCCGCGACCTTATGGTGGCCGTCGAGGAGAAAGCCAGCCATGAAGGAGTGCAGATTCTTGATCGCGCCCTTCTTGACGGCCTCCGGGATGCCGCGCTGGTACATCCCGAGCATGAGCACGCGCGGCCGGTCCCCGTTCTGGATCATCTGCTGATAGATCTTGATGTATTCCTCCTTCAGCGCCGCGCGGGGAACCAGGGGGATCACGAAATCGAACTGCTTCTCCATGACGCCCGTCTCCGGATGGCGGAAAGCGCGAGGCCGCTGGCCTTCGTAGTGCTCCCACCCGGACAGCAGGCCCTCTTCCTTGGGGTCCTCGATGTCCCAGAGCTCCATGAATTCGGTCTGAAAGAAGTACGAGGCCTCATCCTCGCTGTCATAGGGGCCGGTGAGATTGACCGAGGTCTCGAAGACGAGGTACTCGCCCTTTTCCATGAGATCCAGGAGCGGGGCCAGCTCTTGAACGAGCGACTCGTCGACGGGACGCGGGAGCTGGATGGTCTTCGGGAGGTTGGCGATCTTCTTGTTGGTCGGAAGGCGCGGGTCCTGCAGCATCTTGAACCAGAAATGGCAGGTGTTGCAGTCGTTGCCGACCTCGAACTTTCGGGCGCCGTTGACCTCGAGATAGAGGGAGTTGGACTCGCCATGGCGCTTCTCGACGGCGATCTTGAAGAACCCTTTGCCCTGGGGGACCTTGACCTTCACGACGCCGGCGGCGACGGTCGCGACTTCCAGCTTCTGCGGCTCGGATTTCGTGGTCACCGTGTCCTCCCTGGAAAGATGAGCCTCTGGCCGTCATTGTAGCCGATTCACGCCCGCGCGTCCAGGCTCTCTCCGTTAATAACGCCGTAACAGCGCACCTTGTATATATAGGGTGGCCATGGACGAGCCGAAAGACCAGCAGTGGGACGACCGCGCGCTTCGGGAGATCAACAACCTCGACGCCGCGCGCCTGGCCATCCGCGGCGCGCTCGCCACGATAAGGGATTTGCAGGATCAGAACGTCCTGCTCAAGGGGCAGGCGCAGGACGACGCGGCCAAACGCAAGGCCCTCGAGGCGCGTCTGGGCGAGATGGACGCGCGCCTCGCGCAGTGGCAGGAGCAGGCCGCGAAATGGGAGCGGGAAGCCGCCCAGCGCGAGCAGGCGATGGAGCGCTGGAAGATCGAGGCCCGCATGGAGGCGCGCGCCGAAGAGCGCGCGCAGGTCGACGCCGACCGGCTGCGGACCGAGGAGACGCTCGCGCGCCTGCGCGCCGACCTGGCCGCGATGGCCAAGGCGCACAAGGGCAAGGAAGAGGCGTGGGCCGAACTGCGCCGCCTGCTCGACGGCCGCGACGCCGAGATCACGAGCCTGCGCCGCGAGAAGCAGGACATTCTCGCGAAGGTCAAGCTCGACGCCGAGCAGCTCGAGGCGCTGCGCGAGGCGCGCGATCGGGAGATGGCGTCCGTCAATCGGGCGCGCGAGCTCGAGATCGCGGACAATGACCGCGAGATCGCCGCGCTCAAGCGAGAGCTGGCGGAAAACCAGTCGGCGCTCGCGGCGGCGGCGCAGGACCGCGAACTGGTCCTCAAGGCGCGCGAGGAGGAGCTCGTCAAGGCGCTCCAGCTCAAGGAAGCCGATCTGGTCGCGCGCTACCAGAAGCGCGAGGCCGAGCTTCAGGCCCGCTGGTCCGAGCTCGAGACGGGCCTCTGGGCGAAAACGAAGGAGAGCCGGGCGAAGCTCGACGAGGCCGTGCAGAAGCAGTTCGAGGAGCGCGCGCGCCAGATCGCTGATCGCGCCAAGGAGGTCGAGGACCTGCTCGCCCGCCGCTCGCGCGAGCTCAACGAGGACCACCAGAAGCGCTGCGCGGAGGCCGAGGCTCACTATGCGGCCGACGAACGCCGTCTGCTCGACTCATGGGCCGAAAAAGAGCGCCGCCTGCTCGCCAAGGTGGACGCGGAGCTCGAGCAGCAGCGCGGCGCGCTCCAGGCCGGCTGGGCCGATCGGCACAAGGAGCTCGAAGCGGAGCATGCCGAACGCCTGCGCCAGGTCGCGGTTAAGATCGAAGAGCTGGAGGCCGAGCGCCGGCGCGAGCGCTCCCGCCTGCTCGAGGAAGGCGCGCGCAAGGACGCCGAGCGGGTGCGCGCGCAGGACGATTTCGCCGCGCGCAAGGGCGCGGAGCTGGAAAAGGCGCACGAGGAGAAGCTTGCCGTCCTGGCCGAGCGCGCCCGCGCCGTCGAGGAGGAGGCCAAGCGCCGGGAGGAGGCCCGGCAGAACGAGCACCTGTCCCGCGTCGCCGCCCTCGAGTCCCGTCACGAACTGCGCCGCGGCGAGCTTCTCGAGGAGCACCGCAAGACGATCGAGGCGGAAAAAGCGTCGCTCGCGGCGCAGTACGAGCAGCGCCAGCGCGCGCTCGACGAGAGCTACCGCTCCAAGCTGGCCGAATCCGAGAGCGCGGCGCGCGCCCTCGCCGATCAGCACCAGGCGTGGAAGGAGTCGGCGCGTGAGGAATTCCTGCGCAAGGAGAAAGACCTCGAGTCGCGCTGGGCCGTGCGCGAGGCGGAGCTCATCGGCCGCTATGAGGCCGCGCTCGAGGACCTGCGGCGCCAGAACGAAAGCCGGACCCTGGCCCGCGAGAAGCAGCTGCGCGCGGAAACCGACCGCCACGCGACCGAGGCGTTCGCGCGGCACTCCCGGGAGTTGAGCGAACGGCAGGCCGAGCATGAGGCTCGCCTCGCCGAGCTGCGCTTGGCGCACGATGAGGACCTGCGCATGACGCGCGAGAAGGCCTTCGAGGACCTGGCGCGCGAGCGCGCCGGCCTGCGCAAGGATCTCTCCGCCCTGCAGGAGCGCCTCGCGCGGGCGCAGGCCGAGAGCGACCGCGCGCGCATCACCGACGCCTCGCACGCGAAGGACCTGCAATCCCGCATCGCGGCCCTCGAGGCCGACCGCCGCGCGCTGTCGGAATCCCTCGCGGCGGTCGAAAGGGAGGCTTCGTCGCTGCGCGCCGGCATCGCCGAGCGCGACCGCCTGCGCGAGGTCGAACGGGCGCGTCTCAACGAGGAGGCGAAGCTGGCCGCGACCGCCGATCTCGCCCGCGCACTCGAGGAGGCCGAGCGCGACCGCGCCCGCGCCCTCGAGGAGCGCCGCGTCGAGCTCGAGAAGGCGCACGCCGCGCGGCGCCGCGCGCTCGAGGACGCGCACGCCGAGCGGGCCCGCGCCCTGGACCTCAAGGAGCGCCGCCTCGAGGAGGAAGCCGCGCGCGCCCGGGGACTCCAAGCTCCGCCGCCTCCGCCCAAACAGCCTCCCTTGACGGAGTGAACGGCCGGGTGTATACTCGGCGCACCGGCGCGATCGCCGGTTCACCGAGACCGAAACTTTGCGAGGAATACACCATGGCTAGAGATACCGATGGATTTGGCGGGACGCTGCTGTTCGTGACGGGAGCCGCGATCGGAGCCGCGCTCGGCGTCCTGTTCGCGCCCCGCTCGGGGGACGAGACGCGCGAGCGGCTCGGAGACTGGCTCAAGGAGCGCCGCGAGAAGGGCGCGGACCTCCTGCACGCGGTGAGGGACGAATCGTTGGCGAAGAAGGAGGCCGTCTTCGCCGCCGCCAAGGCCGCGAAGCAGGCCTACGCGGAGACCGCCAAGCACCACGAGCACGCCTGAGGCCGGCGGCTTGCATTGAAATCGAGGGGCTCCCCGCGCGGGGGCCCCTCGATTATTTCCGCCTGCGCACCACGCCGGCTTTCTCGATGAAGCGCAGGTAGGGCAGGCCGCCGAGGGAGGCGCCCGCGTCCACGACGATGGTCTCGCCCGCCGCGTAGCGCGTCTCGGGAGCGCACAGGAAAAGCACGGCGTTGGCCACGTCCTCCTCGGTTCCGAACTTCCGGCCGGGGACGCCGTCGAGCAGCGCCTGCCGCATCCACTCCTCGGGCCACAGGCGCTCGCGCGATTGGGGCGTGTCGATGACGCCGGGGCAGACGGCGTTGACGCGCACGCCGCGGCCGAACCACTCGACGCCGAGCGTCTTGGTCATGGCCTGGAGGCCGGCTTTGGCCGCCGCCGAGGGGAGAAAGCCGGGAGCGCCCGTCCAGGCGTAGGACGCGAGCAGGCTCACGATCGCGCCCTCGCCGCGCGGCAGCATGCGCCGTCCGGCCTCGAGCGCGCAGTTGAAGCCGCCCTGCAGGACGATATCGACGACCTTGCGGAAGCGGACCGAGGTCAGCAGCTCGCTCGGGCGCGCGAAATTGGCGGCGGCGCCGTTGATCAGGATCGAGACCGGGCCGAGGC